>JBBCGK010000001.1:320086-640172 GCA_037200965.1 bacterium
ATACAAACGTTAGCGCAAGTCTTCTTGATTATCAGAGCCCCAGCGGCGGAAGGATGTGTTTTTTCGCGGCGCGAATAAGCGCTTCGCGCATAACCGCGAATTCGCGGTTATCGGTGAAGTACAGCACGCCGATGGCTCCCGCGAGCCCCACCATACCCGCCGCGAAGCCTTCGGTAAAGACGGCGACGGTCGTGGTAAGGGGCGCGAGCCCGCCAAGAAGCGCGAGAACGCCGTAGGCAAGGCACCCGCCGACAAGCGCCGCCGCGAGGCCCTCGAAGAGCGGACGTACGAGCGTCCTGGCAAAGCCCGGAGCGGCTTTCGAGAGCGCCGCAACCAGAAGGACAGCGATGAGAAGCTGCCCGACCGTTGCCCCTATCGCTATAAGAAGTACCGAAGTTCCGGCAACCCCGGACACCCTAAAAAGGGCGTCAACGAAAGCCGGGAGACCGGGGAAGTGCGGCGCGAGCCAGAGAAGGCCGCCCGCCGCAAAAAGCGAAAGTATGCCTCCCGCGACCTGGATCGTAAGCGGAGACCAGGACTGCTTCGCCGCGTAGAGCGCGCGGGAAAGAAGCAGCACGAGGCCCTGGGCGGCGAGCGCGACCACGAGGATCGCAAGCACCGCGGCCGTAAGCCTGGTCGCGTCCCAGCCGAACGCGCCGGTGCCGAGTATCGCGCGCACCAAGTGCGCGCGAAGGACTACCACAAGCCCGAACGTGACGATAGACCAGACCATGAGGTGCCGCGCGGCCGACGAGAGCACCGCGGAGAACTGGATTTTGTCGTCCTTCCCGGCAAGCTCGGAGAGCACCGGGAACGCCGCGACCGCGTAGGACGCGCCGATAAGCGAGAGCGGCACCGCCTCTAGATTCCCGCCGAGCGTGAAGACGGAGACGCCGCCGGTACCGGAGCGCGCGGCGAGCGCCGTAAGCGCAAGCGTCGTGGCGGCACCCGCGCCAAGCGCAAGAGAGCGCGGCACGGAATCCTTCATCACGGAGAAGATCGTCCGCCAGTCTGGCATGACGAGCCGCGGAAAGAGTCCCGCTTTTGCGACGACCGGCAGATGTATCGCGAGATGCGCCACGGCGCCGATCACCACGCCGATTCCTATGCCCGGCAATCCATAGAGCGGGTAGAGGAATACGGTCCCGAAGATGATGCCGAGGTTGTAGAGCACCGGCGAGAGCGCGAAGAGCGCGAAGCGCCGGTGCACCTGCGTCACGCTCGTCACCACTCCCGAAAGGCCGAGCAGAATCGGCTGCAGGAGGAGGATGCGCGCAAGCAGGATAAACGAGGCCCGCTCCGGGATGTCGGCGAAGCCCGGGAAGAGAAGGAACAAAAGATGCGGCGCGAAGAGCGCGAGCACGGCGCAGATGATTCCGCCGCCGACAAGCAGGAAGGTGGCCGTTTGCGACATAAGCTCGCGCGCGTCCTTCCCCGACGCTTCGGCGATCCGCGGGATGAGCACATAGGCGGAAACGAGCGACGCTACGAGCGCGAATACGAGGTCGGGGATCTTGAACGCGGCGTAATAGAGGTCGAGCGTCTGCCCCGCCCCGAAGCTGTGGGCGAACGCGCGGTCCCGGAGGATCGCGAGCGCCTGGGACGCGAGCGTAAGCGCGGCAAGCACGTACGCGGCCTCGTGGAGGCCGCGTACCGGTGCCGTGATCCGAGTGAGAAGCCTGCGGACCATTTGTTACGGTCCTACTTGGTCGAAGCGTCCGGGGACGATTCCGGGAGCGTACCGACCGCCCCGGTGCGAAGCGACGGGAACGGATTCGTTCCTTTTCTAAGCGCCGCTATGTATGAAGCGACCGCTTTCTCGTTATCAGGGGAAAGCGCGGCGACCGCCTCGAGTTCGCCAAGCGCGTTCGCGAAGTCCTTGCTTTCGGCATAGGCGACCGCGAGGAAGTACCGCGCGTTCGCGAACTGCGGATTCACGGATGCCGCCTTCGACAGCGCGGCTATCGCGCCCGGAAGATCTCCCGTGCCCGCGCGCAGTATGCCGACCTGGAAGAGCACCGCCGGGTCGTTCGGAGCGAAGTATGCGGCGCTTTCGGCCGCGGCGAGCGCGCCCTGGGCGTTCCCGCTTGCGACCTCAAGCTGCGACAAGAGGAAGATGGCCTGCGTGAAATCCTGCTTCAGCTGGATGGCCTGGACCAGGAACGCTTCGGCGGCCTTGTTGTCCTTGTTGGCGATCTCAAGCTGCGCGAGGATGTACGGCAGCTGCGGGCTTGAAGGATTGAGCTCCTGGGCCTTCGCGTACGCGGCTTTCGCGTTGTCGTAGGCGCCGGGAACTCCGAGCGGAACGACGGTGCCGTACATCGTGCCGAGCGCGACCCAGTTCTGGTAGCGGTTCGGCGCGAGCTTCGTCGCGGTAAGCGCCGCCTGGATTCCGTCGGTAAGCGCCGCCTGGATTCCGGTCCGCGCGGCATCCGCCGACAAGCCCGTGTCTCCCGCGATCTGGTTGAGACGCGCCTGGGCGATCTGGCTTTCGAGGCGATACGCATCATCGCTTTGGCTAAAGACGAGCGCCTGCGCTACCGCGGCCCCCGCGCCGTCGATGTTTCCCGCCGAGAGAGCGGAAACCGCGCGCGTAAGCGCGACCTGCGCGAGATAGCGTTCCACGACCGCGTACGCGGCCACGATCGACGCCAGAAGGAGCAGCGTAAGGGCAAAGACGATCACGAAGCCGATCCGGGGGCTTCTCCCGAAGACGATGCCGTGTTGCGACTGCCCTTTCCCGAAGCGGAGCGTCGAGGCGAACACGCCAAGCGAAATGAAGCCGAACGCGAGCACGACAGGCCCCGGCACGTCCACGACCGCCGTGACAAAGACGTACGCGGCCGCGACGAACGACAGGAGCGATACGAACCGCACGACCGGATCATTTGACGCGCGGAAGAGGAGGAACCGGAACCCGAGGAATACGAAGAGCCCGAGAAGCAGCAGCCACGCGACCGCACCCGCGATGCCCGTTGTCACGAACGAAGTCGGCAGGTAGCCGATACCGGTCGTGAAATCGATGTTCCAGAAAATCGTGCTGTTGAGCGACGCGTCGCGCGACTTAAGCCATTCGGCACCGAATGTCCCGGGGCCGGAGCCGAACAGGGGCGAAGACGCGTAGACATGGCTTCCGGTAGCGACGGTCGACTGCCAGGACGGGCGGACATCGAGCAAGTTAAGGCCGAGCGCGTTTCCAAGCGCCCCGCCGATGGTCGATCCGCCGATGAGGAAGAACAGGGAAACGACGAGCACGGCAAGCGAGGCGCCGAGCATCCGCGAGCCGCTCTCTTCGCCTCCTTCCGCGTCCTGCTCGGCAAGAAGCGTGGTGCCCGGAAAGCTTTCCCCCTCCTCTCCCCGGAACGGAGTCCGGCGCATGACCGCTTCAACGAAGAGGCCGAGTGCGGCAAGTGCGACCAGGGACCAGACGAAGAAGGAGTTCGCGACCGCGAGCAGCACGAGGCCCAGCCCGCAGGCGACATACAGCGCCTTTTTCACGCGCGCTTCAAGCGGGAGGAACCGAAGCGCGAGCATGGCTCCGATGAGGCCAAGCCCAACGAGCATGGAGAGGTCGCTAAAGGAGCCGGGGAGCGCCGTCGCAGGAGAAAGAAAGCCCGGCGCGATTTCGCCGATAATAAGGATGAGCACCTGGAGCGCCACGACCAGCGCAAACAAACCGCCCATAAGCTTGAGGAACGTGCGGTATTGGTCGACGCGCCGTACCGCAAGCGCCGAAAGGGTTCCAAGCGCCGCCATGATGATCACGAATCCGAGCGTATCCGGCTCGAGCTGACTCCCGAAGAGGGCCGCGGAAAGCGTTGTGCCGGAGAAAATACCCGACAGAAGGTACGCAAGCGGCACCGCCCACATCGCAAGCACGAGCGGAAGCGGCGGAAGGACTGCATTACCGCGCGTGAGGCGGGCAAGAATGAAGAGTGCTAAAACGACGATGGCGCCAAGGGCGAGCACCGAGACCTTGGTATAGAGGAACGGAATAGAGGCGGAGGGAACAAGCACAAGGGTTGCGATCGCGGCAGTGAGAGCAATGGCCCACACTGTTGCAGTCTCGAAAGAGACGCTGCGACGCGCAACAACATTTTCAGGATTCATGTTGTTGGATATTTTAGAACGAGTAAATAAGGAACGTCTTCCAGTATACAGGATGCGACACCCGAGGCGCGAGCCGGGTAAGTGTATAAAAGGCGCAATGAAAAAACCCCGCCAAAAGCGGGGTTTTTTCATGTATGCGGACCGGGCTATAAGCCGAATTCTGTCGTGGGACGGCCATTTGTCTTGTTCCGCCGTCGCCGGCGGAATCTTTGCGGCACTTCCCTTGCGGGACACGGCCTTGCACACGGCTAGGAATTTTGCCGTTTCATTCTTCCCTTCCGGGAAGACTCACCCCGAAGGATGCCGTCGGCTCTCGCCTCGGGCGTTTCTGCTCGCATCCCTTGCCTTGCGGCGGACAGGCGTTACCTGCTAGCGTGCTGCAAATCGCTTTGCGTGTGTTCGGACTTTCCTCGCTCCCCGCCCGAAGGCAGGGTCGCGCGACCGTCGCACCCGGTCCGCTGGTATTATCGCACGGAAATCCTATTTATCCAATACCTCAGATCTCGCACGTTCCGCCAGCGCAGGCCAACTCCTTCTTCACTTCCGTCTCGTCCTGCCGCTCGTACTGGTACAGTTTTGAATAGTCGACGTTCGCGTAGCGCGGGAGCATCTTCTCGTATTCTTCCTTGGTGATGGCCTCGTACGGCGCAAGACGGTACACGTGGTTGCTCCTCGGAAGGAATGAGAGGCCGCCGACGATGTCCCAGTTCGCGTACACCCAGTTCGCGACCGTGATCCACTCGTCGTCGCCGATCGAAATGGTGACCGAAGGATTGTGCTCTGTATACTTCGTCTTCACGAGCTTCCAGTGCTCAAGCTGGTCAAGCGCGGTGATATCGTCCTTGCATATCGCTCCTTCGGGTGCCTTGACCGGGAATTCGAGCACATAGGTGTTCGCGTTTTCTTCCGTCTGCCCCACTTCCGGATGCGCGGGCACGCCCTGGTCCCGGAGCATCTTGAAGAGCGAGTCCGTCACCGAAATGCGGATACGCTGGATATAGTACGGGGCGTGGCGCGGATGCATGCCGGAAGCGACGTCGAACGTCTTCGAGACAGTCCCCGACGGCTTTACGCAGGTGATCGCGGTCGACTGGTTCACACCGAACCGCTTTGCATACGTTTTGTTCGTCTTGACGGTCTCATCCTTCATGGCCGCGAGCGCCTCCGCATTCCGGCTCTCCCTTGAATCCCACTGGCCCGTAATGGAGACGCCAAGAAGCCGCTCGCCCTCGCAGTTGTCGACCCACTCCTTCGAAAGGTACGGAAGCTTGGTCAGGGTCGACTGGTACGTGCCGAGGATAGTCGCAAGGCGCGCCTTCCGGACGAGCGACTCCTTCGTATCGTCCGCACGGGCGATCACTTCGGTAAGGTTGCAGAACTGCTTGGACTTGAGAATGATCTCGCCGCAAGGATTCGTGCCCGGAAGCTCCTTGATGCGTCCGTTCTTGATGTAGCCGGTCTCCTCCCAGTTCCTGATGCGGCGCGCGGGAAGCTGGGTCATAAGTCCCCCGCGGTTGAATATGCCGCGCTCGCCCGAGCGGCTCTTCATGAGCGCCACCCACTCGTCCATGAATTCTTCGTTGGTCGGCTTCTCAAGATATACGGCGGAGTTGTTCGCTATGGAGCGGTGCGGATCGGAAAGGAAGAACTGGCCCTTCTTCGCGTCGCGCACCTCGGTGTCGTCGAGGTCCGAAAGCGAGATCATGGCGCTCCGCCGCACTCCCCCGGCAACCACGCACGCGCCGATATTGCAGATAATGTCGTGCGCGTCGATGTTGCGGAGCCTTCTTCCCTGGCGCGCGAAGATGCGCTCGCGGGAGAACGAAAGCAGCTGCCGAAGCGGCTCGGGGCCCGAGGCTTTCCCGCCCATGGTCTTAAGGCGCGCGCCCGCCGGACGCACGAGGGAGAAATCGAAGTCGATATCTTTTCCGGCATACCACGTTTCAAGACCGAGCGTAAGCGCGTTGCACCATCCTTCGGCGGAATCCGGCACGACGAATGTCGCGAGCTTCTCTCCGGTCTGATACGCGATTTGTGGAAGCGCTTGAATATTCTGACTCTCGACCGAATAGCCGACGCCCGTGCCGCGCATCGAGATGTACATGATCTCCGCGAAATCCTGGAGCTTCGACGGCGCGATATAGGAACAGTTGTACGCGCAGACGTTCGACTTCCTGGCCGCTTCGCCCGCGAACTGCATGAGCCGCATCGACGGCATCACTTCCTGCTTGAGGATCGCCATGCGTATCTCCGCATATTCCTTCTCCGAGAGCTTTTCTCCGAGATTCTCTTTCATAAACGCGATATACCGGTCGACGGTTTCGATCCAGGTTTCGCGTCTGCCTTCCTCCGGGATCCATTTGGAATACGTTCGTAAATAAACAAATTCTCCGAGCGCATTATCCTTGAAATATTTCTTGCTCTCTTCCGCAAGCTTCCGGACATGCTCGGGAACTTCGATCTTGTTCGCGCGCATCTGGGAGCGCTTGTCGCGATAGAGGATGTATCCCTTCGCGGCTTTCGCATAGCCGTTCAAAATGAGCTGCGTCTCGACCGCATCGCCGATACCTTCGACAGTCGGGAGGAAATTCTTATATTTCTTCGCAAAACGCGCGAGTTCTCCCGCCACCTGATGAGCCACAAGCGTGGCGTCCGCATCGGTTCCTTCGTTTTCGGCGATCATCGCCTTGTGTATCGCCGAGACGATCTTCTCGAATTCAAACGGTACCAGCCTTCCGTCGCGTTTCTCGATCTGCGGAATATGTTCGCGGTATCGTGCCGTCTCCTTGGAGACTGGTGCCGGTGCAGCATGCGCGGCGCGAGTAACGGGAACGGACTTCGAGCGAGAAAGGGCAACGGCTTTAGGCATAGAAGTACGGAGGTAAGTTGTAATAGGCGCCGGGGACGACGTAGGTATGATTCTACTCTTCTTCGGTTGATGAAGCGCTGTGGATAGCGCTAGCGCGAAACATTCCCGCTTCGTGGCAAGCCGGTGAGTACGGATCCGAGACCTATCCCATGCTCCGCCCCGAACCCTGCGCGGGTTTCAAGGACATAGGACGATGGCGCGGTCGGATAAAAGACAGTCGGATACGTTTCCGGCGAGACGCTTTCCTTCATAGTGACTACCTGTCCTTGAGCATCAAGCCAGAAGATGTCGATGGGTACCTCCATATCCTTCATCCAGAAGCCATAGTTGCCCGCCAAGGCGAATGGAAAGAGCATTCCGTAACCATCGGGTATATCCGTACGGCCTCCCAGCCCTTTTTCTTGCGACGCGACGCTTTCCGCAACCTCGATTCGGAGCGGAACGCCGCCAAATACGCCTTGGGCGACAGGATTTCCGGTTTCCGGCGTTTCTATAGGTGTCTTATATGGCTGGGTAGCTAAAAGACACAGGACGACCCCTCCGAAAACAAGAACGGCTGGCGCGATATATCGGACATTCATAGAAAGTGCGGAAACGGCGAGATTCGAACTCGCGGAACCTTTCGGTTCACACGCTTTCCAAGCGTGCGCTTTAGACCACTCAGCCACGTTTCCATTTGGCGTAGACCGACTTAATACGCGTATTTGAAGAACCGAATACTTTCAAATACCGAGCGACCCCAGCTTCCCGGTATATATAGATATCAGTTCCTCTGCCAGTAATATGCGGTACAATCCCGAATTCTTCAAATATGGCCGCGACCTGAAAAATGAGTTCGGGAGACCTACTTGAGAATGTGAGTCCTATGTTCTTATAGGGCTTCCCTGCAACGATGTGTTTGTGTATGAAGATGCAACCATCCGTGTCTACGAGGCCCCGTACGCATGCACGTTTGTACTCTGAACTCCCTAATATCCATCTCGGTATGCGGAGTCCTTGAGCCAGCTTGTCCCCACGCTTGAGCCCTTTCGACACGAGAAAGTCGACTACGGAAACGCTGCTTACGAGTATCCTTAGGGCATTCCTCGTCTTATACCTGAACTGCGTGGGCGTGACCGCGAATAGGGCTCGTATGAGATGACGGACATGCCGAGCGAACGCGATATCCTTAACGGCATTAAGGGTTATATTTGCCTGCCAGGGATTATTGATACCGCCATCGCCCAGCATTATTCCGAAAAACTCAGCTAGAAATACAGAGGACTCCGGCAAACGAGCCGGTTTGCGATTGCTTTTCTTTGGATAACTCAAGGAAGTTACATTCCCCATCCGGATATTATATCTGGGCAAAGTCGAAGGCGGCCGAGGGCCGCCTTCCGGCGAGGATATGGAATCATTCCTCGTCTTTTTGCTTTTTCTTCTTCACACAGCACCTGCAGTGCCCCGGGCGCCGCATATCGCTGCGCTTACGAACCACTACATACGCCTCGTGTTGGCGCTGTGGCGGCGCGGTTGTCACCCCACCATTATCAAACCAGTTCTTGAACGCGTCCGGCCCGAGATGCCCGTCAGGGAAATCAAGTCGGTCGAGTCTCCGAAAAGTGGTCTGTAACGGTCTACGCATGCATGCCCCCAAATAAAGGAAAGCAGGCCGGAACAAAGGCCTGCCGACTATAGTGGCGCAACGAAGAGTATTGTCAACGAGTTCCCAACAGGGCCTTGATACGGTCCTCAATCGGCGGGTGCGTCGAGAAGAGCTTCGAGAACCAGGACTGCCCCGCCTTGGCACCGAACGGTTCGCCGATAAAAAGATGCGCGGTGGCGAGATTTGCGCTTCGCATCGGTTTTCCATAGCTGCCGATCTTCCGGAGCGCCGAAGCAAGTCCTTCCGGATAACGGGTCAGGAGGGCGCCCGAAGCGTCCGCAAGATATTCCCTGCGGCGCGAGACCGCAAGCTCGATGAGCTTCGCGGCAAGGGGCGCGAGCACAGCCGCGGCAACAGCAAAGACAATAAGGATGAGTCCGGCGTTCCCGTTCTCCCTGTCGCTCCGGCCGCCCCCGAACATAGACACTCTGAGGAACATATCCGCGAGGATTGCGACGAATCCCGCAAGCACCACAGCCACGGTCATGAGCAGAATGTCCCTGTTGCGGATATGCGAGAGCTCGTGCGCGATAACGCCTTCGAGTTCGGGCCTCGTGAGCATAGAGAGGAGGCCCGTGGTCGCGGTCACGACCGCGTGTTTCTCGTCGCGCCCCGTAGCGAAGGCATTTGGCGCCGGGTCGTCTATCACGTAGAGCTTCGGGGCCTGCATCCCGGCCGTTATCGCGAGGTTCTCGGTGACGGTATAGAAATCGAAGAACTCTTCCCTTTTCGCGGGCCGCGCCTTGGTCATGGAAAGCACGAGGGAGTCCGAAAACCAGTAGCTGTAGAAGTTCATGCCGAGCGCAAGCGCCACGGCGATATAGAGGATGCCAGAAGATTGGTAGTACCAGGATGCCCCGAATCCGATAGCAACGACCACGAGGAGGAACCCGAACATGAGGGCCCAGGTACGGCGTATATTCGCGCCCTTTTCTTGGTATAGGTTCATGTATTGACAATTATAGTACACTAAGATATAGTTTCAACTGGCCCTTTGGAGGATCTATATCAATGGCTAGGAATCGCGCAATGGAATACGACGATCTCCGCGACATCTTGACCCACTCGCAGACCATTCTGCTCACGGCCGCCGTTCTCGGGTTCGCTATGGTCGCCCTTCCGCTGTTGTGCGGAGTGGGGGCTATCGACTTCTCGCCGCTCGGCTCCGAGGAGCATGGGATGACCTCGCTCGGTCTCTGGTCGCTCAAGCTCGGAGGCCCGCTCGGGTCCATCTGCTTCATAACCTACTGGTTTCGCCGAGGCCCGAACTGACGGCCTTCGCTTGTCCCCAACGACCCCACCCGAAAGAAGGCGGGGCGTTTTGTTTTATACCCCTTCTCTTTTCAGCCTTTCATCGACCATTCCGATCTCATGATCGATGCCCTGGATAAGCTCGTACTTTCCCGCTTCTTCCGCCGTCACCCACGCATACTCGGTCGCATCCTCGTCGAGCGCCACTTCCCCGCTCGCATAGCGGCAGTAGAAGCTGAGGACAATGCACGGCGTACCGTCGGGGCGGATGAACGCGACATCGAGAAGATACTCGATGCTATCGACCTCCACGCCGACTTCTTCCGTAATTTCCCGGCGCAGCGTCTTTTCAATCGCGTTGTACCATTGCGGGCTTTCGCTATTCTGATACGTCGGTTCCGCACTCATATAATCCTGCACTTCAAGTCCCCCGCCCGGCACCGTCCATTTGTTCGGCCAGGCTTTCTTCGTGGGCGAACGCTTCGTAACGAGGTAACGATATACACCGTCCTCCCCCTTCTTCCAGATAATACCTGTCACCGCGATGCGGTGCAGTTCGTTGCTGTTTGGCGCGGGGCCCGCCATAGGTTTAGAACTGCACCTTTATCGGCTCCTTGGCTGCCGCATCCCCGGCGGAAAGCTCGAAGAAATCGCGGGACGTGAAGTGGAAGGCGGGGCCGATGATATTGCCCGGGAACTGTTCGAGCTTCGTGTTGAGTTCCTGCACGGTCGAGTTATAGAAGCGGCGGGACGCCTGGATCTTGTCCTCGGTGTCGGAGAGTTCCCGCTGAAGTTCGAGGAAGCTGGCGTTCGCCTTGAGCTCCGGATACGCCTCGGCGACCGCGAAGAGGGACTTCAGAGTGCTCGTAAGCTGGTTCTCGGCCGCAAGCTTCTCCGCGGGCGCCGTTGCGCCCATTGCGGCGGCCCGCGCCTTGGTCACGTTCTCAAACGCGCTCGTCTCATGTTTGGCATACCCCTTTACGGTCTCGACGAGGTTCGGGATGAGGTCGTAGCGGCGCTTCAGCTGTACGTCGATGTCGGAGAGCGCTTCCTTCGCGCGGTTGGTAAGGATGACGAAACGGTTGAAGGCGTAGACGATCCAGATGATACCGAGAACTATAATGGCGAGAATGACGGTAAGTACGGTGCTCATGATGTGGCTTAAGAGGAATAAGCTCCCCGGTTAGTACGCTCCTTAGTATAGGAAATTGCGGGAAATGCACAAATCGTATTGGAATTTATCCCGTTCCGATATACTGGCAGCATATCGTACCAGGATATAATAAGGATATGTTACACAACACTGACGATTACATTCCCGAACACAGAGCCGAGTACGAAATCCTAGAGGAAATCTCGGCCCAGCTTCATAATATCCGCATGAATGTATCCGCTATTTCGTGGATACTTCCCATTCTCGGTATTATCGCCCTGGTGCATTTCTGGTAGTCGCTTAGTCAATGCTCATGCAGGAGAGATATATTACCAGGCGCTTGCCCCATGCCAGTGGACGGAAAAACGGATATGCTCGAAATGTTTTATTTCCAGTTTTAACAAAATAATAATAAACCTTTTCTTTCCTAACTGGTACATGGCCAGTGCCATCATGAAAGGGAAAAATCTCTGCTGGGTACTCTGGCTGAAGCAAATGTCCATGTACTATTGGCCTGTCTTCTTTCTCATAGACATCTCCGTCCCATGTTTTATATCCATACGTGCGAACCCCTACCGGAACCATTCCCACATTCCTTACGGAAAGCCTGTTCGTGAGATTCGAATCAATCTCATTGAGATCGAAGAATGACCATTCGATAATGAGCTTTTTCCACCAACCCCAATCAGGAAAAGCCGCCCTTAGTCCTGCCACTAATACTGCTATTGCACTTCCAACTACGAAGCAGACCAGGAGAAAATATAATGCGAGATACAGCCATTCTCCGGCGGCCATAGCCGTTCTTATTTGCTCAAACATATTGGCAGTACCGTCTCTGAAAGCCGTATAGAACGGTAGTTCTCCCATTCATGAAAGTATATCCCAAATACCCTAATTACCCGCGACAAGGGGATTAAGTACCAAATTGTTCCGCAGCTTTGGACCGCCTCCGGTTGCTACGCAGGGTATCAGAGCATCGCCGCCTACGTCGCGTTCGTGCGGGCCATAAAACAACAGCATTCCGACAAAATTTCTGATTTTTAGACCAACAAGCGAAATGGAGCAAGGCCCCGAGCGATCGGGGCCTTGTTTCTTTTCCGGCGAAGGCATAGATTGCTTGCACGCGCCCCAGGAAAGGCGCAAACGAGAGGCTCTGCGGAGCCAAGGAGGTCTTTGATGAAAGTAACCATTTGCACCGACATCGCCAACGGCTACGGCTGGCCCAAGGAACGTCAGATATCGGATCGCACCTATCGGAACTTATCGGTCGCCGCCTTGCGGTCTCGCCGAAAAATCAGGGAAATGAATCTTGAGCTTATCGACGTGATAAGGCTGATCCGGTTCGAAATTCGACACCAGTCCGGCGTACAATACGACCACATCCTGTAGATCAAGGTCGCGTTATCGCTTGAAGAGAAACGGCAGTTCGAAGAAACAACGACTATCCGTTGCAATCCGGAATCCGGTGCATTCGAACGGGACGTAGTCGAAGCGATCGTCACCCTCGTTCGGATAAATGTCAGAAAAATGCGGTCTATGTATCAGCAATTTGTGTTGATGGTTCCCGCAATGTCAGAAGTGTAAACGCAACAAGGCCCGGTCACCCCGGGCCTTGGTTCTTTTCCGGCGAAGATTCCTAATAGTCCATCCCGCCCATGCCCGGAGCATCCTCACCCTTCTTGGGTTCCGGGATATCGGCAACAGCGGCTTCGGTCGTGAGGAGAATCGCGGCGGCGGACACCGCGTTCTCGATCGCCATGCGCGGCATTTTGGCCGGATCGACGATTCCCGCGGCAAGCATGTCTTCCACGATCTCGTCTTTCATCGCATCGTACCCGGCATTCGCTTTTCCGCCTTGCACCTTGGAAACGATCATCGATACGTCGTCCTTCCCGGCATTAAGCGCGATCTGCCGGAGCGGCATCTCAAGCGCGCGCACGACGATCTCGTACCCGGCCTTTTCATCCGCGCTCATTTTCGCCGAGGATGCGCCGAGCTTCTTTGAAAGCTTCGCGAGCGCGGTGCCGCCTCCTGCGACGATTCCCTCTTCGATCGAGGCTTTCGTGGCCTTCACCGCGTCGTCAATCTTGTCCTTGAGGTATTTCATCTCGGTCTCGGTCGCGGCCCCGACGGAAATGACGGCCACGCCGCCGCCAAGCTTCGCGATGCGCTCCTCGAGCTTCTCCGTGTCGAACTTAGACTCGCTCATCTCGGCCTGCGCCTTAAGCTGCGACACTCTTGACTCGATATCGGCTTTCTTACCCTTGCCGCCGACAATAGTCGTCGAGTCCTTGGTAGCGACGACGCGGTTTGCGCGGCCGAGCATGCCCAGGGTCGCGCTCTCGAAGGTGAGGCCGGTATCGGCCGAAATTACCTGGCCGCCGACCACTGTGGCGATATCCGCGAGCATTTCCTTCTTCTTGTCGCCGTATCCCGGCGCTTTGACCGCAAGAACGCTAAACGTCCCGCGAAGTTTATTGACCACGAAGGTCGAGAGCGCGTCGCCCTCCACGTCGTCTGCGATAAGGACGAGCTCTTTTTTGCCGCTTGCCGCGACCTTCTCAAGGAGCGGGAGAATCTCCTGCACGTTTCCTACTTTCTTGTCGGTAATGAGGATAAGCGCGTCCTTCATCTCCGCCTCCATGCGCTCCGGGCTCGTCACCATGTATGCCGACACGTAGCCTTTGTCGAACTGGAGGCCTTCGACGATCGAGTACGAAAGCTCGGTACCCTGCGATTCCTCGACGGTGACGACGCCGTTCTTCCCCACTTTCTCGACCGCTTCCGCGATGATGGAGCCGAGTTCCGCCGACTCCGCGGAAATGCTCGCCACCTGCCGCACTTCGTTTTTTCCGGCAACCGGCTTCGCCATTTTCTTAAGCTCTGCGATCGCGGCGTCGCGCGCCGCCTCCATGCCGCTTCGAACGGCCATCGCGTTCGCGCCTTTCTGCATGTATTTGAGGCCTTCCTCGACGAGCGCCTCAAGAAGCACGACGGAGGTCGTGGTGCCGTCTCCTGCGGTATCGTTGGTCTTAGACGCGACCTCCTTCACGATCTCGGCGCCCATGTTCTCGAACTTATCCTTGAAGGAGATGTCCTTGGCGATCGAGACGCCGTCGTTTGTGATGCGCGGGCCGCCATAGCTCTTTTCAAGCACGACGTTCCTGCCGCGCGGGCCGAGCGTTACTTTGACCGCGCGGGCCGCCTGGTTGATGCCGCGGGCGATCGCCTTGCGCGCGTCTTCTGCGAAGAGAATCTGTTTTGCCATAGTCGGAAATATTATTTGCTAACGACCGCCAGTACCGAGGATTCCGAGAGGATGTAGTATTCCTCGCCGTCCACCTTCACCTCGTCATAGCCGTATTTCGAGAAAAGCACCGTGTCTCCCGTTTTCACCTGCATCGGCTGGAGCTTCCCGTCGTCGTATTTGCCGGGGCCGACCGCGACCACGGTGCCCTTGGCCGGCTTTTCCTTGTCGACCGACTCGGGAATGATGATGCCCGACGCGAGTTTCTTTTCCTCTCCCTTCCCCTCAGGCAGGACGACGATGCGGTCGCCAAGGGGCTTCAATCCTGGTTTTTCGTTTTTTGCCATGGAAAATGGTCGCAATCAAATGCGAACTGTTCAGATTTACAAAGCTGGTAAATGCCCAATGCACGCACTATACAGGAAAAATATAAGAAAGGAGATTTTCGGATGCAAGACTTGACTAGACTGTATATATAATCTAATATAAGCATCAGGTACGAAACACGTTGCACAAAGGGGATAAAAATGGCATCGGCAATCGAAACCACGCTTGACCGCCGTAACAGGCGAACCTGGCGGATCACGGGAAGCCTCTTCGCGGCCCTCGTCTTCATGGGCTATGTGGCCGCCTGGACCGTGAAGGAACAGATCGTCCGCAGGGATGAGGTGGTGAAAACCGAGGCGTGGACATACCGCGCCAACGGATTTCTGCCGTATTTCGAGCACGACGGGCTCAAGGTCTACGGAATGGGCGAGCTTCGCTTCCCTTCCGGAACGAAGCTCTCGGATGGCAACCGCTATTCCTGCAGTCTTGTGCGCCACACCCGTCTCGATTTTCTGTTCCAGACGGTGGAGCACACGGCGTGGGACGAGTGTTTGCCCGTGAAAGTCTGACCCGCCTCATCGGCGGCCGCACAACCGCGGCCGCCGATTTCGCTTTCCCCAAAAAACGGGGATTGCCCGGCTCCATGACCCATGCTATCCTTGCTCCCACAGATGGAGGCACTGACTTGGCTTTTGCCCTACGCAGAGATCGTCCTGTCCCTTCTCCTCATCCTCGGCATCGTGCTCCAGCAGCGCGGTGCGAGCCTTGGCGGAGCGTTCGGGGGCGATAACTTTGCATCGACTTTTTACAAGCGCCGCGGCGCGGAGCGTTTCCTGTTCCGCGCGACTATCGCGGTCGCTGTACTATTCGTCGCCACGGCGATAGCGAACTTCCTCGTCTGAACGAATCATGCAGGAGCGCATAGCCCGCCTCATACCCGCCTTGCGCGCTTCGCGCTCCTTCGGCCTGCTTGACCGGCTCAGGGCGCGCGTCGAGGAGCTCTCCCCGGGAGACGCGGCGATCCTTGGCGCGCTTGGCGTCTTGCTTGCGGTCACGAGCCTCATCGGAGTGTATGCGCTCGTGCGCTCGGTGCAGATAAGCATCCCTGCCGACGGAGGAATCTTGGTCGAGGGCGAGCTCGGCTCCCCGCGCTTCGTGAATCCCTTGCTTGCGGTGTCCGACGCCGACCGCGATCTCGCAAGCCTCACGTATGCGGGGCTCATGGGCCTTGGCGCGGAGGGCAACCTAATCCCGGTCCTCGCCGAAAGCTACAGCGTTTCCGAGGACGGGAAGGAATACACGTTCGTCCTCAGAAACGACCTGGTCTGGAGCGACGGGGCGCCGATCACTGCGGACGACGTCGCGTTCACCGTCGGCAAGGCGCAGGATGCGGCGCTCAAGAGCCCGGAGCTTGCGAACTGGAGCGGCGTGAAAACGGAGGCGCTTGACGCGCGAACCGTACGCTTCACGCTCGGCAAGCCGTATGCGCCGTTCCTTGCGAACGCGACGCTCGGGATACTTCCCGCGCACCTCTGGCGGGGCATCTCGACCGAGGACTTCCCGTTTTCGACCCTCGCTACCGAGCCCGTGGGCGCCGGTCCTTTCATCTTCTCGAAGATAGTGCGCGGCGACAACGGCATCATCAGGGAGTACGACCTGTCCGCAAATCCCGCATACGCGCTCGGACGCCCGCACCTCGACGGGATACGCTTCGTCTTCTACTCGCAAGCGGACGATCTCAAAAGCGCCGTACGGGGTGGAGCGGTGGAAAGCGCGTACGGCGTCCCGGCGCAAGGCGCTCTCATGGCTCCGTACGCGAGCGTCTTCGGCGTCTTCTTCAATCCGAATCAGAACGCGGCGCTCGCGCGCCTTGAAGTGCGCAAGGCGCTCTCGCTTGCGATAGACCGGGAGTATCTGACCAAGCAGGTACTCGGAGGGTATGCAGCGCCCATCATGGGCCCGGTGCCTCCCGGAAGCGGCATCAATGGCACCACGGTTCCGGCGCTTGCCGACCGCATAAGCACCGCGGCTGGCACACTCACAGCGGCAGGCTGGGCGTACGACCCGGAGGCGAGGCTCTGGACGCAGGCGAGCGCGAAGCTCACGCTCACCATGACCCTCAAGACCTCGAACGTGCCGGAGCTTAAGGCGGTCGCGGCGGCGGTGAAGGCGGACTGGGAGAAGCTCGGCGTGCCGACCGATATCGAGCTCTATGAGCCGGGGGACCTCAGCCAGAACGTGATACGCCCGAGAAAATACGATGCGCTTCTCTTCGGCATGGTCGTCGGGCGGGAGCGCGACCTGTTCGCCTTCTGGGATTCCTCGCAGCGAAACGATCCGGGCCTTAACATCGCGCTCTACGCGAACAAGACGGCGGACCAGCTCCTCGAGTCTTCAAGGCAGGAAAGCGACCCGGCAAAGCGGCTTGCGGCGCTCCAGAAAATCGACTCAGCCATCGCCGCCGACTACCCTGCCGCCTTCACGCACGCGCCGGATTTCCTCTACGTCGTACCGCAGAAACTCCAGGGGGTATCGCTTCCGCAGATCTCGACGCCTGCCGACCGTTTCGCGGGCGTCGCCGGCTGGTATGTCGAGAGCCAGTACGTGTGGCCGTTCCTCGTGCGTCAGTAGCGGGCAGTTGTGAGTCCGTACCAGGCTACGGACTGACGACTGAGCACTATTGTTCAGAATCAAATAATTATCATAACCACTTAACTGTATGAACGCAGCACCAGCACCCGCCCCGGCACCCGCTCCCCTAAACGGCGAACCGCACCGGAGTGCACCGAATGGCCCGCGCCGCGAGGGCGGACGCCCTCCTTTTAACGGACCCCGCCGCGAAGGCCCCCGGGGCGATCGCAGAGGCGGCGGCCAGGGACGTCCCGGCCGTGCAAGCCGCGATATCCGGCGCATCCTGCGCCGCCCGAGCCCCGCGAGCATGAAAGCGCGTGAAGCGGACTATTTCCCCGCCGAGCCCGCCGAGAACGTGGTGCGCGTCGTCCCCCTGGGCGGCGTCGAGGAAGTCGGGCGCAACATGGTCGCCGTCGAATGCAACGGCGACATCTTCGTGCTTGATGTCGGCTTCCATTTCAAAGCGGAAGACGACGCGCCGGGCGTCGACTACACGCTTCCGAATACCGCGTACCTCGAGAAAAACAAGGAGCGGGTCCGCGCCGTGATCATCACGCACGGCCACCTCGACCACATCGGCGGCATTCCGTTCCTTTTGCCCCGCTTCGGGAATCCCCCGATCTACACCCGCCGGCTCACGTCGATCATGATCCAGCGGCGCCAGGAAGAGTATCCGGATATGCCGAAGCTCGAGCTCGTTGAGGTCGAGCCCGGGCAAAGCGTCACCATCGCCCATACGAAGGTGAAGTTCTTCCCCGTCACGCACTCCATCCCCGACTCGATGGGCGTCTCGATCGAGAGCCCGTACGGCAACGTCGTCCTCTCCGGAGACCTGAAGCTCGACCACGAGGACGGCGTCCCTTCCGAGCGCGAGGTGAAAACCTGGGGCGACATCGGAAAGGACAAGAACCTCTTCTTCATTGCCGACTCGACGAACGCGGAGCGCGACGGCTTCTCGATTCCCGAGAAGCGCGTGCACCAGACGCTCGACGAGATCGTGAAGACCGTCTCGAGCCGCCTCATTATCGGCACCTTCGCGTCGCAGTTCGAGCGCATGATGCACATCATCGAAAGCGCGGAGAAGTACGGCAAGAAAATCGTGATCGAGGGCCGCTCGATAAAGAACAACATCGAGATCGCCGAGCGCGCGGGACTCTTGAAAATCGACAAAGGCACGATCATTCCCGCCCAGGACATGAGCAACTACCCGCCGGACAAGATTCTCATCCTCTGTACCGGAGCCCAGGGCGAGGAGTTTGCCGCGCTTATGCGCATCGCGACGAAGCAGCACAAGTACATACAATTCAATGAGCGCGACACGGTCGTCCTTTCCTCGTCGGTTATTCCCGGAAACGAGACCTCTGTGCAGACCCTCAAGGACAACCTTTACCGCCAGAAGGTGACGATCATCCACTACCGCTCCTCGGACGTGCACTCGACCGGGCACGGAAACACCGGCGAGCTCATCTGGCTCAACAAGCAGGTGAACGCGAAGTTCTTTATGCCCGGCTACGGCTACTACTCCATGACGTACTCGCATGCGCGCGCGATCGAGCAGGCCGGAAGACCCCGCGAAAGCATCATCGTCGCCGACAACGGAAGCGTGATCGACATCGAGGACGGCGAGACGCTCAACGTGCACAAGCAGAAGGTGCCGTCGGCCCCGCTCGTCGTCGACGGGTTCTCGATCGGTAATCGCCAGGAAGTCGTGATGCGCGACCGCCAGTCGCTCGCCAAGGACGGCATGTTCGTCGTCATTGCGACGGTGAACGTGAAGACCGGCAAACTGAGGAAGAGCCCCGACATCATCTCCCGCGGCTTCGTGTATCTGCGGGATTCCCAGGGCATGCTGAACGAAGCGCGGCTTCTCATCAAAAAGACCGTCGAGGACTCGACCCGTAACATGAATCCGGTCGATCTCGACTACGTCAGAAACCAGCTCGCGGATGTTCTCGCCGGGTTCCTCTTCTCGCGCACCAACAAGGCGCCGATGGTGATTCCGGTGCTGATTGGGGTGTAGCGGCGACGGCTTCCCGCTAGGTTGGTGCGTACGCGACTGAGTATAAAAAGAACCACCTCGACTCTTCTAGAGGTGGTTCAAAACAGAATGTCGTCTTCGTTTATTTCTGGCGAAACCGAGACCTCTATGTTCTCGCTCCGCAGTTGCTCAACCGCTGCTGCAAACCCGGTGCCGAGCATATTGTTCAATTCCGAAACTGATTTGAGCCAACGTTGATTGGATGCTTTGTAATACCGCGGATCATCCGGATCAATGATCAGCGCACCTTCTCCCGCCTCGAGGAGTGGAAGTCCGCGAACATGTGCTTTAAAATCTTCGATCAGGTTGAAGAAGTCTTGGTCACTTATCGCCTCTTGATACGGAATCGTTGTCTCGATCCTACATAAAGGTGTCGTGTGCCAATTTCGATCCATAAAGAGCTCGAAGTGGAGCATTCCCTCGGGAGACTCGATTTCGCCAAAAAAATCTAGAAGCTCAGATACCCCACTTCGTGTATTGAGGAAATCCTCGCTCTTCTCCTTCGGATCTCGTAATCCCAGCATCCCTTGGCATACCCACAGGAGCGTTCCGAAATGCATGTCCGAATACCAGCGAATCTCTCCCAGGTGCGTGTTGGGAGGAGGTTTCTTTACTATTTTCACAGCCTAACTCCCTTTGCTCAGGGTTTCCATTGGCAACTCTACACGAACAGTGTCAAAGGTAAAGCCGAAGGGGGAATGGTACGCTCGAGACGCTTTGTTTAGAAGCCCGAAGACTGATCAAACGGATTGAACGGAACTTTAGTCGAAGCTGGTCCGAACTCACGACGGTTCTTCCGCACTTTTGTATCCCTGAATCGCAGTATGCTATACTACCGCCCATGACCACCGCAACGCTTCTTAAAAAAGCAGCAGCAAAAGATACGGGCGTCGTCGTGCTGACGCTTGCGGAATATAACCGCCTGAAGGCCGAAAGTCTGCCAGTCGAGTATCTTACTGGCAAAGCCGCGCGGGATCTTGACAAGCTCGTCGAAGAAGGACTGCGGGAGCATCGCGCGGGCAAGACGAGGAAACTGAAATCCCTGGCCGATCTTGATTAGTTTCTTCTATGCTTTCGATCGAGACGCGGCCCCTCTTCGATAGGCATTACCGCAAGCTGCCGCGGCGCTTGAAAGAAGCAGCGAAAGAAAAAGAGCGTTTGTTTCGAATGGATCCTTTCCTCCCAAGCCTTGGGACGCACAAGCTCCATGGAAAGGACCGGGGCGCATGGGCGTTTTCCATTGACCGGAAATATCGGATCAAGTTCGTATTCATCGCGGGTGATCGTATCCTGTTCCTCGATGTCGGCACGCACGACATATACGAGTGATCAACGCGCGAGGCGGAAACGGGTGCCGCGCAGCTGTATAAGCCCTTCCTGTGTAAGCGAAGCGACCGCATTTTTGACCTGCTCGCGCCGGGAAGGACCGAGGATCTTGATAAGGAACGTGCGCTCGCACGGACTTTTGGCAAGTTCCTTAAGTAGCGCCCCGCGCGCTTGCCTCATAGAACCCTCAAATACGGATTGTTTGGCGTAGTGTTTGCTCCTGGCGTTGAGCCGTACGCCCGAGCGCTTGAGGTATGCGCCATAGTCCATAAGCGCCGCATACCATTCCCTGCTCTTCCCTTTCGGCAGGGTTTTATGAAGTACCGCAAAGACTTCCGCGTCGTCGGTCTTCTCTTTGCTCGTAAAGAAATGGTGTGTGACCGCCGTGCGGATATTCGTCTCGACGAATACGACATTCTGGTTATACGCGAACGCCGCTACGGCATGCGCGGTATAGGGCCCGACACCCGGAAGCGCCTCGAGTTCTTCGGCTGTTTTCGGGAAGCGGCCGTTATGCTTCTGTGCAAGCACTTTCGCCGCTTCGCGGAGCATCTTCGCCCGGCGGTTGTATCCGAGTCCTTGCCAGATCTTAAGCACTTCGGAAAGCTTCGCGTGCGAAAGCGCGCGAACGTTCGGGAACTTCTTCAAAAACGCTTTGTAATACGGGATCACCCGTTCCACCTGCGTCTGCTGCAGCATCACTTCCGATACCAAGATTTTGTACGGATCGCGCGTCCTGCGCCACGGCAAGCCGTGCCTCCCTTGTTTCTTATACTGCGCCCAGACTATTTTTCTAAAATTCGTATACGACATCTTTCCGTTCGACTACAACCTTCCAGCCGCGGCGCTTCGCATGCTTATACAGCAGCGCATTCGGATTGAAGCAGACCGGGTTCTCGACGAGTTCGAGCATACCGATGTCGCTTTCCGTGTCCCCCACCGCAAACGATCCTTCGAGCGTGAGGTCCTCCTTGCGCACGGCACGGCGCAGGACCGCTCCCTTGTTCGAAATGAGTTCGGCATCCGCGATCATGCCCGTGAACTTGCCGGACGCGCCCGACTCGTAGAAGGTGCCGTATATCTTGTCGAACCCGAGTTCGTATCCGAGCCCGTCAACGATGAACTTGGGCGAGTGCGAAACCGCGAGCATAAAATAACCGCGGCGCTTGAGTTTCGAAACCAGTTCGCGCGTATAGCGGTAGAGACGATCCTTCTTTTCCTCGATCACCTCCCCCGCAACGTACGAGACCTCGTCGTACGGCAGGCCCTTGATCTGCCTGCCGAATATCTCGACCACTTTGCTTATATACGAGGCATAGTCGCCCTTGCGGTCGAGCCAGCGCACCTGTTCCGTCTCGTATGCCGCGCGCGTTTCCGGCGGGAACATGCCCTTCTCTATGAGCCGCTCCACGAGCTCGATAAGTAGCGACGAGCGGAAGAGTGTCCCGTCGATGTCGAATACCGCGACCTGCCGCTTCCCGCTCCCCGTATTGCCTGCCACGGCCTTCATCCCTCCATAGTACCTCTTATTTCGCCTTCGGCCACTTAGCCGCAGCCTTAGGCCAGAGTTTCGTGAGCGGGTGATCAAGGCACTCATGAGGCCGCGCGGGACACACGTAGCGACCATAGAGCACGAGACCGTTATTTACGTACTTCCAGTCCTCTTTCGGAATCAGCCGCTCCAAATCCTTGGATATTTTCGTGAGGTCTTCCTGATCGGTGAGGTCGAAGCGCTTGGCGAACCGCTTCACGTGCGTGTCGGTCGGGATGCCCTCCCAGATGCCATAGAGCTCGCCAAGGATCACGTTCGCCGTCTTGTACGCAATGCCCGGAAGCGTCACCAGCTCTTCCACGGCTTTCGGCACTTTCCCTTTGAACTCATCCCGTATCTTTTTCGCCGTCGCGATGATGGCTTTCGCCTTGTTGCGGTGGAAGGTCACGCGGGAAATGTCCTTGTCGAATTCCGCATAGTCGGCGGCGGCGAAATCATCGATCGTCTTATATTTCCCAAACAGTACCTCATCGGTCACTTTATTCACGAGCTTATCGGTCGTCTGTGCGGAGAGCATTACCGCAGCTACGAGCTGCATCGGCGTTTTGTAGTGGAGTTCGGTCTTCGGTTTCGGGTACGCCTCTTTGAGATACGCAATCAGCTTCTTCGCTCTTGCCCGGCGCTCCTTGAATTCAAGCGTGTCCTTTTGCATATCGCAAAACGCGACGTCTAGCTCGTCAAACGTTTGAGGTCCGCAAGCACCTCGGCTACATGCTCCGCGGGCTTCACACCCTCGTATATCTTGGCAATCTTTCCTTCCGGGTCTATGAGAAACGACGTACGAAGCGTTCCCTCGTATTCGCGTCCCATGAACTTCTTGGCTCCCCAGACGCCATAGCTCTCCACGACTGCCTTCTGTTCGTCCGAAAGGAGCGTAAACGGAAGATCGTACTTCTTCGCGAATTTCTCGTGGCTCGCGACGGGGTCGGTAGAGATGCCAAGCACGACCGCGGAAAGCTTCTCGAAGTGCGGAAATTCATCCCGGACGCTCTTCGCTTCTATCGTGCAGCCGGGCGTATCGTCCTTCGGATAAAAATAAATGAGCATCCATTTGCCGAGATAGTCGGCAAGCGAACGGACCGTTCCGTTCTGATCAGGAAGCGAGAACGCGGGGGCCTTTCCTCCAATAATCATCATGTGCTGAGTATAGCATCGGCAACCTCTTTACCCATTTCGATTGCGCCATGGACAGTAGCTGCATGTCCCTGCGTATGGGCGGCTTCGCCAGCGTAATAGACTGTATTCTCTATCGGTTTGGACAGAAGAGAGCGAGCATTACCCATATGCAAGGCCGGATAACTGTAGGAACCAAGCGCATACGGATCATCTGACCATGTAAAATGTCTGGCAGCTTGGATATGCTTTTTGATATCAGAACCGAGCGCTCCGGCAAGTTCCTCAGCACCAAATGCTACGGCCTGTGTTTCCCCCATCTCGGTAAGATCACGGGCGCGCGTGCCTCCGCTAAACCCGACAGCGACAACTTGCCCGCCGAAACGGCGTACCCACCAGTGGCCAAAATGTCCTGGGGTATCAAGGATTCTGAAAACAGGCAGATTGCAATCGAACCAAAGCGTCAGTTTGGTCGAGTCGCCAAAACCAATTTTAGACACCGCCTCATTAAATGAGGCGGGTAGATCCGGATTGAAGGTGAGTTTACCAGTTTTAAGCACTCCCAAGGGGATGGTTATCACCACTTTCGCGGCGTCGTAGACCGCACCGTTCGTGCACGTTACCCGCGCCAAGCCAGGCTTCCAGGCTATGGCGGAAACTTCATGCTTGAGTTTGATAGGAAGGCCCTCTGCGAGTGCGGCTAGGACACGAGCATATCCGTCGACAAGCCAGAAATTCCGATCTCCACTGGTCGCCAGCTCTTCCTCGCGGGCGAATTCTAACAGACTTAAGTTGGTAGGGTCGGCGCCTTCGTAATCGCCTATATGGCGCCCTGAAAAGAACTTCGCGGCGGGCGAAATAGGTTGCTTCGCAAGATATTCTGACAAACTGATTTCTTCGCCTTGATACTCCGCAATACCAGCGTCCACGGCATCCATTTCTTGTAAAAGGCGTGCGCTGTCTGCGCGCAGCGAACCTGTATCGCCACCGAAGACGCGCCGCGCGCCGTTTAGAGCGGCCCATTCTTCAGTAGATAAATGAATATCTCGTATAAAATCCCATGTCGCGGCATTTTCTCCGTGAATGAATTCCGCGCCTGCTTCCACGACACCCCGGTCGAAGATGGTGTGTACACGCCCTCCGATACGATTCCTCGCTTCTAAAATAAGAACTCGCTTACCTGCTTTCATAAGACGCTGTGCGCAGGTAAGCCCGGCTGCTCCGGCTCCTAGCACGATCACGTCATACTCCATCGTGAAAGACTTTTAGAACGAGCGTCTAGTTAAGTGGATTCGAACAAGCTGGCCGACTCATCCGAACCCATCGCGTGCTCGTATGCATACGAGACGAGAGCCCCGAGCGTCACCGCCCACAGCCCGTACAGAAGTATCGGACCGATAACCGGCACGAGATACACGACCGAGAGGACGAGCATGCCAAGTACGGCGAAGCGCCAGCTGAAGTAGCGGTCGCCGAATATCTGCTTGCGTATGAGGGCGCCTGCAACCGCGCCCGCGTAGCAGTACGCGAGCGAGAGCGCGAGAACATAGGCGCTTCCCGCGATGAGCGCGACGGCAAATCCGACGAACGTGAGCGCGAGAAGGAATACCAGGATCGGCGTCGCGACCGTAAGGGCGAATCCGAGAAGCGCGTAGAGCGCGAGACGGCGGGCAGTGCCCCGAAGCACGCGGGAAGCAAGCGCTTCCGTAAACGCCGGGAAGAGCCCGGCAAGGATGCCGACCGCGATAAGCGCACCGAGAATCTTTACGAAAAGGAAAACGCCGGTCCCGGCAAGGGCGAGCGCCTGGGCTTGCTTGCTGGTCGGAAGAAACGACGCGCCGGTATAAGTCACTCCCCCGTCGACGATCGCCGAAGCGGGAACGTCGGCGGCTTCCGGAGCTTCGTAGCGAAGCGTTCCTTCGATATGCGTACCGGGAGCAAGCGCGAGCTTATCCGAGACGACAGCGCGTACGTCGCCCTTGAAAGTGCCGGAAAGAAGGACATTGCTTCCGTAGACGGTTACGGGACCACCCGCTCCGCTAAGAAGCTTCACCGTCCGTGCGGCCACGAACACGCTTCCCAGGGAACCGCTTGTTTCCGTAAAGCTTGCGGCAAGCGCGGCGACATCGCCGCCAACGGGTGCGGAAATCGCGACGCTCCCGCCAAGGATCCGGACGTCGCCCGCGACCGGTTTCTTGATATCGACGCTCCCTCCCGCAAGAAGCGCGTCGCCCGCTATCGGCGCGGAAACGGAGATGCTGCCGCCAAGGGCCGAGAAATCACCCATGACCGGGGCCGCGAGCGTGAGGGTGCCGCTTGCGAAATAAGAGTTACCTTCACCCGCTTCCGAAACGACCAGGGAACGCTCCGCGCCGAAGGTAGCGGCGGATACAGCCGAAGGAAGCGCGAGGACCAAAAGCGCGGCGAGGAGAAGCGGAAACGTGAGCGTGCGCCTAGACATGGAAATCATTGTATCACGAAGGAGCGTCTGTCAAGTGCTCCCTGCGCCAGAATTTCGATCCGGGCAGGAGGCGGGAGAAAAGCCACGCAAGAAGCGCGACGGCCCAGGAGAACGCGCAATAGATGCAAAGCGCCTGGATCACGAAAAGCTGCAAGAGAAGCGAAACAAGCGACACGGCCACGCCAAACAGCGTGAGCGCAAGGAGCATTTTCCGGAGCCTGGACGACGACCAGGCAAGCTCGAGCGCGGCGAGGATAAAGAGAAGCGCGTAAAACCCGAGGCCGTACACGGCAAGCGGAACGCCAAAGAGCTGCGAGTAGGGGCTCTGCGCGACCAGGTTGCAGCCTGAGAGCCCGTCGATATTGCAAAGAAGCGGGGCGCCGGACAATTCGCTTCTCGCAAGATAGACCGAATCGGCGAGCCCCAAAAACGCGGCGAGGAGGATCGCCCAGGGGGCGATGCGGGTGAAAAAGGCTTTCATGAACCTCCATAGTATACTGATGCTATGGATATCCAAAATACGGGTCCGGACGGCAGGAAGCCCGAACTCACGCCCGAGCAACGGCGGGTAATGCTTGAGCACGGGACCGAGACGGCGTTTACGGGCGAGTACGTCGACAACCATGAGCCCGGCGTCTACCGCTGCAATAACTGCGGAGCAGTCCTCTTCACGTCGGAAAACAAGTTCGATTCGGGCACCGGCTGGCCGTCGTTTACCGATCCCGCGGTCGCCGAAAATATCGGGACGAGCGAAGACGATTCGCTTGGTATGCGCCGTACCGAGGTGCACTGCAAGCACTGCGGGGCGCATCTCGGGCACCTTTTTAACGACGGTCCGGTAACTGCGGGTGGCAAACGATACTGCATCAACTCCGTCTGTCTCGATTTTGAAAAGGAACATCCGGCTGCCGTCTTCTAATCAACACCTTGGCACCACCTCCTTGAGTACTTGTGCCGGAGTCAGGAGATTCAGGCCGAAATGGTGCCGCTCCCGGTTGTACCAGGGGATGTATTTCTTCAGAGCCGCATTGAACGCTTCCGGACTTCTGCGCGCATGGTCGAGGCACTCCTCCTGAAGCGTGCGGTTGAATCGCTCGATATGCGCATTGTCGTTGGGTTTCCCGATGCGGGAATACCGGTGCTTCCTCCGGATGCGCTCGACGAACCACGCCCCGAACTCGGGACCATGGTCGCTCTGGAGCATTTCGAAGCGGAAGGACGCTCTCCGCTGCGCCTCCTCGACGAAGCGCACGGCGGTCGCGGCATCCATGCGCGCATAGGTCTTCGCGTACGCGGTGCGGGAATGCACGTCGATGAGGGTGAAGGTATACATCCGCTTCTTCAAATCGAGCATGGTGTGAATGGTGTCGATCTGGACGAGGGAACCGGGTTTCTCCGGCAGGGGGCGGTCGACCTGTGGGTGGTATCGCTTGTACGGGCTCCTCTTCTTGAGGAGGCCCATGCGGTCAAGCGTTCGCTTGATGGTGGAGAGTGAAATCACCACCCCTTCCTCCTCCAGTATGCGCTGAATGACTTCCGCGCTTCGCTTCGACTTGAGCCGGGTATGGAAGATCTTCCAGCGGAGTTCGTCTGAGAGCTGCCGGGGATGGCGCTTCGGACGCGACGAGCGCGTCGGTATCGGGTGGTATCCGATGCGTTCGGCCCTTCGCACCCATTTCATGACGGCGGTGTGATGGTACCCGAGATGCCGCCCGATCTTGCGCGCGCTCCAGCCTTGGCGGAAGAGATCCGCCGCTTCGCGGCGGATGCGGGGCATACGGGGGTTGGTGGTGTATGGCATGCGACTTGGCTTAGTGGTGCCAAGGTATTGAACCATTACGGGGCGCTTGACTAGGTTCATCAAGTGAAGTAGAAATCCTTGAGGCCAACAAGGGACGGCATGCGCCGCCCCCATGTACGGAGGACGTTATGGATATCAGGAAACGTCTTGTGGATGCGGCGTTCGCGGAGATGCAGCTTCGCTTCCACATAACGGACGAGAATACGCGTCGTCTTGCGCTCATGTCGGGGACGCAGCTCGCCCATCACCTGTTCCTGCCGCTGCTCCAGAAGGTGCAGCACGTGGGAGCGACGGCGTTTGCGGCCCGAGGCATGTATGCACAGATGGTCCAGGGTTCGGATGACGGCACGTTCGCGAGCATGGCACCCGCCCTGCAAGTGCTTCACGAATCCGAGCTCAACGGCGATCCGGCGAAAGCCCGCAACTGGGCCGCGGGGCTCGGGATGGAGGAAATGGACAGGATCCTGTTCCACCACCTCTTCCTCGGCAATCGTTTCGAACGGGGCGTGCCGCTTGCAAGCTTCGCCATCCCGCTCGCGACCATCGCCGCCTCGCAGGAAATGAAATACGAGATCCTGCGCCAGGCGATGTACGAGGATTTCCCCGAACTTGCTACGCCGCTCGCAACCATGTTCGGCCGTCCGCTCACGCGGATGGAAATCAGCCTTGGCTTTCTCGTCAATGCGTTCGACCTCGGGGAAATGAATCTCGAGCGCGCGATGATGTGTCTCCGTCTTCGCCCGGCGGGCCTCCTCTTCCGGGCGGTCGCGGGGATGCTTATGGAGCCCGGGCGAGTGCGTGACGCTGACTTTGATGCGCTCCATGAGCTTCTGGACGACGAATAAGACACTACACGCATCCTGAAAAAGGCCCCCTTCGCCGGGGCCTTTTGTTTTTAGATATGACACACCGCGTCGGGGTGCTTCTCGAAATACCGCTGATGATACTCTTCGGCGGGCCAGAATGCAGTCGCTTTCGTGATCTCGGTGGCGATCGTTTTCGGAAGATAATTCGATGCAAGCTCGGCTTTCATCCTCTCCGCCGCTTCCCGCTGCGCCTCGGAGAGATAGAAGACCGCACCGCGGTACTGGCTGCCGACATCCGGGCCCTGGCGATTAAGCTGCGTCGGATCGTGGAGCTTGAAGAATGCGCGAAGAAGGGTTTCGTATGAGACCCGGGACGGGTCGAAGGATACTTCGACCGCTTCGGCGTGCCCGGTCGTGTCAGAACAAACTTGTTCATAGGTAGGATGTTCGGTGTGCCCGCCGGTATATCCGGAAACGGCATCGATGATGCCCGGCACCGCGCGGAAAGCCGCCTCGACTCCCCAGAAGCAACCTGCAGCGAAAATGGCCTTTTCTTGCATAGGTATGGAAGTTATTCGGATACTGTTTCCCCGTCCGTCTCCGCGGATTCGGCCGCGGCCTTGTTCTCCGCGCGTTCTTTCCTGAGCCGGTGCTTGAACGTGGCGATGGTCGCGACGAAGGGAGAAGCTGGCGCAGCCGCAGCCTCAAGCGGCACCGCGCGGCGAAGACGCAAATGCTTTACGACCCTCGTAAGCAGGCGCTCGAGCGCACGCACCCCAAGCAGGACCAGGCGAACGACCTCATGGGCGAGCGTCTCCACGGTCGAGACGACCAGATGCCTGAGGAATGACGCGAAGTCGACATGTTCGAAGATGAACTCGACGCGGCGGGCGAAGCGATCGAGTTCGGCGCGTTCCCTCTCGAAATAACGGAAACCGCGGCGGCGTTCGAAACCGGTAAGCGCAAGAAAGCCGAGGAACAGGAATACCGTGATAAGGATGGCTATCAGGTATGCCATTGAGGGACTAGGCGCGGGCGGAGAAGCGCGCGAAGCGGGTAATCTCGACGCGCTCGCCGAACTTCTGGCTCGCCTCGGTCACGAGGTCGCGGATCGTCTTCGACTCGTCCTTGATATACGGCTGGTCAAGAAGCACCTGGTCGCTGAAATAGGAGGACAGCTTCCCTGCAAGGATCTTCTCTTTCATCTCCTCCGGCTTCCCCTCCACTTCCTTCGCGAACACGGCCATGGCCGCGGTTTTCGCCTCTTCCGGGATTTCCGCGTCGGTTGCGTATTTCGGGTCGGTCGCGGCGACCTGCATGGCGACTTCGCGCGCAAGCGCGACGAACTCGGGATTGCGGGAGACGAAATCGGTCTCCGAGGAGAGGAGCACCATGGCGCCGATGGAGCCGTCGTGCACGTAGGTCGCGACCGCGCCCGAACCGAGTTCGCGGTCAGCCTTCTTATCCGCCGCCGCGCCCGAACGCTTCTTAAGTATCACCTCCGCCTTGGCGACATCGCCTCCGGCCTCTTCAAGCGCCTTCTTGCACTGCATGACGGAAACACCGGTGCGGTCCCGGAGCGCTTTGACGATGTCGGTCGAAATTTCCATGTGTGAAAAATTATAGCATTAGGGACTAACGGGAACCGTCGTTCCGCGAGCGAAGCGGTGATCTCCGTTCATTTAGGCCGTGCGGCCCTTTTCGAACGCGTCGGTAAGTTCGGCAAGCACGAGCGTAACGGTCGCGCGGGAGGCATCGTTGCCGACGATCGGGAACGCGGCGTCGGAGAGATCGCAGTCGGAATTCATAAGCGCGATGATCGGAATGCCGGCGTCTCTCGCCTCCTTGACCGCGTGCGCCTCGGCCTTGGTGTCGACGACAAGAAGCGCATCCGGCTTTTTGGAAAGCGTCACGATTCCCTCGAGGCGCCCCTCGAGGCGCGCGATCTCGCGGTCGAGCTTCACGCGCTCGAGCTTGGTATAGAGCTTCGCGAGTTCTCCCGAATCGCGCTTTTCGGTGAGGTCGAGCAGGCGGTCGATGCGCTTTTTGATCTCGACGAAATTCGAAATGGTGCCCCCGAGCCAGCGACCGGCGACATAGGGCTGCCCCACGCGCTTCGCCGCATCTTTTACGAGCGCGGATATCTCGGGCTTTCCTCCGACGAAGAGAACGGTCTTGCCGTCGCGCGCGAGTGCCGCAACGGCCTGCTTCGCGCGGGCAAGCTGCTCGTCGGTCTTTGCGAGGTCGATGATTTCGGTGCGCGACTTAAGGCCGAGCACGAACTGCTTCATCGAAGGGTGCCTGCGGCGGCGTACCTGCGCAAAGTGGGCACCCGTCCCCAAAAGACGGTCAACGCCAACCCCTGCCATTTCCACGGCTGTCATACCCCTAAGGTATCATACTCTTTTCCGGCTATCAATCTTCCTCGACTGCGGGGGTCTTGCCCCCGGAAGCGGCGGTTTTAAGCGCCCCGACGATCGGGTCGAGGTAGCCCTCCATGATCTTCGGGAGGTTATGCCAGGACTCCTTCAATCTATGGTCGGTCACGCGGTCCTGGAGGAAATTATAGGTCCGGATCTTCTCCGAGCGGTCGGCCGTGCCGATCTGCGCTTTCCGCTCCGCCGAGTGCTTTTTAGCCTCCTCCTCTTCGGCCAGGTTCTCGAGCTTCGCGTACAAGATCTCCATCGCCTTTTCGCGGTTGGCTTTCTGGCTGCGCTCGCTTGAGGAGCGCACGTCGATGCCGGTCGGCTTGTGGATGAGGCGCACGGCGGTCTCCACCTTGTTCACGTTCTGTCCCCCCGCCCCGCCGCTTCGTGAGAACTCCATCTCGAGATCCGACGGATTCATCTCGAACTTCGTATGGGCCCGAAGCGGAAGCGCCGCGACAGACGCGGTCGAAGTATGGATGCGGCCCGATTTCTCGGTCGCGGGTACCCGCTGCACACGGTGCACACCGGTCTCGAAGCGAAGCGCGTCGTACGCGTCGGCACCCGCTATTTCAAGGGTAAGGTCGTCGATGATGCGCACCCGCCAGCCGTTCATCTCGGCATATTTCTGGTACATGTCCCGAAGCTCCTTGGCAAAGAGCGTCGCCTCGTCGCCTCCCGCCCCCGCGCGAAATTCGAGGATGATCGCGTGCGGCTTCGCCGCCTCTTCCCGGTCCTTGGCATTGATCTGCTCTATTTCGGTGAGTAATTCCCGCTGCCTCGCGGAGAGCCGCGCCGTATCTTCCTCCGCCATCTGTAAAAGCTCCGGGTCTCTCCCGGCCGCCTCAAGCGCGGACGATTTCTCGCGCTCCAGGCGCTCGTATGCCTCCGCAAGATAGGCGGTCTTGTGGTTGGCCTTGAATTCCGGCGAATAGTCCATATCCCGATAGTATCAGAAAAACCGGCATGGGAGCCGGCGGGAGCGAGTCTCACCTATCTGCCCCTACTTCTTCTTTGCGGCACGCGCCTTGAAGCGCTCCACGCGGCCCGCCTTGTCGAGGGTACGGTCTTCGCCCGTATAGAACGGATGCGAACGGCTCGAGATTTCCACCTTCACGAGCGGGTATTCCTTGCCGTCGTCAAACTTCCCCGTTTCGGTAGTGCGGATGGTCGAACCGATAAGAAAACGGATTCCGGAAGCGAGGTCCTCGAAAATAATGGGCCGGTATTCCTCCGGATGGATGTCCTTTTTCATGTCGCCCGACTATAGCAAAGGAAGCGGCCCGGAGCAAGCTTGCTGTCTCTTAAAATTCCTGGAAGCTCGGGAGGACGTTTACAATGACGGAAGTCACGACCGGGGCCGCGGCCGTCTGGCATGTAAGGGTGAACTTGGTCTGGTTATTGATCGTGCGGGAGACCGTAGTCGTCGCGATTGCCCCGCCCGCGTCTGCGAGTCTTGGCCCCGAATTGTACCCGTCGCTTCCGACTACGGTACAGGAGGTAACAGACGAAGCACTCCAGCCAACGACCGAAGCGAGCCCCGAAGCGACGCGAAGCGGAGTGGCGGTGATATACCCGCCCGGCTGGTTTACCTTTACGAGCGCCTGGTTTGAGTAGCCGATGCCACCGGGTCCCGTGCAGCGGAGCTGGTAGGTCTGGGTGCTTGTGAGCACACCCGTTTGTACTCCGCTTCCGGAAGTCGGGCCGTTATCGAACGCCGGAGGAGTCGCCACATCGACGCATGAGGCGGCGTTGGTTGATGTCCAGCTGAACGTCGCCTTCTGCCCGGCATTTATGGTTTGCGAAGCGGGCGTCAGGGAAGCGGTCGGAAGCGCGGGACAAATGCCGGCGGTTGCGGCGCAGCAATGCGCGGGATTGCCGACGGTCGGCTGGGACCCGCCCGGGTACTGACATGAGCCGCCGGGACCCGTGCAGCCCTGGCCATAGCAAGCACCGGCCGAGACCGTGATGGCTATCCATCCACTACAGTTATTGCCCTCTCCGGCGTGATTAGGACCTTCATCAATAACGCCATAGGAAGACGGAGGAAGGTCGGCACAGGCGCGCAGGTAGCGGGTTGTTCCCGCGTCGCCTGAGGAAAAAGTGTAATTGAATAACACGGGACGATTGGATCCAGCGGAAACCCCGGTACCGAAGGCAGTGGTAGCAACCGCATCGACTATGCCGGTCGCCTCGTCCGTCGAAGCATTGTATGCGGTCGCATACTGGAGTTTGTTCGTGAAGCCCGCGCCGGTCGCGGCGGAGCCGGTATTCGAGATGGTCGAGGAAAATGTGGTTGCGGTACCAGCAGTGGCCGCGGTCGGGGTGACGGCGGAGGCGGTGAGGTTGGGGAAATTTCCTGCGGGAGTAACTGTCACGATACACGAATCGCTTGCGGGAGTGGTACCGCCCGCTCCGGTACACGAGAGGTTGTAGGGCGTGTCCGAGGTAAGCGCACCGGTCGAAACACCGTTGGTATTGTTTGTCGCTCCGCCGGTCGAGAAGCCGGTCCCGGTGCAGGAAGTCGCGTTCGTCGAGCTCCAGGTGATGGTCGCGGATCCTCCCGAAGTCACTGACGGCGGCGTACAGGCAAGGTCAGCCGTCGGATTTACGGCGGGCCCCGCTACGGCTATGGCAGTCCACGCTCCGCAGTTGTCGATTTCGCTGGTTTCGTTCGTAATAGCTCCGCTTGGAGAAGGAGGTAAGTCGGCGCAGGCGCGCAGGTAGCGGGTTGTTCCGCCATCACTTGTCGGGAACGTGTAGGAGAACGAAGCAACGCGAGTCGTGCCGTTTGCGAGCGCGGTACTGAAAACGGAAGTCGCGGAAGTATCAACCACCCCGGTCGCCTCGTCCGTCGAAGCATTGTATGCGGTCGCATACTGGAGTTTGTTCGTGAAGCCCGCGCCGGTCGCGGCGGAGCCGGTATTCGAGATGGTCGAGGAAAATGTGGTTGCGGTACCAGCAGTGGCCGCGGTCGGGGTGACGGCGGAGGCGGTGAGGTTGGGAGCAGCGCCCGTCACATTCACCGTCGCGCGGGCAATGGTGGTGCCGTTGCCGTTCGTGCAGCTATAGGTATACATCGTGGTTTGCATTGGGGAAACCGGGGTGGTACCCGAAAAATCCTGCACGGGGAAATCATTGGTCCGGCGGCAGCCGCATGCGCTTTGGCCTTCACACGCCGAATACGCCGTACAGAGGTTCACGCTCTGGCCGGTCGGCGGTATAGGGAAATTGGCGGTACAGGTAACCGCAGGGCCGGGACTGCCGAAATACGGCTCCACGACGCCGCTTTCCCCCGGATACCAGACATCGTCGCGGTCGTTCGCGTGATCCCAAGTCAGCGTAACCGACTGCCCGGGAGAGATCGTATAGGAACTTGCCGTCAGCGTGTTTGAAGGGAGCGCATTCGACATGCACGCGAACGAGTCGAGGCTGGAATCGCAGTCGTCGTTTGAAGGACAGTTGTTGCTTGTCGCGGGACTGTGCTGCCAGGTTCCCCCGTTCAAGAAAATAACGGTGTTGTCACTCGGATGCGCGTATTGTCTTCCGACAATCGACCCCGAACCAAGCGAAGATGTCGGATCGACAAGAGAACACAAACGGCCGACCGCATCTTCGGAGACTTCTTTCCCGGACCGCCCGAATATATCCCAGGCTGAATTCCCATTGCCGTCAAGAGCCGGAAGCGAGAAGCCGCCATGTGCCTGCGTGTCGGCGCTTAAAGCGGCCCAGTAAGAATTTTTCGGGGCTGTCGTGTCGACCGCCCACAACAGGCCGTACTGGCCGGAGGCGGCCGGGAAAACGTACTGGCCGGGCTTTGGGGACGCCGGCTGCTCGACCACGCTCGCCTGGGCATGGACGGAACCGGTGAGTGAGAAAAAACCGGCAAGCAAGAAGGCGGCCATGAAGCCGCTTTTCAGGAGGAAACGGTTGAAATGAGTAAGCATCATCGCTTGTCATTGTACCCCGGAACGCCCGGTCCCGGGGAATGCGTGTGGATAGCTTTACGAGCCCGCGGCCAGCTGGCAAATCGTCCCGTCGCCGCCGACAGTCGAGGCCGTCGCGCCCCGCGCGCACGACTGGCTCGCGCCCGAAAGGATCCAGCTTATCTGGTAGGCGCGGCAGACAGAGCCTGTCACTTGTGTACAATTATAGGCAAATCCCAGCCACACAAGACTGCCGCCAAAGGTGACTTTGGGCCCGGCCGGAAGCCCCGGTATATAGGGCCTCAGCGCATCATCAAGCGCGGCGCTCTGCGTCGTCGGCGCAATATCCGTCCTTCCGCACTGGCCGCTCGGATAGGTCCCGAGGCAATGCGCGACCGTATCGCCCGGATACGGATACGAGCCCTGGTCCGTGAAATAGAGATTGATCGCATTTATATATTGCGTGATTTCCTGATTAGCGGAGGAATTCGTTCCTTTCGTGCGCGCGGAATTGAGCGCGACGAGCACGACTGCCGAGAGGATGCCGATAATGGCGATCACGACAAGGAGCTCGATAAGGGTAAAGCCGCGGGAACGAGAAGAAGGGATGATCATGAAAAAAGTATACCGTGGTGCGGGTAGATATCTATGAATTATCCGCAAGGAAGTCGATGTCCTGCTGGTATTTCGCGGCCTTTGCCACGACCGAGGCGCCATAGGCCGAAATCGCGCCGCCGGAGCACGCGCCGCCGGAATAGTAGCGGCAGGCAGCGTTTTGCTCGGCCGTATAGGTGCCGCCTGCGGCGCCCACGTCCTGGAGATAGAGCGCGGTCGCCATGATGGCGTGCTCGGCATTCCAGGGGTTCGTCGCAGGCACCCCGAGCGCCGCCTCGATGCGCCCCTCGAAGAGTTCCCAGGTCGACGGGATGAACTGCGTCGGACCCATCGCGCCGCCGTACCCGCCCGGTTGCGGACACGAGACCGGTGTCGTCCGCCAGTCTTTCCCGAGGGCCGCCGTGATGCGGGCGAACGGCACGGTGTCGCGGGGCGCCTTCATGACGCCCGAGAACGGCGTCCCGGTGTTCTTCCCTTTCCCGTCCCCGGTCGTAAGGTCAGTCACAAGACAGTTCCCCACATTCGTCCCGAGCGCGGACTCCTGCGAGAGGATGGCGAGGATCATGGCGGCGCGCACCCCTGTCTTCGCCGCCGCCGTCTTCGCATAGACGACCGCGTCGCCAAACGGAATGGCGCCCGTATCCCTAAGCGGGAAAAGCGCGGCGCGTATCGCCGCGGCCTTCGCCTGCTTTGCGGCGAGCACCTCCTGGTACTGCGCTTCCTGATTCGTCGTTATCGCAAGGAGCTGCTGCTGCTCGGCTTCCTTGACCGCGATCTGCTGCTTGGTCGTCTCGACCGCGTACTTCGCGTCCTGCGTCGCGTTCTGCTTCTTTGCGAGCGCCTCGCGCTCGGCCTGCGTCTGCGCCTTCGTCACCTTGATATCGGAAAAGAGCGCCTGCATCTCGCGCTTTATGGAGACGAACGCATCCACGTCCGCGAAGAAGGAAGAGATGTCCTCGTTTGCAAACGCGATCTCGGCAAGCGAGGAGTCGTCAAGCTGGCTCTCCTGCCGGAGCATCCCCGCCAAAGACTCCTTTCCCGCTTCGATGCGGTTCGCGAGCGTGGTGATGGTCTTATTCTTCGAGGCTATCTCGCTCCCGAGCTGCTTGATGGTCACCGTCTTTGCAGCAATCTGCGCCTGGGCCGCCTTGATCTGCGCGTCGAGCTGCGTGACGTTTCCCTTGAGCGTATTTTTCTTCGCCTGCGTCTCCGTGACTATCTTCTGCTGCGCAGCAATCTCCACCTGAAGCTGGTCGTACTGCTTCTGGAGCTCGGCGCGCTCGGCGGGGGTAAGCTCCTGCGCAAGCGTCTGCGGCACCCCTGCGCCGGAAACGGCAAGGAGCACTACCGGCAGCAGAAAAAGGGCGATAACAAAAAACACCGGGCTGCGTTTCATCCTATCCAGTATACCAAAACTCCGGACCGGCAAAGCCAGTCCGGAGTTTTGTCTTCATGAAAATCCCTATTCCTTCGCCTCCCCTTCGGCAGCCGCTCCTTCTTCCTCGGTCTTGCCCTTCTTCTCCACTTCGATTCCGGCCATGTCGACCGCAGCAGGAGCCTCTTCCTTCTCCTCCTCGACTTCCTGCGTAAGCGCGACGACCTCCTCCGGGTCGGTCTTTAAGGTAACGCCCTTCGGCATCTTGAGGTCGCTCGCGTGGATCTTGTCGCCAAGAGCGGCAAGCGCGGCGAGGTCGACTTCGATCTCGTGCGGGAGATCGGCGGGTGCCGCTTCGATCTCGACTTCGTGCATGACCTTCACCAGGTTCGCTCCGGCCTTGACCGCCGCCGATTCGCCGGTAAAGGAAAGCGGAACCGCGACTTCCACTTTCGCGCCCTTCTCGATCGCATAGAAATCGGCGTGGCGGGCCACACCCGTCACCGGGTCGACATCCACTTCATGGATGAGGGCCTGTACCGTGCCGCCAAGCCCCGAGATTTCGATGACCGAAGACTCGCCCGCGACCTTGAATGCGCGCTCGAAATCCTTGCTCAAAAGAGTGACCGGGGTCGATTCATGCTTCGGGCCATAGACTACGGCGGGCATCTGGCCGTCCTTAGAGAGGCGCTTGGTGCGCCTACCGATGAGTTCCCGTTTCGTAACCGCGAGCGTAATCATGAAGCGAGTATACGAAAAGCGGCCCGTATTTGCAACTTCGGGGGCCAGTGCGGACCTATTGACCCCTTGCGGCCGAAGAGACCAGGGTAAGGTGCCCCAGGTAGGCGGCGCGGGCAGCTTCGACATTCTCTTCCTTGCCCTGCCATATCTTAAGCGCGTCTTCCTGAAGGGCCCGAGCGAAACAGAACGTGAGTGGCCAGGGCGCTCCGCGTTTTTTTCCTTCGCGCACGATCGCCTGGAGATTCGCCGTCGCAACCTCAAACGACTGGCCTCCGGAGAGAAAGAGGATTCCCGGCACGTCCTTCGGAACGGTTTCCATAAGCACGTCGAGCGTGTCCAGAGCTACCTGCTCCGGCGTATCGACTCCGGAGCTGTCTGAGCCTGAGACCACCATCGACGTTTTGAGGATAAGCGCGGTGCGATCGGCCACCTGATCTTCAACAGCCTTGAAAAGCACCATAAGCGTATCGCGTATCGCGCCTTTGGCGCGAAGGCGGCTGTGCTTGCCCGCGCGCAGCACTTCCGGTTCGAGAATAGGTACGAGGCCCGCCTCCTGGCAAATACGCGCGAAGCTCGCGAGCCGTTTCGCATTCTCGACGAGCGCGGGAGCGCTTGGCACATGATCGCCGTCGATGCCGATAACGGCGCGCCATTTTGTAAACACCGCGCCCGCCGCGCGGTACGGCGCGAGGCGCTCCGGAAGGCCGATAAGACCCTTGGTGATAAGTTCGTGCGGACTTTCGGGGAACGGTTCGGTTCCCTCGTCGACCTTGATTCCAGGAGCGATTCCGTTTGACGCGAGCAGTTCGGGAAATGGTACGCCACTTTCGGATTTTTGCGTGAGCGTTTCTTCAAAGAGGATGGTGCCGGAGAGATACGATTCCGCACCCGGCGCGGCAAGGAAAAGATCGCGGAACTTCCTGCGCGATTCTTCCCCACCCTCGATCCCGTAGAGCGCAAGACGCTCGTCGGCGCTTTTGACGCTCTCGTCCGCGGCAAGAAGTCCCTTCCCTTCCGCAAAGAGTCCGCGCGCGATTTCGACGAGATCGGTCATACGCAAATGGTAGCACGCGGGAAGTTCGCGCGTGCTACACTTTCCGCATGCAAAAGCTCGATTTCCTCGCTATCGGCGACATTACGACCGATACCTTCATACAGCTCAAGGACGCGAGCGTGCACTGCGATATCGATCGCGATAATTGCACTATTTCGATGCGCTGGGGAGACAAAATACCGTTCGATTCCGCGGTTACCATCCCCGCAGTCGGCAATAGCGCGAACGCCGCTATCGCGGCGGCGCGGTTGGGACTTAGAAGCGGCCTCCTTTCCTGGATCGGCAAGGATGCGGAAGGCCGGGAGGATCTTTCCGTGCTTGAAACGGAACGGGTCGACGCATCGAAGGTCGCAGTCGTTGAGGGAGTCGATACGAATCACCACTACGTGCTCTCGTTCGAGTCCGAGCGTACGATACTCGTGAAGCAGAATGCTTTCCCGTATGCGCTTCCGACGGACCTTGAGGCGCCTTCCCTGCTCTATCTCTCGTCCCTTGGCGAAGCGTCGGGAGCGTTCCATGCCGATATCGCGCGCTTCATCGCCGCGCACCCGGAAACGAGGCTTGTCTTCCAGCCGGGAACCTTCCAGATGAAGATGGGCATCGAAGCGCTTACGGAGATCTACGCGCATACCTACCTTTTCATATGCAATAAGGAAGAGGCTGAGCGCATCCTCGGCCATACCGAGCCGCAAGAGAGGCTGACGCTTCTCGCGGAAGTCGCGGCGCTTGGTCCGAAGATCGTCGCGATTACCGACGGGCGCGCAGGAGCGTATGCGTACGACGGGAAAAACGCATACTCGGTGCCGCTCTATCCTGACGAGCGACCCCCGGTCGAGCGAACCGGTGCCGGTGACGCGTTCGCCTCGACGCTCGCCTGCGCGCTCATCCTCGGGGAACCGCTTGAAAAGGCGCTTTTGTGGGGGCCGATAAATTCAATGTCGGTAGTGCAGCACGTCGGCGCGCGCGCCGGACTCCTTTCACGAGAAAAAGTACTCGGCTATCTTCAGGCACCCCCCGAAACCTACCGGGCACGATCGCTCTGAGGAGTTTCTCCTATATTGAGGTTTCCTATGGTCGAGAGCGGATCGGTGCCGTTGTACCCGTCAAAACTCGTCGTGTCCGCAACGTGCATGATGATAAGCGCGGCGCCGGAGCCCACGACCGTGATCGCGAGTATCGCGAAGTAGCTGTTTATTTTCCTGCTTGCGAGACTGTGCATAGGGCTAATGCAGCGTGCCGGTCGCGCGGCGTACGGCATCCTGTACGGAAGAGACGCCAAGGCCGTAGTGCTCGATAAGCTCGTCCGGCTCCCCTGATTGTCCGAACTGATCTTGCACCCCAAGCCGTTCTATACGAATCGGATGAACTTCGGAAAGATACTCCGCGATCGCGGAGCCGAACCCTCCCATAATCTGGTGCTCTTCGACCGTCACGATCGAAAGCACTTCTTTCGCGACCGCGAGCACCACCTCCTCGTCAAGCGGCTTGACCGTGGGCACATGGAGCACGATGGTGCCGATGCCCTCCGCCTCAAGCGCCCGCGCCGCCATGAGCGCGTTACAGCTCATCGAGCCGGTCGCCATGAGCGCGACTTTCGGTTTATCGCTTCGCCAGAGCCGTAGCGCCTTCCCTATCGCAAACGGCGTATCGGAAGTCGTGAATACCGGAACATTCGAGCGCCCGAAGCGCAGATATACCGGCTTACCGAAAGCAGCCGCGGCAGTGGTCGCCTTCCGCGCTTCCTCGGCGTCGCCGGGAACGATAACGGTCATGTTGGGGAGCATTCGCATCATGCCGATGTCCTCGAGCATCTGGTGCGTCGCGCCATCGGGACCCACGGACACTCCCGCGTGCATGCCGCACACCACCACGTGCCGGTCGTTAAGTGCGATCGTCGTGCGTATCTGCTCATAGTTGCGGCCCGGGGAGAAGGCCGCGTAGCTTGTGATAAACGGTATCTTTCCCGCGAGCGCGAGACCTGCCGCGAGCGTCGCCATACCCTGCTCGGCAATGCCCATCTCGATAAAGCGGCCGGGGAACTCCTTCTCGAAGGATTCCGCGCGCGTCGATTCCTTCAGATCGGCGGAGAGGACAACAATGTTCTTATTTTCCTTGCCCGCGGCGATCACGCCCGCGCCGAATCCGTCGCGCGTCGATTTCTTGTCGACCTTTGGATCGAACGGATTCTGGATCAGTCTCGCTTCAGGATTAAGCATATTCGTTCGGGAGCCTGCCGTTCATAGAGCGGATTTGCTTCAGGAATTCTTTCGCTTGTTCCGGGTTCGGGACTCCTTTGCCTACCGCCCCGCCGTGCCAGTGATAATCGAACTCTATCTCGGGGACCCCTTTGCCGGAAATTGTATGGGCGATGATAAGTGTCGGCTTCTCGTAGACAGCTTTTGCTTCCTCGACGGCGTCGACAAACTCGCGCACGTTATGGCCGTCAACCTCGAGCACGTGCCAGTTGAACGCGCGGTACTTATCCGCGAGCGGCTCGAGCGGCATGATATCTTCCGTCATTCCGTCGATCTGTATGTTGTTCCTGTCTATGACAGCCGTAAGGTTATGGAGCTTGTTCTTGCCGATAAACATCGCGGCCTCCCAGATATTTCCTTCGTTCTGCTCTCCGTCGCCCATAAGGCAATACACGCGATTCTTTTTCCCATCCATCCGGAAAGCGTACGCAATGCCTGCCGCCTGCGAGAGCCCGGAACCCAAAGGCCCCGAAGTCGTCTCGAGCCCGGGAAGCCGGGCTCGTTCCGGATGTCCCTGGAGCCTGGAGCCGAACTTTCGAAGCGTCAGGCATTCGGATACGGGAAAATACCCCGCGTGCGCCATCGCGGCGTAGCGCACGGGAACGATATGCCCGTTTGAGAGTATGAGCCGGTCGCGCTCCTCCCAGTCGGGATTCTTCGGGTCGTGCTTCAGTACATGGAAATACAGGGCGGCGAAAATATCCGCCATGTCGAGCGGCCCGGCCGTGTGTCCGCTTCCCGCGGCGACGAGCATCTCGATGATCGTCTCGCGGATTCCGCGCGCCCGCGCTTCTATCGCCTGCACTTCCTCGTCGGTGAGAGCCATTGGTACAAGTATAACCCGCGGCGGCTCTCCCTCGCCCGGGATTTATTCGTAAATGCCGTACTGGCCCGCGAGCTCCTCGAGCTCTCTGAGTTCACGCGCGAGATCGCCCGCCCCCCACAGGTCGGATCCGACGATGAGCCGCGAGACGCCCGCGGAAAGGAGCGCGGGGGCGGTCGCTTTGGAGACGCCGCCGTCTACCTGGACGGGCATATCGGGATGCCGCCTGCGGAACATCCGGATTTTCTGGAGCACTGCCGGTTCAAACGGCTGTCCCTGCCGGCCGATGGTATCGATGCCCATGAACTGCACGAAATCCGCATGCGGCAGATAAGGTTCTATGAGCGCGAGATCGGTTTTCGGAGTGATGCCGATCCCGAGTTCAAGAAGGCCGGAGCTGAAGTCCTTGTCGTGCCCGTAGACATGCTCGAGGTTACGGAATACGGCGTCGAGGGGGCGAGCGGGATCGGCGTGGACGACGAGCCTTGAGGCGCCCGCCGCAAGCCACGTCCCGGCGGCGCGCGCGGGATCTTCCGTCATGAGATCGATCTCGAGCTTGAATTCCCCGCCGTGCGAAAGGCGCTCGCCGTGGTCCGCGAATTCCGCGAGTTCCGCGGCTCCTCCCCCGGTATAGGGCCAGGAGGCGGGAGACGCGAAATGCCCGTCGACCGAGTCGATCTGCACGGAAGACACAAGGCCCGAGAGGCGCGAGAGCTTTTCTTCAAGATCCTCGCGCGAGATCGGCAGTATGGCAGGGACGACGACGCTCATGCCTTCAGTATACCGCCTTGTCCCCGTCAGATTCTTAGAACATCGACCCGCCCGAAGAATACACGGCGCAGGCGGTCGCCGGACGCGTGGGATCCGCGAGACTCTTGATGATGGTCGCGCCATAGCACGCTTTCGATTTCGGGCAGTTATAGAAAAAGAGCTTATAATCCTTGCCGTCGGAACCGTACATATAGCAGCAGTTATTCCCCGCCGCGTTCAGGGAAGAATCGGTCGGAAGGCCGGGAATCGCCCCCGCTTGCGACAAGCCCCGGTATGACGTTGTTCGCGCTCACGCCACCCCACGCGCTGCACTGGCTTACGTAATTCGACCCGCCGCCGGTCGACGGATAGCCGCCGGCGTTCGTCGCGTAGACCTCGAGCGCCTGCTCGACCGACCGGAGGTTGCTGACCCGCTGCGCGTCGTAGCCTTTTTCCCGGGCGGTGTTCAGGGATGCGACGACGACCGCGGAAAGTATGCCGATTATGGCAATGACGACGAGGAGCTCTATGAGCGTGAAGCCGCGGGGAGCGGTACGGTGCATGGTCCCAGCGTAGCACGCCTAGAACTTCAAAAGGCGCCGCTTGTGCCGTTCATCCCCCGAAAACGAAGTGGTGAGGAACAGGTGCGCCGCCTCGGCCGCTTCCGAGCCGGAAAGGAAGCGCGCGCCAAGCGATAGGATGTTCGCGTCGTTATGCTCGCGTTCAAGGCGCACGATATCAAAGCCGTCGATTCCCGCCGTCTCCCGCGCGTCTGTGGCATGGACAGCGTTTTGCGGCCCGTAAAAAACGGCCGCGCGGATGCCGGGCACCCGGTTTGCGGCCATCGCCTCGCCCTGGCCGCTGCCCCCGATGACGATGCCGAAGGATCCCGGCTCGTCCGCGACTCTCCTCGCGCAGGGCGTCACGTAGTCCGGATAGTCGTCGTCAGGTTCGAGGCTGTGGGCCCCGAGATCCTCGACCTCGTAGCCGATCGTACCTATATAGGAAGCAAGCGCGGCCTTGAGCGCGAAACCGGCATGATCGGCCGCGATATATACCTTATGCATTGCCGGCCTTAAGCACGTGGCGCACCAGGGACTCCGTATACCCCATTTCGTTATCGTACCAGGCGAGGACTTTCACGAGGGTGCCGTCGACGACCCGGGTCATGCCGAGATCGGCGATCGAAGCGAACGGCTCGCCGACGATATCGCTTGAAACGAGTTCTTCGTCGGTGGTCGTGAAAAGGCCGGCAAAGCGCGGATCGTCCGCTCCCTTTTTAAGCGCTGCATTCACTTCCTCGACCGTGGTCGGGCGTTTCGCGATGAAAGTGATGTCCGCGATGGAACCCGCGGATACCGGAACGCGAAGCGATATTCCGTCGAACTTCCCGGCAAGCGGCGCGTATGCCTGGGCGACCGCGAGCGCCGCGCCGGTCGTCGTCGGGACGATATTCTGCGCCGCCGCGCGTCCTTCCTTCCGGTCTTTCCTCGACGGCCCGTCGACAAGCGACTGCGACGCGGTATACGCGTGCGTGGTCGAAAGGATCGCTTTCTCGATGCCGACCGCCTCGTCGAGTATCGCCACCACCGGGCTCGCGGAATTCGTCGTGCAGGACGCATTGCTCGTGATGGGACAGGTCGCGAACTTTTCCTCGTTAAGGCCCATGAGCACCGTGGCGCCGAGGCCCGAAGCGTCGTCCTTGACCGGCGCCGTGATGACGACGCGCTTCGCGCCCGCCGTGAGATGAGCGTTCGCTTTGCCGTAGTCCGTGAAGAAACCGGTCGCTTCGACGACAACATCGATCGCGAGATCCTTCCACGGGAGCATTGCCGGGTCTTTCTCGGAAAGGAAGCGCGCTTCCCTGCCGCCGATCCAGAGGCCGCCGTCTTTCACTTCCACCGTAAACGGCGCGCGCTTATACACCGTATCGAATTTGAGGAGGTATGCGAGATTGTCGAGGCTTCCGAGATCGTTCACCGCGACGATCTCGACTCCCCGTCCCCAGCTGCGGCGCACGAATGCCCTGCCGATCCTGCCGAACCCGTTGATTGCTACGCGAATTGGTTTCATATGAGGAATGGTATCACGGACGGTCTCCGGCTTAGGGCGCCGGTTCCGCTTCCGGACCAGGCGCGGGAGGCTCTTCCGGCGCCGGGCTTACGGGCGGCGCGATGACCGTAACGGCGCGCGAAGCGTGCGCTTCGTTTCCTGCCGCGTCCGCAACACGGTACGTGACCGTATAGCTTCCGGGTGTCGCGGTATCGACTGCGCCGTCTTTCGTGATGTCCGGCGTAAGGTCGCCGTCGCGATCGTCGGACGCGCTTGCGCCCGGATCTTCCCAGACGGCCCCTTGAGCGAGATGCGTCTCGGCATCGCCCGCGAGCGTTATCACGGGCGCCAGCGTGTCGGGAGACGACGCGCCCGCACCGCCATTGTTTCCTGTCGGAGGCGGCGGGATATCGGTTTCCGGGGTCCAATTCGCCGGGGAGGAGTCCCCCGCTTCGTCCTCTTCGCTTATGACGGCAGCCGCGGTCGAGGTCGCGACCTGCCCTTTCGTCCCGACGATGAAGTAATCAAATGACACGTCGCTTTGCTGGGCTTTCTCGAGGCGTATGCGGAACGAGCCGTTCTTCTTGTCCGCGAGATACCATCCGCCGTTTACGGCTCCGGTAAAGGTCACGAATATTTTGTCCGACGGCGCGGCATACACGTTTTCGATTTCGACGGCCGTATTGCCCGCGAGGATCATGCCGGATCCCGCGGAGGAATTCCCCGCCGAATCCGCGGCCGCGACGAACCGGTCGGCAACGAGGGTGCCGAACTGCGCGATTCCCTCCCGGACGAACGCGCCGAAACCTTCGAGCGCCGACGCGAGCGTCGACGAGGCGAAAGTACCCGGAGCCGCATCCATGCCGATCGAGCCGTCCTCGAGCCGTGCGATGCGGTCTTCGAGCGAATCCATGCGTGCGCCGATAGCCAGAAGCTCGGCGGAAATCGACTGCAGGCTTCCGAGGCTGTAGGTGGCGAGCTTGTACAGGTCGATGCCCGACGCGTCTTCCGTAAGCACCACTGACGGCAGGCTGGTGCTCGCGAAACCAAGGTTTGCCGCGACGGACGCGAAGGATCCGGCCGGAAGCGCGAAGCCGTCGGCATATACCGTGCCCGAGATTCCGATATCGCCCGAGACAGAAAGCGCCCGGTTTGTCGCTCCGGTCCTGATGCCGATGTTCCCCGCCGCGTCGACGGCGAGCGCCGGGACGGTCGAGCTTGCGGCAGCGTTTCTGATAAAGCCGGTGCGTGCGTTGAGCGCGTTCACCGCGGAAATAAGCGGCGAGACAAGTCCCGCGTAATTCACGGTGTAGTAGGTGCCGGTCACGCCGTTCAATTGCGTCTCAACGGTCCCGGTGAGCTGCGGGAACGCCTTCGCCACGTCCTGCGCGATGATGCCCACCTGCTGACCCTGGCTGAGCAACGGATCGCGCCAGTTATACGTTACGCCGCTTATGAGCGAGAGCTTCGAGAGCGCCTCTTCGCCCGTGATCGCCTCGATATTCTTCTTGAGGCGGGAGTCCGACGTACACGCCCCCGAACCGTTGATGACGCACGTACCGCCAGGACCGCTGAATGTCGCGTTCCCGGCGTTGTCGACCTTGAAGAGCGTGGTCGTCGCGCTCGCGGTCGAAGAGCCGATGGCGAAGAGATTGTTGCCCGGATAGAGAGCGCCGTTGTTCGCATGCACCGCAAGGAGCGCGCCGGGCGTCGACGAGGCGATGCCGACTTTCCCGGCAAAGTAGTTCGTGTAGGCGTCGGCCTGATAAATGGCGTAATTTCCGGAAGGAGCCGTGGCCGTGCCGAGCAGGAGTTCCGTGTTGTTCGTGCCGTTCGCAAGGCTCTCGACGTTGACGCCGATCGAGTTGGTGAGCGTGCCTGCGCCTATCGACGTATTTCGCTGCCAGAAGCCGCGGAAGTTCGTTATGAGGTTCCCGGTGTCTACCGAAGGGGCTTCGGAATGATAGTTGGAAGCATTGGTGGAAGTGGCGAGCGTGCCACTAACGGCGTTCTGGATCGTAAGACCGCTCATCTGATTCACTCCATAGCCGACGGAGGTATTTGAAACGGTGATCCGGTTTCGGAGACCGCCGCCTTGCGCTCCGCCGGATACGTTATTGGCCAAGCCCGACCATACTACTTGCGTGTTAAGTCCTTGTATAGTTGCTGTCGCAGGTGTACTCGAGGCGTTCACCACCACAAAGAGACCGCGCATATTGATGTTTGCGCTCGTTGTTCCGACGAAGAGTGTGTCATTTGTGCCGGGCGCCGTGCCTTTCACGTTCGAAGTGCCGATGACCGAGTATGTGACAGCGCCACCATTGTCCGCATAGAGATTGCCGTGTACCTCGAGAGAGTTCGCGGGAGACGTGGTGCCGATGCCGACATTGCCGTTCGCGAGTACCGTCATGAACGTACTTGTCGCCGTGCCGGCCGTCGTGGAAGCGATGGTAAACAGCGGGGTATTGGCCGGAGTGGAGACGGAGTTCGAGATGGAGAGGAGCGAATAGGGCGAAGTGGTACCGATGCCGACATTGCCCTGTACCAGGAGTCCGTTCGTCGGCGGCGCGATGCCGTAGCCGATATCGATGCCCGTGCCGCCAAGCATATGCAGGTTCCCGAGCGCGGATACTTGAAGCGCGGTCGTGGACGCAGTGGCCGTGGTGCTGCTTGCGATAACGAACAGCGGGATCGTACCGCCGCTTGCGCCGTTAACCGAAAGCCGCGCGAACGGACTCGTGCTGCCGATGGCGAAGTTGTTCGTCGCCACGTCGGCACGGGCTATCTCAACGTTGCTTTTGCCGTAAAGCTGGATGCTGTTTCCGTTCGAAGCATCAACCAAAAGTCGCAAAACACCACTCGAGGAGGAATTGGAGATGCCGAAGACGCTGTTGCTCGATCCGACCCATCGCGCATATGCCGTGCCGGAAGTGCCGTCGGTGCGTATAAAGTCTATGCCGTTGCTGTTGTTCCCCTGCTTCCCGACCTGGATGCTCCCGGCAACGCTTAAAATCGGCGAGCCCACTTGCGTGGTATAGGGAGCAGTCGTCGTACCGATCATCGTAAAGCCGCCTCCCGTTGCAAGATAGGTATTGCCCGTCGAAGTAAATTGCGTTGAAGATGCGTTAGCGCTGAATTGTTGTAGTCCGGTCCATGTATTGGGGTTCGCGACATTGAGCGAGGCGATGACCGCGCCGGTCGTCGGGGTGATAGTGAGCGTGCCGTCGACGTTCGAAACGGAAGTGACGCCGGTCGAGGAGGTCAGATAGTCGGTGCCGGGCACCGCGTTTACGATATATCCGCCCGTTGACGCCTTCAGAATGCCCGAGTTGCCGGTGATGGCGAGATTGGGTATCGAGATCGGGCCCGCGAAGGTCGAAGTCGCCGACGTCGTGGCGATAAAGAACCCGGCGGTCGCGGAGTTACCAAGAAGCGACGCGCCTTCGATCGAAAGGCGCGCGCCGGGCGTACTCGTCCCCACCCCCACATTCCCGTTCAATATCGTCCTGGCAATGCCCGTGTTTCCGAGCGTGGCGGAGTTCGAGCCGTTGCCGACGGCGTTGTACCCGATGACGATCTCGTTCGCGCCGCCGGCGGCAAGCGGGAACGCGCCGTAGCCGAGGTAGGTGGAGTCGCTTGCGGTCTGGTTGGGGGTCGTCCCGTCGGCGATAAATCGGCCGGCTCCCATGCCGATGGCGGTGTTGTGGAATCCGCTGACGTTGGTCTGGAGCGCCGCGAGCCCGACGGCGGTGTTGTAGTAGCCGGTGGTGGTGAGGGCGAGCGCGCCCGCGCCGATCGCGGTGTTGTCGAGGCCGCTCGTGTTTGAGAACAGCGCGGAGTATCCGACCGCGGTGTTCGAGTCGCCTCCGGAATTGGCGGCAAGGGCGTTGGTGCCGATTCCCACGTTCCTGATCGCGGCAAAGAGGTGCCCCGGCAGGATGTTAGCCGGCGCCGCGGCGAGCGCACCCTGGCCGATGGCGATGTTGTCCGTAATGGTCGAGGTGGCGGACATCCACGCGGCGGCGGAAGACGCGCCAAGCGCGAGCGAGCTGTTCGTCGTGCTCGCGTAGAGGACGGTGTTCCCCGCCTGCTTGTATCCCGAATACTGGTCGGTGTTGACGAAGCCGGCGACGTCGAGCGGATAGGAGGGCGAGGCGTTCCCGATCCCGAGCCGCTTGTTCGTCTCATCCCAGAAGAAGTTCCGGGGGGCGGCGGACTGGGTGAGCTTCGTGCCGTCGGAGAAGACAACGCCGCCGTTGTAGAAGGTGGTGGTGCCGGTGCCGCCGTTTGGCACCGTGAGCATGCTGGCGAGGTTGAGGGTGTTTGCGGTGAGGGTGGTGCCGTCGAAGGTGAGGTTCGCGGAGTCGGTGAGGAGGCCCGCGGTGGTGGTATAGGGGACGCGGTTGGTCGTGAGATAGGTGTTGTACAGGCCGGAGGCGACGGAAAGCTGGGTGGTGGAGGCGTTGGGGAAAACGGAGGCGGTGGTGGTGGTCGAAGTAAAATAGGCGGCGACGGCCTGGCCGGCGACGGAGAGTTTCGCATAGGGGGAGGTGGTGCCGATGCCGACGTTCCCGGCGTTCGTCACGTTAAGGAACATGGTCGAGGTGGTACCGAACCGGTTGGTCGAGGACGCGACCGCGAGGATAAAGGGCGTTATGGATCCGAACGGATTCTGGACCGCGAGATTCGCGAAGGGGGTGGTGGTGCCGATGCCGACATTGCCTTCGGTGTAGTAGATGCTTTTGGTGGAGGTGGCGGAGTGCTGGAAGAAGGTCATCGCGCCGCCCGTGACGACGTTGGTCGCGGCGATGCGGCCCATGATCTGGTTGCCGTTCTGGTTGTAGTGGCCGAGGTCGTCCTCGATGTAGTTGAGGGAGGGATAATCGAGGTCGCTCGCGAAGACGATCCGCGTGTTGAAGTCGTTCGCGGCGACGTCTTCCTGCGCCGCGCGGACCTGCGACTGGCCGAGGTCGGACATGGTGAGGAGCGTGCCCGACCGGAAGATGTAGAACGGCATGTTCGCGCCGAAGCGGGCGCGATAGTTGGCGATCATGGTCTTGAGCGCGGCTTCGTAGCTTGCCTGGGAGACGCCCGGGGTGTTGTCGTTGATCGCCACGCCGTCCGTTCCTCCCTGGCCCCACAAGACGCCCTTGAACACCGGTGTATAGCCGGCCTGCCGGAAGGCGCCAAGCGCCGCGGTGGTGGTGCCGACGGACCCGCTGAAGAACTCTCCGGTCGTGTCCCAGGTGCCTTTGCAGTTGCCGTAGCAGGCTGCGGCGACCTGGGACGTCGAGCCGCGCGCGCCGTTGACGAACGCGACCCGGCGGCCGGTGGCGCGATAGTAGGTGAGGGCGAAGGATGCCCAGGCGCCGTCGTCGTTTGAGGTCCCGGCAAGGGAATCTTCGTTGAGAATCTGTCCGTGCCAGTACTGCATGACCTGGCCCAGGGGCGCGACGGGGGCGGTCTCGGCGTCCCCGGGGCCGAGCATGTTCGACTGCCCCGCGACGAGGAACACATCGACCTGGTTCCCGAGGCCGAGGTTGAACCAGCCGTCCGTGATGGGATTGCCGGCTGCGGTCGTGGTGCCGATGCCGGCTTTCGCATAGAGGTATGTGCCGTCGAAGGCGAAGGTGCCGGGGCTTGCGGGGGTGGTGGTGGGGGTGGAACCAAGAGCAAGGAAACCGCCCACGGACAGCGTTGCGGATGGCGTGGTGCTGCCGATACCGAGCCTGCCATTAGCGTTATCCCAGAAGAGCGCCGACGAGGATGTATTGGGCGCTTGCGTCAATTTCGTACCGTCGCTGAAGACGACACCCCCGTTATAAAAGGTGGTAGTGCCGGTGCCGCCAAAAGCTGCCGAAAGGGTCGAGGTCGCGGACACAAGACCATTGATAGCCTGAAGCGGACCCGTGAGCGAACCAATGGTAAGCGATGGCGTCGTGACGGTGCCGGTCGCGGAGATGGTGGTGGTGCCGGTCGCGCCGACCGCGAGCGTGTTTGCGGAGAAGTTGGTGGTGGATGCGTTTTGGATATTGAACTGGCTTGGAATGGAAAGCGTGATGTCGCCGGTTGAAGCGGAAGCGGTGATTTGATTCGGAGTGCCCGTTAGTGAAAGGACTCCGTTGTTGCTGATCGTCACGGCGCCGGTCGCGCCCGAAAGCCCGATGCCGAGATTCCCTTGCAAAAGCGACGTGACGCCGGTGTTGGTGATGGTAAGCCCGCTTCCGATGACCGACTGCCCTGCCGTGACCGAGATGCCGGTACCGTTTGAGACCGTGCCGGTCGCAACGTTCGCAAAGGTATTCGGTCCCGAGAAGTACGGTATGTTCCCAACCACTGCCGGGGTGGAAGTCGAAAGGCCGTTGAAGCTTATGGTATTGATCAAACGAACGAGCGGCCACGCAAAGGCAAGAGGCACTTCTGGCGTTGCGCCGGAAGAGGCCGCAGTGATGAGACCCTTTCCGTTCACTGTGATGCTGGCGTTTGTAAAGGAGCCGACGTTGGCATTCACCGTCGCGAGCGTCGCGGCTGCGGAGCCCGGGCCGCTTGCAGTGACGTCCCCGGTGAGCGCGGTAATGTAATTCCCTGCCGCCTGCTTTCCGTTGAACGTACTCCAGTCGGTCGATGAGAGGAGCCCGCGATTGCTTGCGGATGCGGTCGGAAGATTGAAGGTGACCGTATTGCCCGAACCCGTGATCGAGAAGTCGGTTCCGCTCGTTGACGAGGCGAGCGTGAGTGCGCCGGTGATCGCGGAACCGAACTGCGGCGTGACCGAGGTGATGCCGCTCGCGGAGGTGAGATAGTCGGTTCCCGCAACCGCAGGGACCACATAGCCTCCTGCGCCGGTCTTGAGAAGATTCCCCGAGGCGATGTTGGTGATGGCGAGGTTGAGAGTCGAGAGCGGGCCTGCGAACGTACTGGTTGCGCTGGTCGTCGCGAGAAAGAACCCGGCACTCGCGAAATTGCCAAGAAGCGATGCCCCCTCGACGGCAAGGCGCGCGCCCGGGGTCGTCGTGCCGATCCCCACATTCCCCGTATTTTTGATTACCAGCCGCTGAACCGGCGTTGCCGATCCGTCCGGGGTCGTGAAGAATGAGAGGCGTCCCGGAGCGTCGCCGCCGGTAGCCGTTGCCGCGTCCGCTTCCGCAAGTATCTGCGCGTAGAGCTGCGACGAACCCGTGCTGTCGACGCCATAGAAGGCAACGGTGCCCAGATCGTCGTTATTGCTTATCTCCGTGCCGGAACCGCGGTATTTCTGGAAGCTTTGGACCGGACCCGAACTGTTTGCCGCCTGATAATAGAGGCTCTGCATGCTGCTATTTGTCGTCGAATACAGGCGCTGCAGGTATCCGCCCGCACCGACCGTGCCGGAACTGCCGACGGTCATATCGCCGACAACCGCGAGCGTCGCGGCGGGAACGACGGTGCCGATGCCGACGCTCCCGCCAAGAGTCGCGAAATACGCGCTTGAAGTTGCCGTCAGCTGCGACGTGGAGGCGTTGCCGAAGAATTGCTGGAGCTGCGACCAGTTATTCGCGGTAGTCGTGCCAAACGCAAGCGACACATTGTTCACCAAACGGACGAGAGGATAGGAGAACGTAAGCGGGTTTTCGAAATCGGTGCCGGGAGCGGCGTTCGTTATGTATCCTCCGGCCGATGCCTTGAGAAGACCTGAGTTCCCGGTAATCGCGAGGTTCGGTATAGAAAGCGGGCCGGCAAAGGTGGAAGTCGCGGAGGTGGTTGCGACGAAGAAGCCGGCAGTGGCCGAATTGCCGAGGAGCGACGCGCCCTCGACGGAAAGCCTCGCCCCCGGACTCGTCGTACCGATGCCGATGTTCCCTCCCGATACCGCAGAGCCGGTGCCGGTCACGCCGGTGCCGTAGATGAGGTTGCCGATGTTGAGCTGTCCCGAGAGCGTCGCGGACGGGAGCGAGATGTTGGTGCCGATGAGGATGTTCTGGCTGCCGGTGGTGAGGTTCGCGACGGCGGTCGAGGAGGTGGCGGCGCCGATGAGGATGTTGCCGGCGCCGGTCGTGACGTTGTACCCGGCCTGGGAGCCGAGGAAGGTGTTGAAGTCGGAGGCGTCGCCCAGGGAGTGGCCCGTGCGATAGCCGATATAGACGCCGTTCCTGTTGTTGAAGGAGCTGCCGGTATCAAGGACGAGGTTGCCGTTGCCGGCTTCGTACCCGATCGCGACGTTGCCGCCTATGGTCGACGAGGCGAATTCGAGGGCGGCCTTGCCGATCGCGACGTTGTTCGGGCTGTAGTAGCTCGAATAGAGGGCGCCGTCGCCGACGGAGACGTTCGAGCTGCCGCTGATGTTGTTCCACATGCTCTTGTACCCGACGGCGGTGTTGTAGAAGCCGTTGGCGGTGAAGCGGAGCGCCTTGTACCCGACGGCGGTGTTCTCCTCGCCGGTGTTTGCGGCGCCCGAGACCGTCGTGGTGCCGCCAAGCGCGTAGTATCCGAAGGCGGCGTTGTACGAGCCGGTGGTGTATTCGCGCATGGCGCCCTCGCCCGCGGCGGTGTTGTACGAGCCGGCGGTGTTGGACAGGAGGGTTTGATAGCCGAGGGCGGTGTTGTAGAAGCCGTTGTTGTTCGCGTTGAGGGCGTACCGGCCGAAGGCGGTGCTGCGGACGTCGCTTGCGGTTGTGGTCGCGTCGCCCCCGGCATTGAGGCCGAAGATGGTGGTTTCATTCGTCGTCGACGCATACCCAAGCAGGCGGTTGGCGATTTTGTATCCCGAGTATTGATCCGTATTGATGAAGCCGGCGACATCAAGGGGATTCGTGGGCGACACCGTATTGATGCCAAGCCTTCCGGCCCCGTTATTCCAGAAGAGGGCGCTTGCGGAGGTGTTGGGTGCCTGCGTGAGCTTCGTGCCGTCGGAGAAGACAACGCCGCCATTGTAGAAGGTGGTGGTCGCGGTGCCGCCGGAGGAAAGAGGCAGGGCGTTCGTAAGAGCAAGCGTGTTTGCGGTAAGCGTGGTGCCATTAAAGGTGAGGTTCGCGGAGTCGGTCAGAAGGCCGTTGGTTGTCGTGTATGGGACGCGGTTCGTGGTGAGATAGGTGTTGTACAGGCCGGAGGCGACGGAGGCGAGCGTGGTCGAGGCGTTCGGGAAAGTGGAGGCAATCGTGGTAGTGGCGGTGAAGAAGCCTGCGATCGCTTGGTTTCCAAGCGACGAGGAACCTTCGACGGAGAGGCGGTAGGCGGGAGTGGTGGAAGCTATACCGACGAAACCGGAGTTCATAATGACGAGTGCGCGCGTGCCGCTGCCGCCGGATGTCGCACCGTTGACATCGAACTCAAAACCAGGAACTACCGCGCTGGTATCTTGGTTCGTGAAATAGAATACTTTGGAACCGAATCCTTGAATCTGATGCGCGCTGCCGTTCGACTGGTTGATGGAGATATACTGGCCCGGGGCTGCATTGCGAGTGACGCGCAAACCTTCGTTTGCCGCAGTTGCGTTGATGTCAAGCGGGGCGCTTGGCGTAAAGGTGCGAATACCTACGTATCCGTTGCCGTTCGCGCTGCCGACATACAGCGACGGAGTCGAGCTTCCGGCGGCGCCGACGACGAATGCGGGAGTCGTGGACCCCATGCCGACCGAGAGCTGAGCGAATGGCGAGGAAGTGCCGATGCCGGCATTGCCTTGTACCAACAACCCGCTCACGGGAGGCGCAATACCGTAGCCGATGTCTATGCCGGCGCCCGCGAGCATATGCAGATTCCCAAGAGAGCTAACAACGAGCGCGGTCGAGGTGGCAAAACCCGCGGTCGAGGTCGAGAGAGCGAAGACGGGAGTTGTGCCGCCTGCGGTACCCGCAAGGGAGAGTTTCGCGTACGGAGAGGTAGTGCCGATGCCGAGTCTGCTGTTCGTCTTATCGAAGTAGAGTCCTCCCTGAGCGGATGCCTGCGAGAGTGTGCCGAGACCGGAGTCGTAGAACGTGACGCCGCCGTTGTAGAAGGTGGTGGTGCCGGTGCCGCCGCGGTCGACGGTGAGCGTGCCGGTGGTGTCGGAAAGTACGATGCCAAGCGAAGACGTGGCGGCAGCCGCGAGCGCGCCGTTGTTCCCGTATATAATCCCCGAAAGCGTTCCGAGGACCGGGTTGTTCGTAAACGTTTGTGTGCCGCCCCAGGTATTGCTTGTCGTGGTGCCAAATGCAAGCGATACGTTGTTCGTCAAGCGGACCAGCGGGTACGAGAATGTAAGAGGATTTTCGAAATCGGTGCCGGGGACTGCATGCTGGAAGTAACCGCCAGCGCCGACCTTCACGAGGCCGCTTGCCAAGTCGGTGACGGCAAGATTGAGCGTCGAGAGGGGCCCCGCGAAGGTCGAAGTCGCGCTCGTGGTCGCGATGAAGAAGCCGGCAGTCGCGTAATTGCCGAGCAGTGAGTGGCCTTCGACGGAGAGGCGCGCGCCGGGCGTCGTCGTCCCGATGCCCACATTGTTATTGAAATATGATTTGCCGTGCACCTCGAAGATGCTCACGAGCGAGGAAGTCGCACTGTCGCCAATGATGACAACATCTGACGTGTCGGTTGGATAGATCGCGAGACTGTCCGACGTGGTCGCCCATGCGCCCGCCCCGCCCCCTCCTCCAGTCGTCTGGTCGACTCCCCACTGCGGCAATCCGCCGCCCGACACCTTAAGCACCTGGCCGGAAACACCGAGGGGCAGTGCCGTGAGATCGCCATTGCCGTCGGCATAAAGCAGGTCGCCCGGGTTGTATGACGCGATGCCTGTGCCGCCGTTTGCCTGGCCGAGCACGTTGGTTACGTCCGGGCTTCCAAGATCGACAGAGCCGGTTGAAAGAACGCCGGCGGTCGCGCGCAGGATACCGGTCAGCGCAGTATTTACAGTACCCAGATTCGCGAGGGTCGTTATGTTCGGGAGCGTCGTGGTCGCGGTAAGCCGGTTATCGAAGAGCGTATTACTCCAATACTTGTTGACGGATCCTTGCGCTAGGGCATCGGTCGTCGTGGCGCTGAAGAAGTTGTAAAAGGGTACGCCGAAATTAGTAAGGTGGGTGGCGTCGAGATAGTAGCTTCCCTCCTGCCCGTCAAACGTGCCGGTCCAGTTGCCGGAGGCATCGGCAACGTAGTCGGTGCCAGGAACGGCATTTGCTACATAGCCGCCGGCTGCTGCCTTGAGAAGGCCGTTGTTCCCGGTAATCGCAAGCTGCGAAACGGAAAGCGGACCGGCGAAGGTAGAGGTCGCGCTCGTAGTGGCGGTGTAGTAATCGGCGACGACTTGGCCGGCGACGGACAGTTTGGCGTACGGCGATGTGGTGCCGATACCGACATTTCCTCCGGTTGTCGCAAGATAGGTATTGCCGGTAGAGGTGAACTGCGTCGAGCTTGCGCCTGCATTGAACTGCTGGAGCGCAGTCCAGGTGTTGGGGTTCGCGAGGTTGATTCCGAGATTCCCGCCGGAAACCTGGAGCGTCGCATCATTATTTAACGAAAGTGCGTATGGCGATGAGCCGAGGACGACCGGATCGGATGAGGAGAACGACAAAGCGCCGGAAGTGGTGATCGTTGTGGTCGCTGCGCTTGAAAGCGCGCCATTGTTTCCATATACAAGGCCTGAAAGCGCGCCGAGGATCGGACTATTCGTAAAGGTTTGTGTGCCGCCCCAGGTATTGCTCGTCGTGGTACCGAAGGCAAGCGACACATTGTTCGCCGAACGCACGAGCGGATAGGAAAACGTGAGCGGGTTTTCGAAGTCGGTGCCCGGTACTGCAACGGAAAGGACGCCCGCCGCGGCTTTCAAAACTCCCGTGAGTGAGGTCGACACGGTACCGAGGTTCGCGAGGGTCGTGATGTTCGGGAGCGTCGTGGTCGCGGTAAGCCGGTTATCGAAGAGCGTATTACTCCAGTATTTGTTAGTGGCACCTTCGGCAAGCGCGTCGGTCGTGGTCGCATGGAAGTAGGTGTAGAAAGAGGCGTCGAAAGAAGAGGCGTCGAATTTGGCGTTAAGCGCATTTTGCAGATCAGTCTGATCCGAGAGAATCCCGGTAATGCTCCCCCACACCGCACTGTTGATGCCAAGCGACGAGGTCGCGACATATTCCCAATTCCCGTTCGCATCGGAAAACAAGAGCTTGTTGGCGGTCGGAACGGTCGAGGTACCGGTGCCCCCGCGGTTGATAGCGAGCGTTCCGGTCGTATCGGAAAGCGCGATGCCAAGCGACGAGGTCGCAAGCGCGGCCGGAACGGCGCTTCCTCCCGTTTGGTTTGCGAGGACCGAGTTTGCCGCGATCGGCGCGAGGCCGATCTGCACGTTCGTGCCGCCGACTTGGTATCCGAGCGCGCCAGACGAGACGGCAAGACCGTTCGTGACGCCAAGCGTCGAAGTTGCCGCCGTCGCGAGCGTGCCGTTATTACCGTAGACGAGACCGGAGAGGGCGCCAAGGATGGGAGCATTGGTGAACGTCTGGACAGGGCCCCAGGTATTCGCGGTCGTTGTGCCAAATGCGAGCGTGATGTTGTTAACGGCCCGCACGAGCGGATATGCGAAGGTGAGAGGATTCTCGAAATCAACGCCCGGTACCGCCGCCGAAAGAGCTCCTGCGGTTGCCTTTAAGATTCCTGTAAGCGACGTCTTGATCGTACCGAGGTTCGCGAGCGTTGTGATGTTCGGGAGTGTCGTGGTCGCGGAGAGGCGATTATCAAACCGCGTATTCGTCCAGTACAAATTGTTCGTCCCCTCATCAAGTCCGTCGGTCGTCGTCGCGTACCAATCGGCGAGCGAGAGTTTCGCATCAAGGGCGCTTTGCAAGTCGGTCTGGTTCGAAAGCGTGCCAATGATGTTCCCCCATGAAGGATTGCCGCCCGCAGCGATCCCGAGCGACGAGGTCGCGACAAGATCGTACCCGCCCGCGCCGTCGCCAAGAAGGACCTGGCCGTATGCGGGCGCACTCGCGATACCCGTACCTCCGTTGTCTATATCGAGTATGCCGCTCAGCGTGAGCGTACCGCTTGAAGTGACCGGACCGCCGGCAAATGAGAATCCGGTCGTTCCACCGGAAGCGTCGACGGAAGTTACCGACCCCGAACCTCCCCCCGATTGCACGACGGTTGTACCGCCCCCGCGCGCCCCGCTTCGCACCGCGGAGTCGATGTTCTGGTACAGCAACGCTCGCAAACCGCCGATCGCGGCGTCCACATAGGCAATTGATGCGCCGCCTTCCGGAGCAATGTATTGATTCGTCACGTACGTGGGACCTGTCTGATGGATGACCAGGGGAACATCTACCGCCCCCGTGCTTGTCGCGCTTGTAACGACATTTCCGGATGACACATAGGCGACTTGAGGCAGAATAACGGTGGGCGGGGTCAGAATATAAGCGATTGTTTCCGCTGTCCGATCAAAGAGGCTGCGGATAGTCTCGTAGGTAAAAAGCGCAATGTATTCTGGCTCCGTAAGCGGCGCGCCAGCATACGCGGCCGCGGGGAGGGCCTGCTCGCTCCCGGAAGCTCCAAAGACCCGGGGAATGAAGGATTCGATACGCATCGAAGCTCCGGTATCAAAAGCGAGTGCGGTATTTTTTGCTCCGATCATCCGCTCGCCAATCGCGACTTCCTTTTTCGCTACATACGCAACTACGCGGGGAGACGCGTCGCTCCAAGCGTAGAGCGATCGCTCATAAGCGCCGAGAAGCGCGGGCAGCGCATTGCCGGTTCGCATGCCCAACATGTCTCCAAGCGCGTACACCGAACGGAAAATCGCGCGCGGTATTTCAAGTGCCGCGGTCAGAGATGCGGGAGTGGAAGTTCGATCCGAAACGGACAGGCGCGGAGAAAAGTTCCCTTTCGTTTCTTCCGCAAACGCTTCCGGCGGCGTCCACTCCAATGCAACGCTTGTCCACGGCGAATCTTGCGCTGGCACAATTTGCATCTGAGTCTCCCGTGCGGCGATCGTCGCGTTCGTAAGCGGAAGTAACGCTCCGTGTGCAAGGTCGTCGGTCGACTGCGCGATCGACTCTTTGAGCGCAACGCGCGTCGCGGACGTGCGGCTCTCCGTTTCAAGCGCATGCCTTGCGATCGAGGCGATGGTGGCGGCGCTCGCTGAGCGTACGACACCCGCGGATTCCGTTACCATCGCGAGAGAATGATCTGCAATCGATCCAAGAACATCGGCACGAGCAAGTGCCGCGCCGCCCGCCACTATCGCAACGGCAACCGCGAGGGAAACGGCATGGCCTGAAAATGCATATGAAAAGTATGGAGCTGGTACTGCCCGTGGCGCTTTTGACGCTGCTTCGGAGCTTGCGGGTACCGCGTCGGGTGTTGTCGGCGAAGCCGGCTTTTTTACAAACTCCGCATACTCCTTTCCGCGCGACTCAGCCAACGCGCGAGCGCGGGCCGCATTGCGGTCGGCTTGGATTTTTATAAAACGTTCAAGCGATGAACGCTCAACGAGCCACGTGCGCCCAACTCGCACTCCATCGATAGACTTTCCTTTGCAGAGTCTCGCAATATAGTCAGGACTATATCCGGATAAATCAGCGGCGACTTTCGTCGATATCAAGTTTTCTTTAAGGAGGTAAGGATCCATGTCGGATAACCGAATTAACTACAGTTTATATGGACTTTCCGGAATAAACTCCAAATTGTATGTGGATAAGGAAAATAAGGTTTTCTGAATTACCGTATCCGCAATCACTAACAAAATGGTCGGGGCAAGTTGACGATAAATTGAGCACGCGAAGCATGGTTGGTATGAAAATTGTACCGACTTCTGCAACGAAAATTGCGTATTTTAGAGGCCGAAAAAAATATAACCTTCGCCTACAGCGTAGTTTTGTAAGTTTTCTGCAATTAAATCACCTTAAACAACCGCATCAAACCAGTAATGCAACCTCGCTTATACGAGATATAATACCCTTTATTTGTTAGTCTTTTCGTACTGCTCTGCTCCGTTTAGAAACTGTATGAGGTTCGCCTGTAAGCCATCGTTAGCTGCTATAAAATCGAGTTTGCCTGTACCGATTATCGCTATCAGTACCGCAATACCGGCTGCGGTTAGCATGAGCGAGCTCAGTACATAATGCCCTTTCTTAACCTCCTTACGCTTTGCTGGAGCAAGCTCGTGTCGTGTTTCCGAAACAATGTATGTGTCCACGGGCTCAAAATCGTTTCCTGAGGAGATTTGCTCTTCGTTCCGAGAGATATGTAAGGTTATCGATGTAGCCTCTTCTATAGGCTCTGGCGCGGCTACAGGCCCTTCTTCAAAGGTTTCCGGTTCTGAAATAGGGACGTTTTGCGATTCCTGCGGCCCGACTCGATTAATAAACCAGTCTTGCCAGGCTGACTGTATGTCCTGAAGCGCGCTTTGAGTCTCTGCTGCGGGAATTTCACGTACTTCTGTCTGCTCTGATTCTTCTGAAGAGAGGAGGTTTACGCCGGGACTTTCGGTTGGAACTTCAAAAATACTCGGTACTTCCTCACTACTATAGCGAGGTGAGCCCCAAGCGGGACTTGCAGCTTTTTCCAAACCGCTTTGTTCCTCCTTAGGTCCTTGTGCACCACTTGAAACCTCTGCCTGCTTCCCAAAACGATGCTCGCGAATGGCGGATTCAAGAACGTACCAGCTGCGTCCAACAAGCGTTGCCGTCACCCTCCCTTCACGGGCAAGTTGACCGACATAATCCTTGGCATATCCCGTAATTTCCGACGCTCGCTTAGACGAGATAAACGTCTGATTTCCTATAAGTAACTCATTCATGCACTTAGTATATAGGTATCTCGTCCCGTATAGAAGAGGTTGTACACAAGCACCGAAAAAGCTGAAAATCCATCCGAATTTAGAGTCTTTACCTCGCAAGTTCCGTCGCGAGAAGGTCGCGCAGCTTCCCCGGATTCCCGGCACCTTTGGTCGCTTTCATGGCAGCACCCACAAGAAACTGGAGTGAGGCCTCCTTCCCTGCACGGTACTGCGCCACCACCTCCGGGTTCGCCCCAATGACTCCGCGGACCGCTTCGGCAAGTACGTTTTCATCATGAACCTGAATAAGGCCTTTTTCCGTCGCTATCGCCATGGGCTCACCGCCCGAGACGTACATCTCCATGAGTACGTCCTTTGCCCCCCGGGAAGAGACATCTCCGGCCTTTATCATCCGCATAAGGGCAAGGAAAGAGGTGGTGGAAAGATTTTCCTGACTCCCGCGCGCATCGGCATCCTTAAGCAACCCGACGATATCAGACGCGATGTAGTTTCCGGCAAGCCGCATGAGGTCGGCGTCACTGCCCGTAAGTTCCGCCACGCCCTCGAACATTGCGCGCAGGAACTTGTTTTCTTCCTGCAAAAACATCTCGACTGTCTCCGGCTTGAGGCCAAGCGATACATAGCGTTCGCGGCGAATCCACGGCAGTTCCGGAAGCGACGCGGCAAGCGCGTCGTATGAGAACTCTGGAACTTCGGACAGAACGAGCTTTGGAAGATCGGGCTCCGGAAAATACCGATAGTCGGCGCTTCCCTCCTTAAAGCGCTGGTGAAAAGTCTCCTGCTTCGTCTCGTCCCAGCCACGCGTCTCCTGTACTACCTTCCCTCCCGAGTCGATAAGTTTGGACTGACGGTCGAGCTCGTACGCGATCGCGCGCTCGACCGAACGGAACGAGTTTAGATTTTTCACTTCAACTTTCGTGCCGAAGGCATCGGAATCCGATACCGAGATATTCGCCTCGATACGCATCTCACCTTGCTCGAGATTCGCATCAGAGGCTCCGAGCGTCCGCAACAGAAGCTGCAGCTCGCGCGCGAATGCCCCGGCTGTTTCGGCATCATGTATCACTGGCTCGGTGACGAGCTCCATGAGCGGAACGCCCGCTCGATTAAAATCGACAAGACTTTTATCGCCGCCGTGCGTCGAGCGCGCAGTATCCTCTTCAAGATGCACGCGTGTGATCGCAACGCCGTTGAGGCTTCCGCCCGAAACGAGCGGATGCTCGTACTGGCTTATCTGATATCCCTTCGGAATGTCCGGATAGAAATAACTCTTGCGGTCGAACTCGCTGAAGTCGGCAAGCGTTGCGCCAAGCGCGGTCCCCACGCGAAGCACGTGCCGTACAGCCTCCTTGTTGATGGTCGGAAGCGTTCCCGGATGCGCGAGACAGATAGGACAGATATTCACGTTCGGCCGTACTTCCCGGGAATCGTTCTTCGAATCACAAAACATCTTGGTCCGAGTTTTGAGCTCGGCATGGACCTCAAGGCCGATGGTCGGGCGGTACTTCATTAACCCCAATCTAGCACTACTCTCTTGAGCGCAGAAGCATGGAAAGGCGGTCGGAGAAAGCTTTAAGAAGCGTGTCGTCGGCTATGGAAAGAGGAAGAACTTCAGCTCCGCTGGCCTCCCTGAGAGCCTTTACGCGCACCTCGATCTCCCCTTTCGAATCAATCAGGTCGGTTTTTGAGAGTACGACGAATTCCCTTTTCCCCTCGAGCTCGCGTCCGAAGCCTTTGAGCTCGTCCCGCACCACCCTATAGGCCGCAACCACGTCATCTTGCTCAGCCGAGACAAGATGTACAAGAAATCCGGTGCGCTCGATATGTTTTAGGAATTTGGTACCGAGACCTCGGCCAGACGAGGCTCCTTCGATAAGGCCCGGGACGTCGGCAAGAATGAAGCCATAGAAGTCACCAAGGTTCGGCTCAAGGGTGGTGAAGGCATAGGCGCCGACTTTGGACTTTGAGCTGGTAAGTGCGTTGAGGAGCGAGGACTTCCCTGCGTTCGGGAAGCCTATGAGACCCGCGTCCGCGATAAGTTTGAGGGTCAGTTCGATATCCCCAGCCTCTCCCGGTTTCCCCGGCGTTGCCCGGTCAGGATTCCTATTCTCGCCGCTTTTAAAGTGAGGGTTGCCAAAGCCTCCGGCACCCCCGCGAAGGATTACGATTCTCTGTCCTTCCTCGAGAATTTCGTACTCTTCCTTTGTCGTGCGATTTTTCGCGACGGTACCCACCGGCACCCTGAGTATCGCCGGCTCCCCGTCCGCACCGTGTTTGTCGTTATTACCGCCCGCCTCCCCGTCACCCGCACGGACTTTTTTCGTGAATCGATAGGTTGCGAGCTGTGCGAGGTCGCGTACGCCTTCAAGTATCACGTCACCCCCCTTCCCGCCGTCTCCTCCGGACGGCCCCCCCTTGTCTTTCCCAAACGCATGGAGCCACCGGACGACTCCGTCGCCTCCCCTCCCCGCTTTCGCCTGCACCCGAACCTCGTCTACGAATGCCATATGGATTCACCCTAACACACTCTTTTCACCCACGCTCGTATCATGGTATAATGTATCTATGCAAACGATTGACTCAATAAAAAAGAAGGCGGCGGCGGTGCTGCCTGATTATGGTGTAACGGAGGCATACTTATTCGGTTCCCTCGCGCGAGGTGACGGACGTGAAGATAGCGACGTCGATATTCTCGTACGATTCGATGGTGTACGCGGACTTTTCGCATTTGTTGCGGCTAAACTCGCGATGGAGGAAGCGCTTGGAGGCTGCTCCGTCGATCTGGTGCAGATAGACGCGCTTCGTCCGGAGTTCCGGGCCGATATAGAGCGCGAGAAGATACGGCTGTTCTAAACCTATGGGAAAGGATGTCCGGGTTTATTTGCACGACATACTCGAATACAGCGACCGTATTATCGCAAGCATCGGGCAGGTAACGTTTGATGAGTTCCGAAACAGCCTCGATCTTCAGGACGCTACGATGCGGCGATTCGAAGTTGTCGGCGAAGCTGTAAAACGCGTACCGGAAGCGGTGCGCGTCCGATATCCAGATATCGAATGGGCACAAGCGACCGGATTCCGTGATGTGCTTGCCCATGACTATACTGAAATCGTCATCGACGATCTATTTTTCACCGCGAAAAACGACCTCCCTGTATTTCGCGAGCAGATTCGGCAGGTACTCGAGGAGCTGAAGGCTAAAGATTAGCGGATTCAATTTACTCAATACGGACGAGCCACGCCGCATCATCAAGACGCGACCATTCGTCCGCAATGACAAGGCCTTCTTTTTTGCCTTTTATATATCCTTCTTTGAGGCGCTTGTACAATTCCGCGCGGGGCATAAAGGTGAATATCGCTCTCACTATTCAGTACTCATTACCCATCCCTCCTTAAGAAGAGATTCTGCTTTCTTATACTTCATCGTCTGCGTCTCATCTCCCTTTCTGATAGTTACCATGTCGTTCCTGCCCGGAGTCGAACCCTTCACGATCGTGGCCGGTGCGCTTGTGCCGTTTCCCGCGGATTCGCTCCCGCCCGCGGCCATAAGCTGCGCGCGAACTCTCTCCTCTTCGGCGCGGATGCGCGCGGCCTCGGCCGGGATGATGCGCGGAAGCGCCTGCCGCACGGCCTCGGCGATGCTCGCCTCCATGTGCCGGAATCGCGCAAGCCCTTCCTTCCTGTATTCGATGAGCGGGTCTCTCTGGCCATAGGCACGAAGGGATACGGAACGGCGGAGGTATTCCATGGTCTCCAGCTGCTCGAGCCAGAAGGCATCGGTGACCTGGAGGACAAGCCTGCGAAGAAGCTGCACGAAATCCTCCTGACCGTACTCGGCGCGCTTCGCTTCGTACGCTGCCTGCGCCGCTTCGTCGCCCATGATGAGTTCGAGTACGAGCGCTTCGATGTCCTCGGCGCTTCCCGTGAGTGCGGCACGGCGGCGGGCATAGACCGCGAGGCGCTGGGTGTTCATCACGTCGTCGTACGCGAGCACCTGCTTGCGGGAATCGAAGTTGAAACCTTCGATGCGCTTCTGCGCGGTCTCAAGCGTCGAGGTGATCATGGAGCTCTCGATCGGCTCGTCCTCGGGAATGCCGAACGTGCCCATGACTCTCTTTATGGTATCCGCCGCAAAGACCCGCATGAGCTTGTCTTCAAGCGATACGAAGAATCTCGTCTCGCCCGCGTCTCCCTGGCGTCCGGCACGACCCCGAAGCTGGTTGTCGATGCGGCGCGCCTCATGCCGCTCGGTGCCGATGACCGCGAGGCCGCCAAGCGCGACGACCTCCTCGCGCTCCTCGGGAAGCGCCGGAACGCCCCCGAGCTTGATGTCGACGCCGCGTCCGGCCATGTTGGTCGCGACGGTCACCTTCCCCTTCCGGCCCGCCTGCGCGATGATCTCTCCTTCGCGTTCGTGGTTCTTCGCATTCAGCATCTCGTGCGGGACTCCCGCGTTCGTAAGATAGGCGCTCACGATCTCGTTATCCTCGATCGAGACGGTGCCGACGAGGACCGGCTGGCCCTTCCCGTGGAGTTCCTTGATGTATTTCGCGACCGCCGCGTACTTCCCCGCCGCGGTCTGGTAGATGAGGTCGTTGTGGTCGGCGCGCTTCGTAGGCCTGTTGGTCGGAATCACGACCACCTCGAGCCCGTACACGGTATAAAACTCCTCTTCGGACGAGAGCGCGGTGCCGGTCATGCCCGCAAGCGCGTCATACATGCGGAAATAGTTCTGGAAGGTCACGCTCGCGTACGTGCGCGTCTCCCGCTGCACCGCGACGCCTTCCTTGGCTTCGACCGCCTGATGAAGCCCTTCGGACCAGCGCCGGCCCGGCTGAAGGCGCCCGGTGAATTCGTCGACGATCACGACCTCCCCGTCCTTGACCACATACTCCTTATCATTATGAAAGAGCGCCTTGGCGCGCACGGCCGTCTCAAGATGGTGCGCGTATTTCATGCCGCCTTCGGTATACAGATTTTCGAGACCGAGCACCTTCTCGGCCTTCCCGATGCCTTCTTCGGTGATCTGGATCGCCCGCTGCTTCTCGTCGATGGTATAGTCCTCACCTTCCTTGAACCCTTCGACGATCTTCGCGAAGCGCACGTAGAGGTCTCCCGATTCCGCGGCCGGACCCGAGATGATGAGCGGGGTACGCGCCTCGTCGATAAGGATAGAGTCGACCTCGTCGACGATGGCGTAGTGGTGCCCGCGCTGGGAAATCTGGGAAGCGTCGTAGGCGGTGTTGTCGCGCAGATAATCGAAGCCCAGCTCGTTATTGGTCGCGTAGGTGACATCCGCCGCGTACGCCTCCTTCTTGGTCGCGGGTCGGAGATAGTCGTAGAACACCCGGAAGGAGCCAAGTTCGTCGCGCGCCTTGTCTTCCTCCTTCTCGACGTGCGATTCGTCGTAGAGATAGCTCCCGCCTGAGGTGACGACGCCCACCGTTATGCCGAGATAGGCGTATACCTGCCCCATCCAAGTCGCGTCGCGCCTGGCGAGGAAATCGTTCACCGTGACGATATGCACGCCCTTGCCTGCAAGCGCCCGAAGCACCGCCGGAAGCGTCGCGACCAGGGTCTTGCCTTCTCCGGTGCGCATTTCGGCGATCTTGCCGCGCGCAAGCGCGAGACCGCCGATAAGCTGCACGTCGAAATGCCGTTCGTTTCGCGTCCTGCGGGCCGCTTCCCGCACGATGGCGAAGACTTCCGCGATAGCCTCGTCCGAGGGCTTTCCGTCCGCAACGCGCGTCCGAAGACCCTCAAGCCGGGCCGCAAGCGCTTCCCGAGGAAGCTCCAGAAGCTCGGATTCGAGCGCATTTGCCCGCGCAACCACGGGCGCGGCTTCCTTCAGGAATCCTGCGGACTGGTTGCGGGAGAAGAGCCGGTTGAGGATATTGGCCATGAATCGACACTATAACGCGAAAAGCCTCCTTGTGGGAGGCTTTTCGCTCTAGATCGGTTCCGCCCGAAGGGCGTTGCCAAACTATTTGCGGCGCTTTGCGGCCTTGCGCTTTGCAGGCTTCTTTGCCTTCGACTTCTTCGAAGTCTTCTTGGCTGCCTTCTTCATTTTCTTTGCCATGGTGTTTCGTAAATTAATTTCTTGCTCATCGACCCATCCACGCGAGAAATAATTCACGCATGAATGTTTCTAATGAACAGTATCGCGCGTAATAACTTTTTGTGTGAGCGAAAAAACAAAAGTGTGGATAACTTTTTATCCGAACGCGCGCACTTCGCGCACGACAACGATGCCGGTAGCGTCAAAAACTTTTTTCGCGATCATATCGGCGAACGCTTCCACATCCGCCGCGGTCGCGCCGTCCTCGGCGACGAGCACGAGCGCTTGCTTCTCGAAAAGGCGCACGCGCTTCTCCCGGAAACCCCGGAGTCCGAGTACGTGATCCAGAAGCCACGCAAGCGGCACCTTAAGATCGCTGGTTTCCGGCATGGAGAACAGCGGCATTTCCGGGTAGCGCGCCTGAAGCGCACGGGCATGTGTTTCGGGAAGGATCGGGTTCTCGAAAAACGACCCCGCAGTACCTTCCTTCGAGAGGTCGGGGAACTTATCGGCACGAATGGACAGGATGGCCGTCCGGATATCGGCGAGCGTCGGGGCCGGATTCTCCCCGAGCACCCGCGCGACATCTTTATAGGAGCGGTTCGGATCCCGGTACGAGAAATTCGGCGCCGGAACGCTCGAAAGCGTGAACGTCGCGCGCATGATGACGTGTTTCCTTCCCTCGTGCTTAAAGAAACTGTCGCGGTATCCGAACCGGCATTCATCGCGGGTGTATATTCGGGACGCAAGGAGCGCAGTATCGAACGCTTCCGCGCGTACAAGCGTCCCGGAGAGCGCGGCCCCGTACGCGCCTATATTTTGTACGACGGCGCCGCCGACGGTACCCGGAATCCCGGAAAGATTCTCAAGACCCCACAGGCAGCGCAGGACGCATATGCGTACGAGTTCGTCCCACAGGATTCCCGCTCCGGCCGTGACTTCGACGCTGCCGCTTCGAAGCTCAGAAAACGTGACGCCCGGAATCCGCGGACGAAGGACGACGCCTGGGTATCCCGCATCGCGCGCAAGCACGTTCGATCCTCCGCCTAGTATGAAAACGGGAAGGCCGAGCTTGCGGGCTTCAAGAACCGCTGTTTCGATATCTTCTCCGGTATCGCAGTCGATGACGAAGCGCGCGTCACCGCCGATCCTGAGGGTGGTGAGATTCCGAAGCGAGACGTTCTCCCGGATCGTCATTGGCCCTGGGCCGCCATCGCGTCGATCTGCAGGAGAAGATCCCGGCCCTGGGCCGCGGCCTCGGGATGCGCCGCGATGCCTTCCTGGACCGCCTTGCGCGCGCTTGAAAGGTCGCGCGCGTTCACGTATCCGGCCGCGAGGCGGAACCAGGCGTTCGCCGCCCCGTTCTGATCGATCACGTTCTGCGCCAGGCTTCGTATAAGGCGCGGCCAGTCCTGAAAACGATAGTACGCGAGAATGAGTTTCTCGTTCGCCACGCTTGTCGTCCCGAATGCGTCCTGGAGAATGGCATCCGCTGCGACGCTGTCGCCGGTGATGACGCTTCCGACCGCCGCATAGACGGCAAGATCGCTGAAGGAAGGATCGAGCGCATAGGCTTTCTCATACGCTTCCTTCGCACCGGCCATATCTCCCGCTTCCCAGAGGGTATTTCCTTCTTCTATATATATGCCCTGCTTCCTCGGCGACAGCGCCTCGGCGGCTTCATCTTGTTTGAGTGCGTTCTGGCTGTCCCCGGCGACCCGATAGGCGAGGGCGTATTCGAGGCGCAGGCGCGGATCAAGCGGCAGACGTTCGACGAGCTCTCCCATCTTGGCGATCGCGAAAGAGGCAATCGCGGCTTTATCCTCCTGACCCGTGCTTTCGCTGCTTATGGCGCTCACTGAAAACGACACGAGCTGTTCGTTTATCTCCTGGGAAGCGAACGCCGGGTGCGTGAGCAAATCCCTGAACGAGGCAAGCTGCCCCGCAGGCCCTTGCGCCGAAGGCGTGATGGCTTCGATAAGCTGGCTCCCCGCCCGGATACCGGGCACGTTCACGAACCAGAGAACGGCGAGGAGCAGCACCGCGGCCACCGGGAGAACCATGGTCGACGCCGACTCGTCGGCGACCTCCGGCAGGCGTTCAAGGTACGGAACGGGGCGGGCGCTCTTCCCGTGGATATACGCGATGACTAGAACGAACAGGAGCGAGGATATGAGATTGTCGAAGACGAACATCGAATGCACCCCGTACGCAACCAGAAGCGACGACAGGCCGACTTTCTCCGCGATCGTGAATTCGGGACGCCGCAGCAGGAGCCAGAATGCGGCGATGAAGAGGCTTATATACAGAAGGAACGCCGGAAGACCGCCCGCGACGAGCCAGTCGACGAAGGAATTATGCGCCCGGTCAAACCACGCCTCCTGGTCATACAGCGACGGGCGATAGAATTCGCTGAAGACGTAGTTGTAGCCTTCCTGACCCCAGCCGAGCACCGGATGCACGAGGAATCCTTCGTACGCCATGTGCCAGAGCGCGAAGCGCGTCGAGCCCTGGTCGATCGAAATGGACGCGATGCGCGCAAGCGCGGAATTGTTCGTAACGAACGACGAATCGCGTACCAAGAAGAATCCGCCGCACAGGACGAGGACTGCGATAACCGCTCCCGCGCCGTACCGCCGAGTTTTCCCGCCCGACAACAGCGCGGCGAGAAGACCGGCAACCGCGGCTCCGATGACGACCCCGAGGACCGCCCCGCGCGTCTCGGTCTTAAAGAGGATATAGGTCTCAAAGAGGATAAGCAGCGGGAGCGCATACCGGAGCCACGAACGGCGTTCGATCTCGCCCCGCAGAAGCCAGGCGGCTATGCATATATGGAACAGGAGATATACCGCAAGATACGTGGCGTTCCCGAGAGATGCGTCCAGACGCCCGCTTCCCTGGTGTATCGCGGCGACGCCCAGAAGCTGCAGGACGCCGTGGAGGCACACGATCACGGAAACCCCGAGCGAGGTAAGCCAGAGCCGGCGCCACAGATCCTTGGCTGACAGTACCGAGCTCGCTACCACAAAAAGGCCGAGAAGATGGACGAGCGTGATCCATCCCTCCATCCGCTCGAAGTTGCTCCAGAGCGCCTTTTCGGGGTTTATCGCGAAGCAGTCGGCGAGGAACATCCAAAGCACGAATACGGCGAAGAGCGCGCCAAGCCAGGAGAAGCGCGGGCGGTATCGCTTGTCGGCAAACGCGAGCACCGCCCATCCGGCGAGCGCGATCTCGACCAGGATACGGAAGGCGAACGCCTTTCCGGTTATGAACGGGAAATACAGGCTGTTCGTGACCAAAAGCGGAACAAAGGGCAGAAGGAAGAGCGCCCCGACCGCCGTCCACCACCCTATCTGAGCTGCCGTCCCTTTCACATGCATATTGCAAAAACTATATCACGCCGAAGCAAGCAGCCAGGCTACGTTCCCGGCAAGCACGGCACAGACCAGGCCGTAGCGCACGGCAGGATGCCGTACCCGCGACAGCGCAAGCACCGCGATGAGCGCGAAAGCGGGCGCGATGATGAAAAACAACCGGGACGAAACATACCCCCAGAAGAACGCCATGCAGGAGGCAGGGATGGCGATAAGCAGGAAGCGCTTCTGCCACACGGCAAGCCCACGGACGCGGGCGAGACCGAACGGCACGAGAAGCCAGCCAAGGCCGAGAAGCGCCGCGAGGCTTTTCGCGATGTTGAAGGCCGTGAATTCGGTCTTGAAACCGGCTTCGCCCGCCTGGTGATACCAGGAGAGATACGTGTAGTGATAACGTGTATAGACAAAGATTTCCCAGGCAAGATTCACGACCGCGAAGACACCGACATATACGAAAAGGTCGCGGAACCTCTCGCGCCACGAAAGAGCCGGGTGCGCGAGAATCGCAAGGCCGAAGGCGAGCGCCGCGACGGCGCTGTACTCCTTCCAAAGGAAGCCGAGGGTGATGACTGCGCTGTTTATAAGGAGCACTCGCCATCCGGGAGCGCGCAGGTACCGGAGCGTGAGCGCGAACGAAAGCACGCAAAAGAAGAGCGCGCCTGTTTCCGTATACAGATCAACGCCGTACCTGAGCACGGGATAGCTCGCGCCAAGCAGGAGCGCAAGGAGCGCGCTCTCCTTCGCAGCGAATCCGAAGGCGCGCCCGAGCGCGTAGCAGGCCGCTATGAGAAGGAAATAAAAGACGACAACCTGCACGAGAAACGCGGTTCCCGGAGGAAGCGCCGTTTCGAGCGCCGCGACCGAAAGCGGAGCGAGCGGCTTCAGGATTCTCCCGGGATTCGCGGCCGCATCCGGCGCGCCCCTGAAAAGTTCCGCGGTTTCAAGATAGCTCGCGTAGTCGCTATTGAGCGTAAGCCCGGCGGCATCGAGCTTAAAGACCGCGAGTCCCGCGCCGATGATTAGAACGCATACAAGCGGCGTGAGGGCCGTATGGGAGATAGCGCGCAGCGGCTCCATAGTCAGGATACGCGCTTCCGGGCCGCGATAAAGACGCCTCCGGACAGCAGATGATCTTCGGGAGCGGAACGGTTGATATCGCCATACGAGCGCACGACGAGCCAGTCCATCCGTGAAAAGAGAAGCGCGAGAAGATAAAGGAGACCCTTCGTAACTTTTCCTCCCCGCACGTCGGACTGGAAGAATATCCGCTGAAGCTGCACGCCAAGGGCGTAGAACGGCCCGCTGTCCCCTGCCGCTTCGACGATTTCGAACCGGTGGAACAGCTTCCGGAGGCCGTACGGCGTGAAGCGCCAGTAATCCCCGGGCGCGTCGTGGACCGGAAACGCGAAGCGCGTCGTAAGGAGGGCGAGGCCGCCGGGCGCAAGCACCCGGTGGATTTCCTCGACTACTTGCCTCGGATCATCCGCATGTTCGAGCATCTCGGCGCATACTACCCGCTCGAAACTTCCGTCCGGAAACGGCAACCGGTGCGCGTCCCCGAGCACGTCCGGCTTTCGCGCGGGATCGATATCGACCGCGATGCTGTCCGGAAAATAGTCCTTGTGCTCGCCGCTCGTCGCCCCGATGTCGAGCGTGTGCGCGCCGGTGGCGTACTTCGCGAGGAATCCGCGTATCTTGCCGTGCGTGAGTTTTATCATGAGCCCTGCCGTAAAGCCGCACTATACCACGCGGCCGGATACGGTGCGGAAATGGTATAGTCTCCATGACATGCCCTCTCCCCATATGCGCAAGCTCGCGCGCTATGTCGTTTCCGGCGGAACCGCAACCGCGGTGAATTTGCTCGTGCTCTATCTTCTCGTCGATCACGCGGGTATGCATTATCTTTCCGCCTCGGTCCTCTCCTTCCTCAGCTCGACCGTCGTGAGCTTTACGCTTCAGAAGTTCTGGACGTTCCGGAACCGGGCGACCGAACGCATGCACTTCCAGTTCGCGCTCTACGCACTCATCACGGTCACGAACATTTGCATCAATACCGCTCTCATGTACGGTTTCGTGGACGTGCTTGGCGTTTGGTACCTCGCCGCGCAGGTGCTCTCGGGCGGACTCATCGCCATTGCAAGTTATTTTACGTACCAGAAGCTCGTCTTCGCGTCCGCATGAAGAAACTTTCCGTCATTATTCCCGCGTATAACGAGGAGCGCACGCTTGCCGAAATCGTGCGGCGCGTACGGGCCATCGACCTGTCGCCGCTTGAAATCGAGGTTATCGTCGTCGACAACAATTCCAAGGATTCGACCTACGCCATCGCTTCCGGCATCCCCGGCATTCGCGTCATCAAGGAAAAAACGCCCGGCAAAGGCGCGGCGGTGCGCGCGGGCTTTGCTGCCGCGGCCGGGGACATGGTGATCATCCAGGACGCCGATCTCGAGTACGAGCCGAAAGACTATGCCTCCGTGATCGCGCCGATCCTCTCCGGGAAGGTGAAGGCGGTCGTCGGCGTGCGCACGATCATTCCCGAAGACGCCCCGCCCCGCGGAGTGGCATACGATATCGGAAATACGCTCATCACGCTTGCGACGAACATTCTCTACGGAGGCAATGCCGAAGAATATACGGGCTGTTATAAGGCGTTTACGAAAGAGCTTATCGATTCCATACAGGTACGGGAGCATGGTTTCGCCTACGAGCACGAGCTCGTATGCAAAGTACTGAAGCGCGGAAATGCGGTCGCGAGCGTCCCGATCCACTATTACCCCCGCAGCTACGACGAAGGCAAAAAGATCAACTGGAAGGACGGGTTCCGCATCCTTTGGGCGATCATCAAATACCGCTTCGTCGATTAGGAAGAAGGCGGGTATACTTCCCTCATGCCACGCGGCAAGACACTCGCGCTTCTTCTGGGTCTTGCTATCGCCATCATTCTTGCCGACGTATTCATCTTCGGCATCGGACACGTCGACACCGGCACCTACCTTTCGCAGATCGACGGCTGGCGGCACTTCACGTTCGCGGTCACGGACAATCCGTGGGACGCGTTCCGGGCGTTCAAGCCGCTCTACGGCGTTCTCGGGCTCGTCGGGTGGTTTCTTTCGCCGGTCGCCGTGCTGCTTGTCGTAAACGCGGGGTTCCTCTTCGGGCTCTCGGTCGCGGCCTACCTTTGTCTCGAACGACTCGGGTTCTCAAAGGAAGAGACGCTTCTCGGCACGTTCTGGGTCATGACCGCCTATCCGGCGCTCGGCCTCGGGTTTGCGGCTGGTACCGATATTTCGGGATGGTTCTTCTGCGCCGCGACCATCGCGATCGCGCTTCAGGCGATCAGGCTCGAAAGCGATCGCCTGCTTATGCTCGCGTCGCTCGTCGGTTTTCTCGGCGCGACGGGGAAAGAGACCGGGGTTCTGGGACTCGTATTTGCCGGTACCTATCTTCTGCTCGTATTCTTCGATCGGGGATTTCGCCGCACCCTCCGCTCGCTCGCGGCGCTCTGCCTTCCCTTCCTGGTCCTAGAAGGACTGCTGCTGTTTGCCATAAGCCAGGCGGGACTTCCCGGATTCTTCGGCTGGGTCACGTTCAATAACGCCCTGTATGCCGATATCCATACGCTTAAATACTTTATAGGAGCGGAACTCGCGACGTTCGGTATCCTGTGGCTGCCGGCCGCTCTTGGCGCATATGCGCTTCTTGCGCGCCGCATTCGGACCGGTGCGCGGGAGTGGAAACTCCTCGCCGCGCTCGGGTTAGCCGCGCTCATACCGATCGCGTGGCCGACATTCACCGACCGCATCCTCTACATCCAATGGATCGCCCTTGTTCCGCTCGCGCTCTATGGCGCGCGGTTCCTTGGTCTCCCCCGCTATCGCTGGATCCTCTACCTTGCACCCGTCGCCGTAAGCGCGGTGTTATTGTCCATCGGAGGGCATGACGGGCTGTACCGCTTCGCGCACTATCTTGCGAATTTCCTATGAAAAGATTCCGAAATACTCCGCTCGTGCGGCTTCTCGAGCGCTATACCAAAACCGATATAACCTACCTCGCGTCAGGCGGTTTCTGGCTGTCGCTTGATCAGGTAGCGACGGGGCTTGCCGCGTTCCTGCTGGCGATCGCGTTCGCGCATTTCGTCCCGAAGGAAACGTACGGAACCTACCGGTATCTTTTGTCCGCGTTCTGGGTACTGACCGCCTTTTCCCTCACCGGCCTCCCTACCGCGCTTTCCCAGGCGGTCGCCCGGGGGCGCGAGGGGGTATACCGTTCGTCATTCGCGACGAGCCTCGCATGGGGCCTGCCGTTTGGCGTTATCGCGCTTGGCATAAGCGCCTACTACTTCGTGAACGCGAACGCGCAATTCGGGTACGGGTTCCTCATCATCGCCGTTCTCGGTCCCCTCATGCAGCCCGCGTATTTGTTCGGGTCGTATCTCATCGGCAAGAAAGAGTTTCGTGTGGTCGCCATCTCGGGCGCGATATTCGCCGTTGCGCCAGCCGCCGCGCTTTTCGCGACCATGTTCGCGACGCAGAGTCCGCTCGTATTTCTCGTTATCTATCTGCTCAGCAGCGTTGTTACGGGCTTCGCGCTCGCGGCATTCACGTATATCAGGTACCGTCCGAACCGCGTGAACGATCCGGAATTCCGGGCGCTCGGCGCGCACTTCAGCGTCATGAATCTCCTCACGACGCTCGCGGGACAGGTTGATAAGCTCGTCGTCTTCCATTATCTCGGCGCGGTCGAGCTGGCCGTCTACGCATTCGCCACCGCTCTTCCCGAACAGCTTAAGAACGTATTCGGCGGCGTCTCGACCCTGGCGCTTCCCAAGTTCGTCGCGCGGCCCTTTGAAGAGGTGCGGGCGAATTTCTGGAACCGCCTGTGGCTTTTGACCGCGGGCCTTGCGCTCGCGGCGCTTGCCTATGCGGCGGCCGCACCGATGCTCTTCCACATTTTCTTTCCGACCTATGCCGAAGCCATCTTCTATTCGCAGGTGTACGCGCTCGCGCTCGTTCCGATCGGGAGCGCCCTTCCCTCGACGCTCCTGCAGGCCCAGGAAGCGAAGCGGGAACTCTATATCCTCAATATTGTGTCCCCTGTTTTCCAGATCCTCGCGCTCGTTCTTCTTACGAGCATGTACGGCCTTATAGGCGCCATCGCAGCGCGCATCGCGGGACGGGTATGGACGTTCGCCGTGAGCGGCGCGCTCCTTGAAGCGTATGCGTGGCGCAGGAAGCGCTTCTCGGGCGCATAGCATATGCTTATGTTCAATTTCCTCAGAATCCGCATATTCGACTTCCTCAAGAAGAGGAATATGGACCGGGTGTATCAACGCGGCGGCATGTGGGGCCGGGAGCAGGGCGTAGCGGATATCAAAGCCGCCATCGGACTTATAAACAGCCGGCGCTATGCCCGCTGCCTTGACCTTGGCACGGGAAGGGGCCAGTATGCGGAAGAAGCCGCGCCCCATTGCGGAGAGGTCCTGGCAATCGATATTTCTCCGGAAGCTGTCGAACGCGCGAAGGAGCGGCTCGGACATATTCCGAATATCCGCTTCTCGGTTGCGAATCTGCGCACATTCGGATCCTCCGAACCTTTCGATCTCGTCATCCTCGGGGACACCCTGTATTATCTCGGCGATCTCCGCTTCCCGCTCGAATTCCGGAAGGCCATAGCGAATATCGTACGACTCGTCGCTCCCGAAGGACGCATCCTCATGGTGAATTATATTTCGCCCGGGCGGAGCGAAAAACAGCTGCGGGAATATGCGGCCCTGTTCCAGGCCGAAGGAATGCGCATTGAGCATAACGATATATTTTCAGACGGCCCGAAGCGGTGGCTTCAGACCGTGCTCGTGCGGAACTGACAAAACGCCCCCTTCGGGGCGTTTTGTCAGTCCTTCAGAATCCGCCCGGTTATTCCGGATACTGATTCCCGGCTCCTCCGTTATAGAGTTCGGCTATTTCGCCTGCGGTGAGAGCCCGGGACCAGACGCCGCACTCGTCCTGCAATTGGTCCCCGGAGATATTGCCTCCGGCCTGGTACCCGAGCCCGAACGCCGTGGAGCTGTCGTTCTTCGTTTCCGCTACGGTTCCGGTGCCGATGCCCGCGCCGTTCACATAGATCGTTCCCGTCGTTCCGCTCGCGGTGGCGGCGATGTAATACCAGGCGCCGTCCGAAAGCGTCTGGGGGATGGTAACTTGCTCGTTGCTTGAGCCGTTGGTGCCGAAAAACAATGCGCCTGTTCCCCCGGCATTTGCATATGCTAGACGGTACGAATTCGCATCAGACGGCCCGCCCCACTTCGCGAGGATCGGATACATGTCCGGCGGCTGCGACCCGAATTTGACCCAGCACGCGAGCGTCATGTCTCCCGTCACGTCGAGCCCGTTCTGGGTTAAGTCGTCGGCGGTGAAATAATGCCCTGCCCTGCCCGCGCCCGTAATCCGGGCGGCATTATGAACGAGGCCTGGCGCGTACACGGTGCCGTTGTTTGCCAACGTATTGCCGCCGACCGAATCGATGGCATCGCCGCCCGTCTCGTCGAGTTTCCAGTAGGAAACGAGCGAGCCGTCCGAATACGCGGCAGGCACCGGAGCGGGCGGAGTATCATCGGGAGGAGTATCAGGCTCGTCGTTGCCGCCCCCATCGCCTTCATCATCGTCGTTCTCGTCATCGTTCCCTCCCGAACTGCCTCCGCCGGAACTATGATGAGAAGAATGGTGGGTAATAATGCGGCCGGAGGTTGACGCAGGTTTCGGAGCTCCGTATCCGAGCGCATAGGAACCTAAGTAACGGGCGCCGTCATACAGAAACGTAAACACATCGGCACTCCCCGCGGCAGCGCTTAAGGTCGGCGCTTCGCCCCCGAGCCACAGGATCGAACCGGGCCATGCGACGGTACGGTTTCCGGACGCATCCTGGTTGAGGATAAGCTTGTATTCGCTTCCCGGCTGCGCGCCTCCGAACGCCAGGCCGATATCGCTCGTGATGAGGTTGAGCAAATGCACGTTCCCCGTATTCCAGTCGATCGTAAGCGACGAGGGAATCACGTCGGTAACTATCTTTTGCTGGGAGGGCGAAGTGGTTCCGGCGGCGAATAAGGAAAGAGCGTACGGCGGCTCCGCCGCGAGCGCTGCCGAGGGCAGAGCGAATAAAAATGCCGCTACCAGGAGCGGAACGAACGACGTATGTCTCATGTGCGAGGTCTTACTTAATAAGTAAGCGCAACACCTCGGAAAAAATTATATTCGTTACCCTGTTTGAAATGAAATATCGGGCGTGTGGATATCCGCCGTTTTAGATAAAATATTGCTGAACGGATGCGCGGATGGAGTCGCGCATCGTAACAAACTCGGGATATTGGTAGAAGAAAAGTATCTTCTGGTCTTTTTTGAGCGTACCGGCAGGCTTCGCCCGAAGCACGAAGTCGGTGAACGATTCGGCGATGTCTTCCTCGGGACCGCTCGCGCCGTACTTGGTGGTGAAATCGTCGAGGTGCCGGTTGTAAAACGCGGGCGTCTTCCCTTTCTCCCGCGCCTCGCGCGCGTCCGCCACGTCGCCGGCGCTCCAGAAAGCTTTCACGAACGCGTCGAGATACGAATCCTTTTTGGTGCACCCGGCAAGAGAGAGATACCGCCCTGTTTTGGCGCAATAGCGCGGACTCTTTTTCTTGAATTCGACCTGATCCTTATCGAGCGTGAGGAGATGCGTGTATTCGTGCGTCAGGATGATGGCGGCGTCGCGCACCCATGTCCGGTTCTCGAAGCTGGACGCGTTCGTGTTCACGGCGAGCATCCACGACGGCTGCTTGTTGCTTATGCGCGTCACGAACGCGAGCACGGGCTCGTGCGGGAGATTGTAGGTAAGGTAGACGCCGATATGCTGGTAGGTGAAGTCGGTCCCCGCGATGCCCTCGAATATGTCCCAGACTTTCTGCTCGTTGGTGTCCGTGTTCCTCGTCCACTTGTAGTTCTTATACAGCCGCTGGTTCGCGACCCTGAACACGTTCACGATGTCCTCTTCGTCATACGGCACTTCCCTGCTCACCTCATTCCCGATGGGAACGTCGAGAGAGGAACGGTCGAACGACCATTCGGTATTGGCTGTCGGGACGGCCTGGACTGGCGGGGCCGCCTGGGCGGGCAGCGCCATAAGGAGCGCGAACGGCAGAAGGAGGGCGCTATAGAAAGCCTTTCTCATGCCGAACACTATATACCGGGCTGTGGGCGAAATGAAGGCGCGTCTTGCGGAAACGTTAAAGCGTAAAGGAATACGATCGACTGCTAGAAGCCACTAGACGCTAAAGGCTGTATACAAGCCGTATTGGATCGGTAAGCTATTTCAGTGAACTTTTACATCTGGAAAGTATTGAGTATTTGGTAGCAGAAAACCGCCTTTCAGCGGTTTTCTGGGAAGGTGTGGCCGTAATGCGCTGTTTGGTCTTGCCTTAACTCAGTCATTCCTCTGACCTCAAGCTCTCATCGTAGGACAGCTTTTTCCAAGTCCCCTATTTCTTCTTACGCTTTGTGTCGCCAAGGGCGGCACCTGCGACTGACTTCTGGACTGTACGCTTTTGCGGCTTCTTCAGCAACTTCGATGCCATACTTGCCACACGTTTGCTCGTGTTTCCCATGATAGTGCTTGCCGAGGAGGATTAGTAGAAGTGACCACCTTCTATCCTCGGTCTCTACATTTTACTCTTGTAAGAATTTACAGCGAGGTGGATAACTGATTCCTACAGGAATGCGATGAAACCCAGTAAACCAAGTCCTACCGCGAGAAGGATGAAGGTTGGAACCACACTGAAATTAATATAGCGTCTCTCAGATTTCCTTAGCTCGTCAACAGACTCAAACTGCTGTAGTTTCGGATTCAGAATATTTTTCCTTGAATATACATACCTGCCCCGATTCCATGATAGACGTCTCCCATGTCTAAATGTAAAGATGATTGCAAAGAGCGATGCAAGAAACATTGCCAGAGTTAAAAGACCGAAAAACAGAGTCCATATACCTTCAAAACCATCTGTATTGATTAGCTTATCCGTCACTTCAAAATAAAGGTAGGTTATGACATATACAATGAGTATGTCAGGCAGCTTCCTTAGTGAGATATATGCTATGTATCCGTACCCAAAGGGAGAGATGGTCCATCCTTTAATATATTTCAGATCATTATCTGAAAGCTGATTCTCATTTCTTACCTGCTTTCTTTCAAACCATGTAAAGCTTGACAGGTATTCGCGAGTCTCCTTAAATCCAAATTTCATAACCTGCTTAAATTCACTTCACTATAATAAATCCTTGTCAGGATTAATTCCGCTAAGATTAATTTCCTCTAGGTCAATCTGAAAAGCTCTTGCTTGCTGTTGCATTAGAGAAATAATCTCATATACAGCCATCTGGTAGCCTCTGTCATAGTCTGTAGTCTCCGTATTGATTTTCTTATTGGAATTTCGCCAAGTTTGTATTCAATAATGTCGCCAGTACCTGGAAGTGCAAATTCCTCAAGTAAGAATCGAGGAATATAGTGATGATTCGATTGTTCGTAATCATTGATATAAACTCCTTTTTGTAGGATTCCATATATATAAAATACTACTTTAGATAAAAGACGACTTCTTATCCTCCTATTTAGCATTACCATGATTAGCTTATTTGCTAATCTAAGTCTCGCGATGTTTATACGCTTTACTAGCACCGATATCATTAAGTAGGGACTGTTAGGTCTTTCTAGACACTAAGTGCTGTATACAAGCCATACAAGCCAATAACTATAAAGAATAGAGCGGATAATCTGATCATTACCAGCATCCACTTTGGTTCTTGATTATTTTTTATAGAATAGACACTGCGTGTAAAATTCCAAATTACACCAGGATTTACAATCGATAGGAGACCGGCGATAAGAAAAATAGAATTTAATATTATTTGAGAAGTCATATAGTTATCTGTTATTTTTAACCTTATTTTTTGTCTCGGTCGTTGTTGGCTTCGTTGTAGCTGGTGTTGTCGGAGCAGGCGCGGTTTGAATCATACTTCCAGGAATGATTGGGACATGGACTGTATAGGTTTGCGATACTGCTGCTCCAACGCCAATTTGCAGGTTATGACTGCTTGAAACATCTTGTTTTGGACCTGTAGCATTAGTTCCATCCTTTACGTTAACAGTTGCTGATTTCGAGTATTTATACCCCACCCCTACTGCGCCGCCCACACTTTGTTCAACCTGCACCTCAGCGTTTTTTGGCATAGAACCTGATGAGAACCCTCCACCTATCTTTGCTTCCGCTCCAAGCGAAGGTCCTCCGCCGGCAACTGCGTTAACTCCTTGGTCACTTGCTTCAAAACCTATCTGCACATTGAAGAATCCATATGTTAGACCTCCATTGATATAAACATACCAATTACCAGACGGATCCTTATTAATTATTGGATTATTTCGGACATAACTATAGCTATTCAAAGTTTGAGGATCCATCAGAATCTGATTCAATTCTTGCTGTGTTAGTTCCTTTACCTTCTTTGCATCTCCCATAGCCAAGAAAGATGGGTCTTGTGATAGAAACTGTCCACGTCCCCCGTCGTAATAACGTGCATTTAGATACGACAAATCAGACTCGTCATCATGGAACTGCCCGATGAAAGTCCGCCCGAGATCGACGGCTCCCGCATCGACCCTCTCGCTCCCGTACGGATAGTAGTCGAGGGTCTTCGCAAGCTGGCCCGCATCGTCCGAGACGACGTTCGTCGAGCCCAGGTGGTCGGGATGCATATAGCTCGTGGTGGTGGCGGAGCCGTTTCCTTCGATCGCGGCGACAAGCCCGTCTCCCGCCCAGATATACGCCGTAGTGGTCGCGCCTTGTAGTTCGAAGTATTTATTCGGGTACAGAGTGGCGATGCCGCCAGAAACCTTCGCGGCCCTGTTGCCGACATGGTCATAGGCATAGGTGGTGGTCGCGGACCCATCACTTGAAGCGGCGAGGCGGTTGCGGTAATCCCAGGCGAACGAATCGGGACCGTGGGCGACGACGTTCCCGTCGTTGTCGTAGGAGAGGGTCGTGGACGCGACGGAGGTCGGCGCATGGGGATTCGCGTAGCCGGTCCCGGCATAGGCATAGGAGCCCTGGCCGGACTTGCCCGTAAGGTTGCCGATGGCGCTGTAGCCGTAGGTCTCGCGATACGGCAGAGATGCGGCGGCGGTCGTCGAGGCGACCGTCAGGCGGTCGAGATCGTCATAGGCGAACACCGCGCTTTTCGCCGCCTGCGTGTCGGAATAGTCATCGATGCCGGTAACATTCCCCACGGCGTCATAGGTGAAATAGATGTCCTGGATCGTCGTACCCGACGGCGGCGTTCCGATCACGTAGCTTGCGGCGGCGCTCCAGTCGCTGTCCACGTCGTGGTCGTCCCATACCCGCATCCGCCAGTAGTACGGGATGCCAGCCGCAAGCGCGTCCCCCGCATAGGTAATGTCCTCCGTGCGCGTGCCGGGGGCGGTGGAGCTCGCAAACGGCGCCTTCGCGCTGTCCCAAACCGGAGCGCTCCAAGCGCCCGTCGAGGTCGCCACCTGTATCTGGAAATACCGCGCGGAATCGCCGGAGTCCGGATCGGCATACACCGCGGAGAACTCGGGGAAATAATCCGTGATCCCGGCCGGGTTCGTAAGCCCTTCGGTCAGGAGCGAGGCGGGCGCGCCCGGCGGAAAGGACACGGGAATCTCGAAGCTCGCCACGGAACTCCACTCGCTTTGCGTATCGGCATCCCAAAGCTTGATCCGCCAATAATACGGCGTGGACGAGGCGAGGGCCGGTCCCGCGTATGAGATGTCCGGTATGCGCATGCCGGACGGCGTCGAGCTTGCAAGGGCCGTCATGCCAGTGTCCCAATAGACGCTTGAGAACGCGCTTGAGGCGGCGAGCTGGATCCGGTATGCGAGGGCCAGATCGCCCGCGTCCGCGTCCGTAAAGAGGGCCGAAAACTCCGGCGTAAGGTCGGTGACGTGCACGGGATCCGTCTGCCCTTCGGTAAGAAGGGCCGTCGGCCCGGCAGGAGCCGTGTCGTAGACAACGACGAGCTTCGGATCGTGGCCCGTACCCGTATCGTCCGCCGAAGCGAAATTCGCGACGAGTTCGGTCGCGTCGGTGGGAGCGATATTGTTGAAGTCGTTATACGTCCGGACGGAAAGCTTCGTGACGCCGGTCCTCGAAATGGAAGCCAGCCCGTTCGCGTTAAGCGCGATCGGTTCGTACGTGTTGCCGGCATACGTTCCGTCGCTTACGCCATAGGACGTGCTGCCGATCATGTCGAAGTCCTGGCTTACGAGGCTCGCAGCGGACGAAGGCGAAGAAGAAGCGACATAGAGCCGTTTCTCGGAGCCGCCCGCCGTGACGCCGGTCATGTAAAGGCTGAGGGTCGCGTCGATGACCGGAACGCTGTCGGGAAGCGAGGACGTGTCGAAAAGAAGGAACCCGCGCCTGATGCCGTAGTCAAGCGCCCCGGAAGCGACCCCGAGCTCGTCGCTCACGATGATCTCAGCAGCGTCGGAATTGGCGTTGATACCGTTCGTCGCGTTATGAACCGAGTTCCAGTTCGAGCTGTGATCCTTATACACGTATCCGTCGACCGACGACGTCTCGGGGTCAGGGTCGGGATAGAACGTACCTGTGTCCGCGCGCGCTCTTTTGGGGAACAGGAAGCCGACGATCGCTTCAAGGATGCCGGGGCTCCCGCCCTGCGCCCGTTTCTGGGCTTCATAGGAGTCCGCGGTGGTGATGCCGTAATCGGCGACCCACCACCCGCCTTTTTCGTCTTCGTAATACTGGGGATCGCCGGAAACGATTTCGGCGACGAACGTGTTCGGCTTGTCGGTCGCGAAAACGCGCGCGTGCTTGGTTCGCTGGCTTTTAATCTCTCCTTTCACCGCCACGCCCGCTGCCTTTGCCCGCGCCCGGGTCTCCTCGCTTGCCGGAAGATCGTCCACGTTCTCGTCCGTCCGGTAGGCATAGCGGACGATGCCGTCCGAAATTTCCCTGGTGCCAAGATGCCGGTCAACCGGCGCGCGCAACCGGAGCTCCGGCGCGTCGAATGGAAGCGCCTTCAGGGAAGCGTACGAGTCCCCGTCCGGTGCCGCTCTCTCATCCGTCGTGGTCGAGGCCGTTTCGCCAACTGCCGCTTCCGGAACGAGCGATTCCCCGAGAGGCTGCGTAGTCGAGGCCGCACGGGACTCCGTTTCCGGAACCTCCTCCGTCGTAGCGGCTCCTTCTTCCGGCGAGATCGCATCATGCCCGTCGAGATCGGAAGGAACGATCGGCTCGACGGACGCTTCTTCGCCAGCCTCTTCCTGGCCCATACCCAAAAACGCGAGCAGATACGGACTGTTCGACGCAAGCGCGAGACGGCCGTTTCGTATGCCAAGCAATTTCCCGAAAGCGCCCGCCTGCTCCGAGTCTTCGCCATCTCCATCCGTGCGGAGAGAATCTCCCGCCTGGGGAAGGACCGTGCGGATGTTCGTGAGCCGATAGAGCTGGTCCGCCGCGTAGGTGTAGGAACTCTCGGTTCCGTTCCCCAGCGCCGCATACTTGACCTTCCCGGTCGGCGCATAATCGAAGTCGCTCACGACATCGGCAAAAGTCCCCGCTTCTCCCTGCCGCTGTGCGATCCTCTCGAGCTGCCCGGCGCTGTTGTATGTGTACCGGGCCTGTATCCCGTTCGGATATCCGAGCGTCGCAAGGTTCCCGAGCCGGTCGTACCCGTACCGCGTTATCGCGGATACGCCGCCGATAGTGTCGGTTTCCGTCTCCATCCGCCCGAGCGGATCGTATGCGAAAGCCGCCGTCGTTTCGGTCGTCGATGCCGTGCAGAGAAGTCCCTTTCCTTCCGTACAGGCGTCATAGGTATAGGCGACCTCGATACTTGGGCTCCCGGCGAAATCTTCGGCGAGGGGCCGGTTGAGATCGTCATAGGTGAATACCGTCGTCTGCCCCTTCGGATCGGTCGAGGATGCCAGATTCCCGGAAGCATCGTAGTTGTATGACCAGATGCCGTAGGTCGCGTCCGCGCCCGCATGGAGGTCTGTCGCGCTCAGGCGGCGGCCGAGGCCGTCATAAGCAAAGTCGCGGATATTCCCCTGCGCGTCCGTTATCTTCGTCAGGTTCTTATTGCCGTCGTACTCATACGCGGTCGTCTGCGAGCTCCCGCCGACATGCTCGACAACTGACGCCAAATTCCCGTAAGCATCCTTGACGAGATCCTTCGCGCGCCCGAGCGCGTCGGTGACGGTCGTTTTCCAGTCGTCATAGGCGTATTCCGTCTCCCCGACGGCGTTCTCGACCGAACTCACGCGCTTCAGCGGATCGTACGCATAGCGCGTGCGAAGCGGGAGGGCGGGCGGCGAGCTGGTGCCGGTGAAACCGGTCCCGGAGGCGAAGTAGGGCTGGGATTCGCTTACGAGAAGCCCGCGTCCGTCGTACGCGAACGTGCGTACCGCGTACCGGTTCGATCCTTCGGCTTCGGCAAGCTCTTCGACTTTCCTGCCGAAACCGTCGAAGTACGTATAGGAATCGGCCGAAACGGCGTCGTCGAGATAGTCGGTCCGCTTGGCGCGGCGCGGCATCCCGGTATCGGTATAGGCATACGCGCTTTTCATAACCAGCGCCGAAGGCTCCTCCGTGTCCGGCTGCCACTCTTCGAGCACCCGGTCGAGCGGATCATACACGGTATGGTACGTCCGGCCGTTCGGATTCGTCGTCTGCCGCGGCTTGCCCGAGGAATAGTCGTAGAGATACGCGGTGCTCTGCCCGAGCGCATTGGTAGTCGTCGCCGGATACAAGCCATAGGGATCGTACTCGTAGATCGTCTGCTTATCGCGCGGATCCTTTTCGGTGAGTACGAGCCCGCGGGCGTCGTAGGTTTTTTCGGTATCGATCGTCGTCGAAGCCGCGATCCATGACTCCTGCTTGGTCAGGTTCCCCCTGTTCAGTGAACCGAAAGAAAGCGCGTCATAGTAGTTTTTCGTCTCCCGCACCGTCGAGCTTGCCTGATCCGTACGCGTCTCTCGCGACAGAAGCGAGAAGGGCGCGGTGGAGCTTGCCGCGTAGGCATACGCGGTCGTGAACTTGTCCGTGCCGGTATCGGCAAACGAGCCGTCCGCGCCCGCATTCACCCTTCCCCATTCGACCTTCTGCGTCAGGTTTCCGGCCCCGTCGTCATACGCGTACGTCTCGGCCTTGTCCGCATGGTCGGAATCCCCGTCGTAGTCGAGCACCGTCATTTGGGTCTTCCTGACGAAGTCCGCCTTCCCGCCCCGGTTATAAGTTTCCCATTTGTCCACTTCAAGCGAATACAGATGCCCCGCGTCGTCGTACGACTCGCTGCGGTACGCCTTCCCGATCTTCGACTGGTCGTCGAGATATTCCCCGGTCGAGGTCGCCGAGGCGTCGCCCTGATGGAAGAAGGTTTTCGTAACGTTCCCGGCGGCATCCGTCTTCGTGGTCGTCCCGAATCCGGCGATGCGCCGGTCGAAGGGGCTGCCAAAATAATACCTGCCGCCCGCATACGCGTAGGAATCGGTCGAAGTCGCCCCGATACCGGCATACCTGCTTATGCCCTCCGCAGTCTCGAGGTTCACCGGAAGCCCGGGATTGAGCATGGCACCGCCCGCGCCCCGATAGCTTGCGGAAGACTTGTACGACGCGGTAATGGCCCCGCCCGCGGGCTCGACGACGCGCGTGAGCAGATCGGCCATGCCTCCGGTGCCGAGATAGACGAAGTTGTAGTTGTGATAATAGCTGCCGCCGATGGTACCCGAGGTGATGAAATCCACGGGGCCGTTCCCGTCCGCTTCCCCGATGCGCGTTCCGGCATCGAGACCGTTCGCAATGAACGGCGCGGGAAGCGTTCGGGCCGGATCGAGCGCCCATCCGGTACCCGTATTGAGGTAGACGGCGTTGCCCGACCATAAGGAATTCGCGCCGTTGAATTCGACCCATGAGTTATAGCCGATATCGACGAGGCCGTCGTTGTTGAAGTCGGCGAGACGGGTGCTCGTGCCGCCGCCGGGCGGGATTGGCACGGCCCACTCGGTGCTCGTGGCCCACCCCGACCCGGTGTTGAGATACACCATATCGGTCGGGCCGTACTGGGAATCGGAACCTCCGATAACGTCGTCGAGCCCGTCGTTGTTCACGTCGGCTATGCGCGCGCCGGTATCCGCCCGGAGCCGCGCGGAGAAAAGCACCGGTATCTGCCACGACGGCGCGTACGTCCAGCCGTGGCCGTTGTTGAGGTACACCTTCTTCGTATACGTTACGCTCCCGCCGTTCGGATTGTTCACATACGAGCGGACGATATCGGCGGGGCCGTCGCCGTTCACGTCACTGAACCGGGTGCCGACGTCCTTATTATTCTCCACAATCGTCTCCGGATTGGTCCATACGGTACTCGTCGCCCAGCCGCTGCCGGTATTGAGAAACACCGACGAATTACACACGAAATCCGGTAGCAGATCTCCGTTCACGTCCACTATGCGGGTCCCTTTGTCGCGTATCGATGAACTTCCGTATTCGGTGATGATGCAGGGAGCGTTCCAGAGCGTGTTTTCAGCCCATCCGGTACCGGTGCCAAGATAGGTATGCTTGGTTATCACGGGGCTGCTGTACTTGGATTCGACAAGGTCGGTGAGCGAATCGCCGTTCACATCGGCGAGCGTCACTCCGCGATCGCCCTGATCGTTCGTGAATTCGACCGGCACCGTCCAGCCGGGACTGGCCCACGCGGGACTCGATGTCGCATAGGAGAATGCGGCCGCGGGAAGCGAGATTACCGCCCCGCCGTCGTCCCGGCCCGATTCGGTAACGCCCGCGAGGAGGAGGCGCGAGCCGTTGTCGCCGTGCGTATAGGCGAAATCGTAGCTCCGAACCCACTCCCCGTTCACCTTCGTCCGTATCTGGTCGATCTTATACCGTGTCCGCACACCAAAGCCGCCGGGAGACGTCGTCGCGGTCGCGGTCGCCCGAAGGCTCTTCGCGAACTCGACCGAAAAGACTCCGGGCGCTCCGCCGCTCCCGGTATAGCGGATGGATTCGGGATAGATCTGCCCCGAATCTTTCGCGTAGCCGTACGTGACGGTATTTCCGTTCGCATCCATGGTTTCCTGGAGCATCCACTTGTACACTCTGCCCGAATCTCCCGGGTCATCCTGCCTGGCGGCGGTCGAGGTGCCGAACCTGTACACGACGCCGTTTTTATCCGTCACCATCCAGATGTTTCCGGCAAGCGCATAGCGCAGATAAGAACCGTCATCGCTGCGGGCGAGAAAGACCGAGGAATCCGACGTGGTCGCAAGCTCTCCCGAAAGCGAGGAATAGAAATGCGGCGAGGTCGTGCTATAGAGATTTTGCATCCCTTCGACGTTATACCGTTCTATGTACGGTATGGAGATATTCCAGCCGTATCCGAAAGCGCTCGCCTCGTCGCGGTCCTGACTCGAATAGGACAGGGAAAGATGCGGCTCCATACCGTTTCTTCCGGGCGGAACGGTGATCGCGTAGTCGTACGTAAAAGCACCTGTTGCGGCCGATTGATCGGCGCGGGTACGTTCCGGGCCGGAATCCCGCAGGTATGGCGGCAACTGATCATCGCCGTCCCCCAAACTGAGAGTCTGCGCTCCCCCGCCCTGAAGAAAGGCATCGCCCTCCGTATCCGGCATAGCCGATGAAACATCCTCGGCCGGATCTTCCGACGCCGCCAAAACGGGAGCGCAGAAGAGCGGCGTGAAAGAAAGAATCAGCGATGCTGCCACGAACTTGTTGAAGGATATTACCCAGGTCGCCCGTTTCGAGGGCTTTGCCATTACGGGTATCGTAGCATCCATTATCGAGGGCTTGTGGATATCGGGAGAATCGGAAACTTTCGTTTTTATTGACGATACGCAGCGCAACATATATGATATTATCATACTATAAGTTAATACCCCTTATGGCCACCGTCTCCGTACCCCTCAACGCCGAGCTTGAAGAGCGTCTGGATTTCCTTGTCGCGAGCGGCGTGGGCGCGAACCGCGCGGATGTCATGCGCCGCGGGCTTGAAAACCTGGCGGAAGAAGAGGCGATCAACGCCGTACTTAAGGCCGAACGTGAAGTGGCGGGCGGCAAGATACTGCGCGGGAACGCACGCAAAGTATTGCTTGGTCCGTAGTCTTCTATGCAGGTCGCGTTCGCACCCCAATTCAGGCGGCAATTCAAGAAGCTGCCGAAACCTCTTCAGGAAGAAGCGCTCGAAAAGATCGAGACCTTCGGGGATGCCGGGAACCACGCGGCGTTGCGCGTTCATAAGCTTGGCGGGAAGCTTCACGGCCGCCTGAGCTTTTCGGTCAATTATCGGTATCGGATACTGTTTTTATGGGAAGTTCCGAATAAATCAGCAATCCTGCTCGCCATCGGCGATCACGCCGTATACGAATAAGCGCTTAGGGATCCTTGTCCTTCAGAGCCGCGATGATCCTTCGCGCGCGCGCAGCCCACGTATGCGAGGCGGCGAGCGAAAGCGCTTTTACGGACTTATCTCGTGCCGCCTGGGAATCGGCAAGCGCGTCCCGTATGCCAGCCGCAAGAGCTTCGGGATCGTCAGGCGGCACGAGATACGCGCTGTCGCCTGCAAGGACTTCCCGGATCGAGGGAAGATCGGACGCGACGATCGGCGTACCGGAAGCGATATACTCGAAGAGCTTCATGGGCGAGGTAAAGCGGGTGGAATCCTCGTCCTTCCCGGAATTCGGCAGGACAAGGATGTCCGCGGCGCGAAGATAGACCGGAACGCCCTCGTGCGGCACGTGTCCGATTATCCTGACGTTCACCCTGCTTCCCCACTTCCCCCCGAATGCCTCGATATCTTCCGGCGTGCCGCCGAGAAATATGAAAAGCGCGTCCGGAACGAGGGCGGCGGCCTCGGCAAGCGCGGCGGCGCCCTTCCTCGGATAGAGATGCCCCGCATACAGCACGATGCGCTTGTCGCGCGGGAATCCGAGCGCGCCGCGCGCCGCCGCGCGATCCGGTACGCCGTCAAACAAGCGCTCATCGACCGCGTCGGGAGCCACGACGATTCGCTCCGGGGCGACGCCCGCAGCCGCATACGCCGTTCGCAGCCCTTCCGATATGACGACAGTGCGAAGCGCCCGGCGGGCAACGATTTTCGAGACGAACGACGGCCGCGCATGCGCTTCAAAAACGAGTCTCTTCCCGAGAAGCAGGTACTGCGCGAGCACGAGCGCATCGCGCGAATAGATGACGTCGGCGCCGCGAAACGCGGGAAGCCAGCGGACTTTCTCGGAAAACCAGAGTGCGGAGACCAAAAACCCGAGCGGACCGGACCGGACGAAGTCCGGCGCTTCCAGGGTCGCAACCTTGAAGGAAGGACGAATGCCGTAGTACGCGAACGGGTCGGCGGCGAGATGATTGATGCGCAAAGGGATGACGAGCTCAAGGTCGACGCCCGCTTCCGCAAGCGCTTCGCACGTCTTCATGATCTGGAGGCCGTAGGCGCGCTCGGTCGGCAGGCGCGCATTCGATATATAGAGAAGTTTCATTGCGCAGTGTATGCGGCCAGTTCCGAACGTATTTCAGGTACTGACAACAGGAGTTCTTTTATCTCGTTTTTGGAGAGTCGTCGCGCATCTAACGAACCATAACCGCTCCCGCCCACATCATCACCGCCCTGACTCTGAACGTCGGAGGAAGATCTGGCGGTTTCTTCGTCGGGCGACTCCGGAACAATTCTGTAATATTCGCCGTGATCGACGGCCCGGCGGAGTTCCTCAGCGGAAATAAGAAATTCGTCACGTCGTTCTCCCAGACGCATGCCGATGTATGCGGCGGGCGTTTTGTACGAAAATAATTCGGCGATCGCCAACGCGAGATCGGCAAGCGCTATCCCAGGTATTTTGCGAACGTATATTTCGCCCGCTGCACCGCTGGTGAGAGCGAAGAGAATGAGGTCAAGCGCTTGGTCGAGGGTCATGAAGAAGCGCGTCATCTGCGGATCGGTAATAGTAATAGGTTGGCCTTGCTTGATTCGTTCGATAAAATACGGTACGACGGAACCACGCGTATAGAGAATATTGCCGAACCGCGCAATACATACGACCGTTTTGGAATTGCGCGCGGATGCTATCGCGACGCGCTCCATTAAGGCTTTGCTCATCCCCATCGCACTTGTCGGAGCAGGTGCCTTGTCGGTTGAAAGCACGACAAGCCGTTTTACTGCGTGACCAATCGCGCTTTGAATGACATTGTTACTTCCGAGCACGTTAGTTTTTACGAACTCAAGCGGAAACGATTCACCGATCGGCACCTGTTTAAGCGCTGCTGCATGGAATACGTAGTCGACGCCTCGCATCGAAACATCCACCGCTTGCCGGTCGCGGATATCGCCGACAATAAAAGCAAGCCGTGGGTCACTCACGCGATTGCGCATATCAAATTGTTTTTGCTCGTCCCTGCTGAAGATAACCACTTGCTTGGGTGCGAGCGTAAGCAGCGCTTCGGCAACTGCGGAGCCGACCGATCCGGTACCGCCGGTTATGAGTATAGTCGCGTCCTTAATTTGCTCCGCATAAGAAGAATGCAGGTTCAGATCAGACATGGATTTGCTCAAAGTAGCAATAAATACTAAAGGTTTCAACCGTGCCTTAAGGTCGCACTGCATATCGAACACTCCCTAATACTAAGGAGGATATGCGCAAAGAACCCAGGGAAATCATCAGGAAATTGAAGAAGTCGGGAGGAAAGGTGCGCGAAACCGCACGGACACTCGGCATATCTCCGGGCACGGTGGTGTTCTGGAAGAAGCGAGCCCGGAGCATCCGGAGCCGGTTTGCGCTCTCGACGCGGCAGCTTGTCCGCAAGTCGACAAGACCGAAGCGTCTTCGCCGCAGGACGCTCTCGGGAGAGCGGGCTGAGGCGCTCTTGCGCCTGCGCGAAGAGAAAGGATACGGGGCGCGCAAGCTCAAAGTGCTGCTCGGCCTCTCCGAGCACCCGGCGACCATCCATCGCTTCCTCAAAGCGAAAGGTCATATACTGGAAGGCGCGTCATACCGACGGCCGAGATATCAGGAGACCACGCATATGTATCTCAAGAACGTGACCGCGCCCGGGAAGCTTCAGATGGATGTGAAGTACGTGACGCCCGAGCTGTCGGGGCTCCCGCATACCCTGTATCTGTATGCCGTCATTGATATTTGGAGCCGATACAAAGCTGGCGTCATCTTCCCCGAGCTCGTGCAGGACTTCTCCATCGAGGCCCTGCGGACGGTTTCGCTGCCGTTCGTACCGGATTTCGTGCAGACCGACAACGGCCTTGAGTTCCAGAGCCGCTTCCGCGCCTTCGTGACTGGGGAACTCGGCTGGAAGCATCATTTCATCCACAAGGCGAACCCGAATGAGAACGCGGTCATCGAGCGGTCATTCCGCACCGACGAGGAGGAGTTCTTCTGGCGCTTCATGAAAAAGCCCGCTTCAATGGAGGACCTCAATGCCCAGTATCAGGCCTTTCTGCGCGAATACAACCACGAACGGCCGCACCTTGGCATCGAGCTCAAGACGCCGTATGCTCGACTGCAAGAGTGTTCGATATGTTAGTGCGATATTAAGGCGTGAAAGCGTCCGTGGCTATAGCTGATTACAGTTTTATTCCGAAATACGCTGCCGTAAGGAACCGCAGAATATTCCATTGGTATGCGACGCGCGTCCATTCGACCGCAAGCGGCATGCTCTTGTCGGAGCCATACCGAAAGCGATTGAAAAGACTTTTGAGGACGACCTTGGCTATGGTCGATATCTTGGACACCGCGAGGCGCAGGAACATGCCTGTTTCCCGCGTCGCATAGAGTTTCGCGTCCATGAGCGCATAGCGCCGGTTCTTCTCAACATCCTGTCCGCTCGCAACGAAATAGTGCCAGTGCCCCGCGAGATATCCGGCCGGATAGCGGGCTTCGTCGTACGTGATGCGCTCGTGGATAGCCTTGCGGAAGCGCGCGCCGCTCCCGCGGTTGAAAAAGCGCTTTTGCCAGCCCGGATAGTTCGAAGAATGCCCGATGAGGCGGCCGTCAAGCACGATGCGGGGCGAGATATTGTAGACGAACGTTTCCGCCGGCTGCCGCGAAGCTATGACGCGGACTTCCGATACCAGTTCCGGCGTCGCTTCCTCGTCCGAATCGATATAGAAAAACCAGTCATGCGTCGCGGCATCGAGGCACTGGTTTCGCACTCCGGCATAGTCGCGGAGCGTATTATCGGGATTCTTGAACTCGGAGTTCTGCGCGATGATATGCGCGCCGCAGGTCCCGGCAATGGCGAGCGTCTCGTCCGTGCTGCTTCCGTCGCAGATAATGATCTCGGCGAAGTCCTTCACGGACTCGAGCGCCCTCGGCAGGTTCTTTGCCGAGTTATAGGTGAGGATAGCGGCCGTGCAGGGAATCTTTTCCATATCAGAATGCTCGCACGATGCTCCGGTACCACTCGATCGCTTTGGTGGCGCGGAGCGCGAACTGCCAGAACGGCATCGGCCCGGTGATGACATTTCGCTTCAGGGCGAACAGATCGTCTCCGGGGGCTATAAGCCCCGGCTTTATCGAAAACGCGGCTGTAAAGCCCGCCTTCGCGACCGCGCGGGCGACTTCCGCCGAGTAATGCCCTCCGGGATAGGCGAAATAGCGGTATCCCTTAGGGTTCGCAATCTCGCGTGAGAGCGTCTCCGCACCGGTCGTCTCGAGCATCGCATGCGTCTTCGAGTGGTGTGCGAGCGTTATGAGGCCGCTTGCGGCGAGCTCCGCAAGCTGCGCTTCGCCGAGCATCTTCGCTCCGGGCTTGAGATAGCTCCCCGCCGCCTCCGGCTCTGCGATGAGGAATACCGCTGCGGACGCCTGGTACTTCCTGAGGATCGGCAGTGCGTGCGTCAGCAGGTCTTCATATCCGTCGTCGAACGTGACCGCGGCGCACTTGCGCAGCAAACTCCCTTCCCTTTTGGCATATGCGCTTATCTCGTCAAGCGCCGCGAAATGATACCCGTGCGCCTTGAGAAACCGCAGCTGGCGCTCGAACATTTCCGGGCTCGTCGAGAGTTCCCAGCCGTCGCTTGAAATCGAGTGATAGCAAAGTACCGATACCTCCCGGAAGTTGAAAAGGAAATCGGCAGCGCTGCGCGCCGCATATAAAAAGGCATAGAGGATGTTTTTGATGAAATCTCTCATGCTGGCTCCGCGGCTTCGATGATAAGCATGACGTGCGGGAGGAAGGCTTGATATGGAATACCGAATGTCCGCAGTATTCCTTTCATAAGCCGTTTGAAAACGTTCGTGCTCTTCCCTTCCTCCGGACGTATACGCCAGGACCGGGCTTCCGTCTCGGAAGCCCGGAGCATTCGCCGTACGGCGAAATAGGTGTAGAAATGGAGGCCGTTGTCCTCAAGCGGATTATGCCCCACCAGGCGCACATAGAGTCGGGCAAGCGGTAGAGGAAGATAGGAGAGACCCCAGAGGCCGGTGTGCGTTTCTTTCGGGTTCAAGCGGTTCGGGAAAGCGAGGTAGAAGACTCCCCCGGGCTTTAGAACCCGCCGGATCTCGGAAAGGTAGCGGACGGGATCGTCGACATGCTCGATGACGCTCACGGACAGCACCGCGTCAAACGACGCGTCCGGAAACGGAAGCGTTCTGCCCTCATAGAATTGGAAATGCGCGGAGGAGCCGGAGGTTTCCGCCTCCGCGCGGGCAATTGCCACGAGCTCGTTTTCTATATCGACGCCTTCGACCGAAGCTCCGCGCTTCGCAAACGCTATGCCGATGCCGCCGTTTCCCGCCCCGGCGTCGAGCACTCGGAGACCTTCCAAAAGACCGACGCGCCGCTCGAAGTCGTCCGCGATGCCTTCCGATTGCTTCTCCTTCGTACGCCAGTCCTCGATGATCTTCTCCCGCTCCCCTTTCGAGGCCCGCGGGAAGCGCTTTTCTACATACTTTCGCGCAATACGGTCGGTATAGGCCATTGGCTTTCAGTATGAACTATCCCCTGCCCTCTGGCGACCTTGTTTTGGCCTTATTTGCTTTTTGTACTACCGATCCGAAAACAGCTTTTCGTATGCCGTAACGGCCCGCTCGATGGAATAGGCCTCGGCAGAACGGATAGCGGCAGCCTTCATCGCGGAACGGTCGCATACGATCATATCCGAAAGACCCCCCGCGGCGGCCTCCGGCGCGTAGCCCTTGATGAACAAGCCGTTCACTCCCTCCTCGATCATCTCGTCGGGACCCGCAGTCTTGGTCGTAAGGACGGGGAGGCCGCAGGCGAGGGCTTCGGCGTGCGCGATGCCGAAGCCCTCGATAAGCGAAGTGGAGACGAAGAAATCCGCGACGGCGAAGAAGCGCGGCACGTCCTTGCGATAGCCCGTAAACCGCACGATGTCGTGAAGGCCGATACTCTCCGCGTATGCGCGTATCTTCTTCTCGTGGCTTCCGCCGCCGACGATGAGCAGGCGGTATTCGGGATTCGAACGGACGAAAAGCTTGAAACCGTCAAGGAGGAGTTTGTGATTCTTCTGCGGGATGACGCGCGAGACGTTCAGTATGATCCTGTCTTCCGGAGCGAACCCTGTTTCTCTTCTGGTCTCTCCCGTATCATATCGGTTCATTTCGGCCCGCAGCTTTTCGATATCGATACCATTATGAATGACGGCAAACTTCTCCCGAGATATGCCTTCCTGCCATGACGTAAAATCGGCTACGGTTTCCGAGACGGCGACGATACGCTTCGTGAGATGCGAGAGCAGGCGGTCGAGGAAGCGTTCTTTCGCCGTCTTTCCGACGTATGTGTTGTGCTCGACGACGAACACGCGGTATCCGAAGAACGGCTTCAGGAGCCGCATGATCGTATTGCTAAAAAAGAGGTTCGCGAGAACCACATCCGGATTTATAGCGCGCAGCAGCCGATACAGTTCCCGCCACGCCCTCCAGTCGCGGATGCCCGTAAAATGAAGTTTGTGGAGTTCGGTTCCTTCGGGAAGCGCGTCATAGAGATATTCGCGCTCGTCCTCGCCGAAGGTGAACAGCGTGAGGAGAACGGGTTCGAAGCGGCTTCGATCGATGCGCGCGAGAAGATCGGCGATGAGCTTCTGCGCTCCGCCGATCAGGAAGTCGTTTATGACGATGAGCGCCTTGATCCGCTTCTCCGGCATGGCTAGGGCGCGCGCATCTTGAAAATGAACCCGAGCGGATAGCGTTCGCGTATCCCGGGGCGAAGCCGGAGGAATAGAGCATCCAGAAGCGCATACGGGAGGTACAGGGGCGGCCGGAGGAAACACGGCACCGAAAGCACGAGTGCGTTGAAATTCGACGTGAACGGGCCGCCGCCGATCGATCGTATCTCGAGCGAGGCGAATTCCGCCTCGCCAAACATCCGCGCGAGCGCTTCCTTGGTATAACGGAAATAATCGTGCGGGTCGGGATGGTACTGGATGAGAAACGGGACGAAGCCTATAAGCGTGCCGCCGGGCTTGAGGATCCGGCGCATCTCTTGTATGAGGAACCGATAGTTATAAACATGCTCGAGCACGTTCGCGCAGAGCACCGTATCGACGCTCGCGTCGGGAAACGGCAAGGCGTCCCGTTCGAAGTCGATGCCGGACATGGAACCGTCGACCGGGGTAACGCCCGTTACGCCGGATATATCAAAATATTCGAAGTAATCGGGCTTGTGCCCGCCGCCGACATCCACAACCGCGCCCGTAAGGGGCCGGCCTTCAAAACCCTGGTTCATGCGGATGCGCAGCAAACTCTGTCCGGCATAAAGCTTTTTGAGCGTGAATATCATGTTCGGTTCAGTTCTACCACGAGACGGTCCATAAGCGTTGCGAGGCCGTGCTCCCGCACGACGACGGCCCGCTCGAGGCTGCCGAGCGCGCGGTATTCCTCGCCCGAGAGCTTAAAAAGCTTCAGAATGGCTTCCGCGAGCGCCTTGGGATCGTTCTCGGACACGATCCACTCGGCGGGCACGATGCCTTCGAACGCCGCGCTCGTAACCACGACCGGCGTCTCGCACGCCATGGATTCGAACGCTGTTTTGTCGAAGTACCCGTTCGCAGCGAGATTCAAGGCAACCCCGTGCGCGCTATAGAGGTTCGGCGTCTCCTCGTTCCGGCGCGGTCCGAGAAACGCGAGAGCGTTCGCTTCGACGAGGTCGGCAAAGTCGGCGCGAAGCTTCTCGCCATATGCGGGATCGAGTTCCGGACCAACGAACGTGAGAACGGCCGCCGTGCCGCTTGAACGGAGAATTCTGAGCGCTTCAAGCGCGATATGCGCGCGCTTGCTCGGCATGATGCGGCCCTGCATATAGAGCGCATAGCGGTTCTTCGAGACCGGACGCGGCGCGAAAAGCTCCGTGTCGATGCCAACCGGCATCCGCCGGGCCTTTCCCAGAAGCGCGGGCGCGGCGTAGGGCGACGTATAGAACACCTTCCGCGCAAGAAACGCGGCGAGCTTGAAGCGCGCGTCGCGCTGCGGATGGTTGTACCAGAGAGCCGCGTGTTTCCTGAATACCCGCCAGAACAGTCCGCCGAGAATCATATATTCGGGATTCATGTGCACGAAGACCGTATCGTAGCGGCCGCGCAGCTTCCATATGAGCATTTTGAAGCGGTATGCATACGCAAGGCGGCTTCGCGCGCCCTGTTCTTTTCCGAGAGAACATACCCGCACGTTGTCCGGAAGCGCGTGCGCTCCTTCACGCAGACAGATCACCTCGATGCTTTCGCATCTTCCCGCGAGTTCTTCAAGCCAATGATGGAAGAAGCCGAGCACCGGATCCTCGCGGTCGACCGTTTGCGTGGCGATAAGGAGTTTCATGAGAGCGTGCGGGCGAGGTCGTTTGCTATGAGTGTCGGCTGGTCCGTGTACGCGGCAAGATGTTCCCTGGCGGCGACTTCGGCGCTCCGCACCATGAGTTGCCTGGCTTGCGCGTCCTCTATCATGCCGACCATGGCTATCGAAAGCGCTGCGGGATCGGCGACCGGCACCGAAAGTACGTCGCGATATCCCCGGAACACTTCCCCGACGATGCCGACATCGGTCGTGATGATCGGCACCCGGGCGAGCGCGGCTTCGATGAGCGTAAGGCCGTAACCTTCATACGCGCTCGCTTGTATAAACGCTTGCGCGCTTTGCAGAAGACCCCGGGCGTCGGCGCGTTCGCCAAGGAAGAGCACGTGCTTTTCAAGGCCCCATTTATGCACGTACCGCTCGAGCTTGCGGCGCTCGCGTCCCCTGCCGACAAGCATGACGCCCGCTTGCGGATACTGCCCGTGCACGCGCGCAAGCGCGTCTATTATGTCTTCTATGCGCTTTTCGGGCTCAAGACGCCCGATCGCCACGAATGTGAACTTAAAGTCGTGCGGCGGAAGTGGTACCGGGGCGGATATCTCAAGCGGCGTCGCGATCGGAATAACGGTAGGCTCCTTGATGCGCGTGCCGTAGCGGAGCGTAAGCGAGTCCTTGATGCGCTTTGAGACCGCACGGATGCCGTCGGCTTTGGGAAGTACCTGGTCGGCAAAGCGGAGGCGGAAACGGTTCAAAAACGGCATGCGAACTTTGAGCGAGTGGAGGTTACCGTTTCTCGTAAACCAGGGGGAAAGGAAGTCGGTATGTATCTGTATATAAAGTTTCGCGTTCGTGCCTTTCACCGCCCAGAGCGCGATAAGGCCGTACTCGAACGGATCCTGCGCGGCAACGACATCGATGTTATAGGCAGTGATAAGCGCCCGGACTTTGGGCGGAAGAAACGCGAGTATAAGAAGTCGGGGCGTCCGGACCGGATGCAGGAAGAGCGTACCTTCCTGCTCTTCGCGCGCGCCCCGGGCGGCCCGGGAAATGATGTGCAGCTCGCCGCCCTTGATCGCGGCTGCATACGCGCGCATGCGCGCCCTCGAAGCGCTTCCGGGATTGAAAATCGATGGATCGTTCGAGACGAAAAGGACGTTCATACGAGGGATTTTAGAAATGTGGCGGTTCTAGGAATCAGAGCCTCGACGGAAAAGCGTTTCGCGGATTCGCGCGCTTCCCGCGAAAGGCGCGCAGCAAGCTCCTTGTCGGAAAGAATGCGCCTGAGGGCTTCGACAAGCGCATCCGCATCGCCCGGCGGCGCGAGAAGCCCGTTCTCTCCGTTGCGTATGAGTTCGCCGTTTCCGCCGACATCGGTCGTGACGACCGGAACGCCGAGCGCGAGCGCTTCGATAAGCAGATGCGAGAGGCCTTCGTATGAGGTATTGAGCACGAACGCGTCCGCGCTTTCCATGACCGTAAGCGTATCGGCGTGCGAGAGCCGTCCTGTAAGCACTGCCCGACTCCCGAGTTTCTTCGCGTGCGTCCCGATGTTCGCGTGTTCGGGCCCGTCGCCGACGATCGCGAGCGATACGCTCGGAACCGACTCCGATACCGCTGCGACCGCGTCTATCGTGCCTAGCATCCCCTTCCACGGTACCAGGCGGCCGACGGATACGACAAGAGGCCGCGAAAGCGCGGCCACCGATTCGTGCACCCTGCCCGGTTTTTCTGACTGCATGGCGTTATAGATAACTTCGATTTTCTCTGCGGGGATGCCCCAAATCGCTGTAACGTCCTTGAGGTATGTGCTCGGGACGATCACGCGGACCGCGTTTTTCGCGACCCTGGTTTGGATCCATCTAAGTGCGCCAACTGGGAATGGAACCGTCTTCGTCCGGACGAACGTATCCAAATCGGCCACGATTCCAAACCGCTGCCTCCCCTGCTCCCAGGCATAGTCGCCGACGATCTTTACGACAAACGGCTTCCCCGCCCGTTTCGCGGCCTTCATCGCCGGAAAGCCGACCGAGACCGGGTCAAGCGCGAGTATCGCGTCCGCTTCCCGCGCTGCCTTAAGAACGCGGCGATAGTAGGCGAAATGCCGGATAAGCTTCGGCAGATGCCGTACATCCGAGAACTTCACCACCTCGACCTCGATTCCCTGTCCAGGAAAGCCCTCGACAAGGAGTTTGGCGTAGGTAGCTGGCCCCCCGGACTCGGGCGGGTATAAAGGAGTCGCTATGACGAGCCGCATGGGGCCATTCTAGCGGCTTTCAAGCATCCCGTCGAAGAGCGCTTTCATGTTCTGCGCGATGAGGTCCCAATCGTACTTCTCAAAGGCGAGGGCTTTTGCCGTCGAGAGGACTTCTTTTACCTTGTCTGGCCGCGAGAGTATATCTTTCACCGCAAGCGCAATCTGCTCCGGGTTGTTCTTATCGACCGCCCACCCGGTCGTCGGCTTATCGGGATTGCGCTTTTCGTCGAACAGGAAGTCCCCGATGCCGCCTTCCTGCGTCGCTATTACCGGAAGCTCCGCCGCCATCGCTTCGACGAACGAGTTGCCCATGCCTTCCGAACGCGACGGCCTGATGAAAATATCGCACGCCTTGAGCGCGAGCGGCATTTCCGCATGGCCAATCTGTCCGAGGAAATGCGTACGTTCCCCGACGCCGGTAGTTTCTGCGAGTTTCTTGAGGACTTCTTCGTCAGGACCGATTCCGTAGATTATAAAATGCAGGTTCTCCGGGAGAAGCGCGAGTGCGCGTATGACGTCGTCTAGGGCGTTCTTGTGCACCAGCCTTGAGGTCGTGACCAGAAATATGTCGCCCGGTTTCTTGCCAAGCTTCTCACGCATTGCCTGTAATTCGCCAGCTGGATATAGATGCGAAAAATGTGCGGCATTCACCGCGTTTGGAATAACCTCCGCGGGGCCTTTAAAGCCCATACGCCTGCCCCATGTCAGCAGGAAGTTTGAGATGGGTTGGAGCACGTCCGCCTTCGTGAAGCCCCACCTAAAAAGCGGCCATACGGGCCTCGCGATCTTCTCGATGTGCTCTGGCGGGTCCCCTTCCTGAAGCGTCAGGAGATATTTCACTTCGGGATGAAATGTCTTGAAGAGTCCGGCGGGAATACCGGTCGCATGTGCCATCATCGCCCAGACGCCGTCAAAGTGGTGCGCTCGATGAAGCTTGAGCGCTGCGAAGAAAGCTCCAAACTGATACCAATGTTTGAGATAGTGGAGTGGATACCGTTTCAAGTCGTTCATCGATGGATTCAGACGCGCAGCACCGATACGGTGCACGACGACGTTCCTTATACGTTCTGTTCTCGGCAAGCCAGAGTCGACACGCAGTGTCAGCACATGAAACTCGAGTTGTTCGGGATCGATACGATCCGTTATTTCCTTGATAGCGACTTCCGCCCCACCTATGAATCGAGGATAGTAATTAAGAGAAAATATGAGGATTTTCCTCATAGCGATGTGTGCGCAGCCCTTTGGAGTATTTGCGAGTATGCGAAGCGCATTGCATTCGCGAACGAGTCGCCCGAGCCAAGTAACCTTTGTGCCCGCATGCGCGAGGCAAGCGAAGCGAGACGCCTGCCCTGCTCCGCATTTGAAGCATAAACCTGATCGGCGGCGCCAATGAACATACGCAGGAAAAGGCGGACATACCAAGATATATCCTGATCGGCGAGCGTGATGAGAAGCGGTACTGGCGACTCCTTACGAACTGAGAGGGCCGCAAGCGCGCCGTAACTTGCCATGAGTGACCATGAAAACAGGTACCGATGTTCTCGCACGAGCCTTTTCCCCGTACGCGCACCCAGAAACGGAAGAAGGTATTTATCGAAGGAGTTTCCAAAACCGATACGATGGATAGTCGCGTTCGGCACCGGACAAACCGCATGGCGCGCATGCGAAACGTAATGCGTTGTAACGATATCGAAATGCAGCTCTGGCATCTGACGCATGAGCTCGCAAAGCGCGTCTTCAGCGGGTCCCGAGACCGGATGAAACGTCGTCGTAAAGACGAGCACGCGTTTTTCAGGTTCCGCGGCAGCATTCGTCCGCACCGTTTCCTTTCGTACGTATTCCTTAAGTGCACGAGAAGGACTCCACCCGAGCGAGCGCGTCTTGCCTGTATCAATGTCCGCCTGCGCGCGGTTGCCAGCGCGTTCCGGAAGCATGATGAGCGTACTGCTATAGAGCTTCGCGAGGTCGAGGATGGATATGCGGTCGTCGCTCCCGATCCCGTATCCGTCGCCATTTCCTTTCTCGCCGACAAGTATGAGGCCGTCGACAATATCTTCGACATGCGTGAAAATACGTTCCTGCGTTCCGGGAGCGACGACCGTGAGCGGCAAACCGCGTATGGCCTGCTGGCGGAATATTTCAACGACGGTGCCGTACGCATCCCCGCGCTCGCCGGGACCGTATACGTTATAGAAATAGGCGATCGCGTAGGAAAGCTCAAACCAAGTTCCGTAGTTGACGATCAGCTCCGTCATACTCGCCTTTGACCAGGCGTAAGGACTTTGGTCACGTCCGAGACCACTATCACCGAACTTGGTGGAACTGCCAGCATAGACCAGTTTTGCGCGGCGGCGGCGTACAAATTCGAGTACGGCAAACGTGCCGAACTGATTCAAGTCCCAAACTTGCTCAATATCTTCAAAGCTTTTCTCGACACGGGAGTATTCCCCAAGATGATAGACAATGTCCGGAGTCTCGGGAATGAGCTTTTCTATATCCTTCGTATGTCCCTCCCTATAGTCGACGCCTGGAACATGATTCTCGCGGGAACCCGTAAAATAATTGTCGAGAGAAATGACCTTGTGCCCGTCCTTTATGAGCCGTTCGCACAGGTGTGAGCCGATAAAGCCCGCACCGCCGGTCACGAGGATAGTCTTTTGCATGCCTTGAGGATAAGGGTTTCGTGAAGGAATACAAGGCGAAAGCCGCCCCCGCCAGAAGCAACCTCGGCTGCTTCTGGCGGGGGCGATTACTCTTTCCTTGGCATAGCGGACTTTGGTTACGATCCAACAATCTTTGTCCGACGTTCCTTAGTACTCTCCGTTCGGGGAAAAAGTTTCAAACACTATGCCTCGCCCTTGAGTATTTTCTTCAGCGTCTCTTCAGGAACTTCGAAAGGCTGCACTCCTGGCGTTTTTTGCTGCGTTTGCGGTTCTTGCCGCGGTGCCGGAGCTTGGGGCACAACATCTGTCGCCGCGGAAGGCGCTACGGCTGGCTGCTTCGCGATAACGCTCGCGAGCGCGTCCTTGAGCGAACTTTGCTTCTCGGTCTCTTTCTGCTGTTTCTCCTTCCCGGCCGATGCGGTCATATTCTTGAGTATTGATTTAAGCTCCTCGGTGGTCTTTGCTTTCGGTACGGGCGGAACGCGTTCCCGGATCGGCGCGTTTATGGGCCGGTTTTGCTCTACGGAAGCGGGCTCGCCCATGGGAAGCTCTTCCCGGTGCGGGCGCGGCGGAAGCGCCTCTTCCTTTGGTCGTGGAGGGAGCGTACGCTCCGGAGAAAGGACAGGAGCGCGCATCAGGGTCCTTGCGGGAGAAGGCATGCGGGCCGGAACCGGGCGCTCGCTTGCCTCGCGCCGTGGCGCGGCAGGCACCGGGCGGGCCCCGGGCCCCGGCACTTCGCTTCCCTGGTTCGCAAGCGCCTTTTGCATGGCGACATTGCTTGGGGCTTTTCTCGGGGCCCCTGGCGGGCCGTACGAGGCCTTGCGCATGCGTGCGTCGACCGGCGCTTCGGAGGCGACGCTCGCCTCAAGCTCGGCGACTATGGCGCTTTCGATTCCTTCGCGCGGCGAGGTGAACTGCGCGCGGGAGGAGGCGATAACCTCGTTCCGGTACGAAACGGGCGGCGCTTCGATCGGCGGTATGGTTACGGCCGAAAACGGCGGCGAGCCGACGCCGTCGATCATGAGGGTCAGGTATATCTGCCGCTTGTCGAGACCGACGATGTCCTCCTTGAGGAAGGCGGGCGAAAAGACCGTTTCGAGTGTCTCGGCGTCGAAGGGACCGACGCGGAACGCGACCGTCGTGCCCACGTTCCCGAATACGGCGTCCCGGACCTCTTCTTCCATCTGTTCGATGTACTGGTGCGCGATGACGAGGTTAAGTTTGTATTTTCGGGCTTCGGAAAGAATCTCGGCAAACGTCTCGTTCGCGAAGTTCTGGAATTCGTCGACATAGAAATAGAAGTGCGGGAGCCGGGCGAGGTCGGCGCCGTGGAGATTCGCGCGGCTCATGGCGCCGAGAAAGATGCGCGTCGTTAGCATGGAGCCCAGGAGCCGCATGTTGGTCTCGCCGACAAGCCCCTTCGAGAGGTTGATGATGAGTATCTTCCGGTTGTCCATCATCTCCCTGATGTCGAACGAGGACTTCGGCTGCCCGATAATGTTTCGAATGAGCGGGTTCCCGGTAAACTGGCCGATCTTGTTCTGGATCGCGGGCGTCGCCTCTTGCGTGTACTTGTCACCGTAGTTTGCGAATTCCTTGACCCAGAAATCCTTCACGACCGGATCTTTCACGTTATCGACGACTTTGGTGCGATAAGCCCTGTCGGTGTACATGCGGTTCACCCCGAGAAGCGTCGCGTCCGGGTATTCAAGGAGCGCGAGGAGCGTGTTCGTGAGGATGTACTCCATGCGGGCGCTCCAGGCGTCCTCCCAAATCTTCTTGAAGGTCGCCATGAGACCCGAGACCACGAGGTGTCGCTTGTCGTACCCGACGTCTTCCATCACGTTGAAAGCGATCGGATTGTCCATGTCAAACGGCGCGAAGTAGACCACGTCCTTGATGCGCTCCTGCGGGACGTACTCCAGGAGCTTGTTGGCAGTCTCGCCGTGCGGGTCGATAAAGGTGAGACCTTCGCCGTTCCGAAGGTCCTGGATCGCCATGTTCTCAAGCAAGGTCGACTTGCCCATACCCGTCTTCCCGATCACGTACATATGGCGGTCGCGGTCCTTCTGCTTGATGCCAAATGGCACTTTCTTCCCTCTCGAGTCGGTCGCCGCGAAATAGGTAACGCGTTCCGGATTATCCATGCGCCTATTATACACTTTCCAACGCAACGGCCGCGCCTAAAGACGCGGTCGTTGCTTATTTTCGTTTTTTCTACCCTACGCTACTGATTTCTTCAGAGCCGCCTGGCGCCGGAGCGGGAGCGGCGGCGGAAGCGCGTATCTCCGCGCGTACCCTTGATTGACGCAGCGAGAGGCCCGCGACCACTATGGCGATGCCAAGGATCGGTAGAAACCATGAGAGCCACGAAACCGGAAGGCCCGAAAAAGGCGAAAGGAAAACGAGGACGCCAAGAAGTATAAGGGTACTTACGCGGGACATGGCCAGATTCTATCAAGGACTCACGATGACGACAAATTCTCCCCGGATCTCGCCCGGAAACGCCGCGAAATGCGCCCGGCACTGGGTAGCGGTGCCGACGACGAGCGACTCGTAGAGTTTCGTGAGCTCGCGGCAAACGGCGACCTTCCGATTGGCGTCGAGGACCTCGACAAGAGAATCGAGCGCTTTCTCGATACGGTGCGGGGATTCATAAAAAACGACAGCGCGCCGGCTTGTTCCGATTTCCTTAAAGAGCGTCTGCCGCCCTTTTTTATGCGGAAGGAATCCGAGGAACGTGAACTCCGCAGCCGGGAGTCCCGCGATCGAGAGTGCGGCAGTAAGGGCCGAGGCGCCAGGGATGGCCTCGATCTTTACCGATTCCCCGAGCCGCTCGCGCGTTTCTCTTACCAGCTCGTTTCCGGGGTCCGAGATGCCCGGCGTCCCCGCATCGGTCACGAGCGCGACGCGCTTTCCTTCCCCAAGAAGCGCGAAGATCTTCGAGGCAGCCTTGGGGCCGCTTCGCGCATGGAAAATAAGAAGCGGCTTCGAGATTTCATAGCGCGCCAAGAGCTTCGCCGTCACGCGCGTGTCCTCGCACGCTATCGCGTCGGCCTGCCTGAGCGTCTCGAGCGCCCGCAGCGTGATGTCACCCAGGTTGCCTATGGGCGTTGCCACAACGGAAAGAGTCCCGAGCATCGTGTCCGTACCTTACCACCATGCGCTTCGTCCGAACAGCGCAGGACGCTGTTCCCGGGATTATTCGTGGATAAATTGCCGGGTCCACGAGTCGTGATCCGGGGGTATTAAGAACAAGTTGGCACAAGCGTGAGTGATTTCGTTAAGTAAATACGGGGCGAATTGAAGATTTCCGGCGAGGAAAATCTGAAGCAGAATTCCCTCACGTATTCCTCCAAGTTCTCGCTCCAGTGATGATGATACATCCTGCGCACGAAGGTGCGGTATACCCCGAACATTCCCTCGATCTCAGAGGTGTGCTCGAACTCGAATTTGGAGTGAATATCTCGCTGGTGCGACACCGGCCAGCGTTGGCTGATGTTCTTGTATATCGACCCGCCATCGGTCCAGAGCTCGCTTCCCGGCGCCACATGCTCGAACAGGAATGAGACGGCATCAGTCTTGGTTGGGTACCTGCCGTGGAATACCTCGAAGGCGAGCTTTCTCGTACCTTTCTGCTTGGCCATGACGAGCGCGGCGTTTTTGAAGTACGCTTCGTCCATTTGGACGATACGTTCGAGCACATGGGTTTCCTGGGGCAAATGGAGCCTGAAGGTGGCATACCAACGCCTGACCGTGCGTTCCGGAAGGCCAGAGAGCGTGACGGCTTGGCGTACCGGCTCTTGTATGGTCCAGCACCAGAGCAGCACCCACCACTGCTCGAGGGGGAGCTTCAGATTCGAGAGCCAGGTGTGCGAGGTGAGGGAGAAGCGGATGCGGCACGTGCGGCACCGATACCGCTCCTGTTGCTTTTCGATCCTTCGTGACCGGCACGAAGGACAGAACACGTTCTTGCCGAAGAGCGTACGGCGCAAGAACTTCCGAATCTGCGCTTCGCTCGGTATCTGTTTGAGAGTGTACATAGCTTCCATGGTATGGGAGCTGTGCCAACTGAGTCTGAATGCCCTGATCCGGGGACTTGACAATACAATATACTAAGGTGTATAATTGATGCCGTACCCTGTACATCAATCATCACGCTAAGAGGAGAGTTACATGGATATGACCACCTTACCCTTCGTTGTCGCTTTGGCGACGTTCGGGCTGTATTTCGCGGGCCTGTTTTTCGAGGCACGCGCGACAGCGATCCCGTACTTCCGCCCGTAGACCGAAAAACGGGCGTCTCATTGGCGCAGGCTCCGTAAGGAACCTGCGCCAACCTGCTTTTCAAGATGAATCAAAATCGGTAACGGTCTAGGTCTTAGGTGCGGCGAGCATGTCCGCAATTTTATAAATATCTCCTGCGCCCATGGTCATAAGGGAGTCGCCGGAGCCATACGTTTCGAGCACCTTCTCGATAGCGTCAAACGAAGGAAGCGCTGCGGCGTCGGTGCCTTCCGCACGGATACGTTCGGCGAGTATGTCACTTGAAATGGTGCCGTCGTCCGTCTCACGCGCCGCATAGATGGGAGCTATAAGGACCTTGTCCGCGTCCTTGAAGGCGGTTGCGAAATCGTCGAGGAGGTCGCGGGTGCGGCTGTAAAGATGCGGGTGGAAGGCGACAACGACCCTGCCGTTCGTCTTTTCCCGAAGCGCCTTCAAGGTCTCGCGCACTTCGGTCGGGTGATGCGCGTAGTCATCGTATACGTCGGCCCCGCTCTTGGTTTTTCCTTTGTATTCGAAACGCCGCCAGGTGCCGTGGAAATGAGAGAGCGAAGTGGCGATGGAACTTTCAGCGATAGACGGAAGAACGGCGCGGGCGGCCCCGGCGGCAGCGCGGGCATTCATTTGATTGAAGCCTCCCGGAAGCCGCAGCTCATAGGCAGGCTCGAGCGTATAGTCGATAACGGGCGCCACGGCGTCGGCGAGCACCGCCGCGATATTCGCGTCGTGGGGGTTCGTGACGATACAGCCGTCCTCGGGCACGTTCCGTATCGCCGTACGAAACGTTTCCTGAAGAGCTGCAAGCGACGGGAAATGATCGGTATGGTCCCATTCGAGGTTGGTGACCACGAGCACCGAGGGGGAGAGCTCGAGCAGGTGATCCTTATATTCGCACGCCTCGACGACGAAAAGATCCGAATTACCGGAAAGATAGTTGGAGCCGAAATCCTTGACGATAGAGCCGACGATGGCGGTCGGAGAAGCCCCGGCGTCGGCGAGAATCTTCGCAAGCATGCCGGTCGTGGTCGTCTTCCCGTGCGTTCCGGCGACCGCGATCGTCTTCTTTCCCCGCGACACTTCCCCGAGCATGGCGAAGTACGAGAGTTCGGGTATGCCAAGCTCCCGGGCGCGCATTCGTTCCGGATTTTCCGGAGGCACCGCGTCGCTATAGATGAGCCTGTTCGTGAGAGCCTCTACGTTCTCCGCCTTTTGACCTATCACGACCCTGATCCCCTTCTTCTCCAATAGCTCCGTCACCGGACCCGCCTCCCTGTCCGATCCGGTTATTTCATTTCCCTGCTCCTTGAGCATTTGCGCGAGCGCGCTCATCCCGATGCCGCCGATGCCGGTGAAATGGAGTTTTTGAGGGTTCATGCGCCTGTGCCAAGCACGATATCAGAAATATCCCGGCGAAGCTCGTTGATGGCATCCGGGCTCGAGCGCTTGGGATACGTCCTGTTGGAGAGAACGGCAAACGCTGTTTCCCGTTCCGGATCGACGACGCAGAGCGTTCCCGTGAACCCTGTTTTCCCGAATGTGCTCGGACGCACGTGATTTCCCATGAACCTCGGCTCGTTGAGTTCCCATCCAAGGCCCATCGATACGCCAGGCAGGCTGAGCTGGTTGGTATGCATCTGCGCGACCGTCGCGGGCTCGAAGTATTTGATGCCGCTCAGCGAGCCTTCGTTCAGAAGCATCTCGAGGAAGATGAGGATGTCCGGTACGTTCGTAAAGAGGCCGGCGCAACCCATGGGATGCTCTTTCTCCAGAACGAAGCTGGTCTCGTCGTGTACGAATCCCTGCACGAGCCCCCGCCATTCGTCTATCTCCGTCGGCGGAATGCTCTTCTGGTCGCGAGGAAAAAAGGTTGAGTTCGTCATGCCAAGCGGCTTGAAGAAGTATCCGTGTCCGACTTTATCGACCGTCGAACCTGTTATGTTTTCTATGACCAGGCTAAGGAGGAGCGCCGGAAGATTCGAATATTTCGCCTGTTCGCCCGGCCGGGCCTTGAGATTCACGTGCGGAAGATTCTTTCCTATTTCTTGCGCAGTCGCCTTCGTGACGTCGAATCCGGGCGTCGGAAAATCTGGGATAATCGCGTATGTGAGCAGGTGCCGGATGAGCGTCTCGTGTGTGTAGTTATTTTTGTAAGTCGGCAGATGAGTGACAAGCTTGTCGTCGAGGGAAAGCTTCCCTTCTTCGATCAGTTTGAGCGCGATGGAGCTCGTCGGGATCGATTTGGTGATGGAGGCGACATCATACGATGTATCCGCCATGACCCGGGGACTTTCCGGTTCGTAGGTGAAGCGGCCTTCCGCGAAAATCTCGCGCTTCCCGTCGCGCCCTACGATGCCGACGACGGCACCCGGGAAGACTCTTTCTTCGATAGCGCGTATAAGCCTGTTTCGGAGTGCTGATTCCATAGACGCTATCAACTCTAGCATTTTCGATGCATGGGTGCCTTTTCTCTGCCTCTGCTACACTGGCCCGTATGGCCCGAATCTATGACAAGGCGTATTTCGGTTCAAAGGTGGTGCCCATTGATGACGCAGCGCTCAACATCACTACCTCAGCTGTACTCTACGGGCTCAGCGTCTATACGGTATTCCCGGTATGCGTGACGCAAGACGGACTCGCAGCGTTTCGCCTGTCCGACCATTTCAAGCGCCTTATCGAGTCGGCGCGCATAGTTGGAATCGACACATTCGAACAGGAATGGACGTATGAGAAGTTCTTGGTGGCCGTGAAGGAGACTACGGCCGCAAACAGCATCCGCCAAGACGCATTCGTGCGCGCGAGTGTACATGTGAGTGAGCGCGTGCCGGGCACGCGCTCGAGAGGACTGGCGACGACCTTGAGCATGTTCGTCTATGAAGCACTCCCGATCATCCCGCAGGACGGGACGCGCCTCAAGACGAGCGTCTGGAGGCGCGTCCCCGACTATGCGATTCCTTCCCGCGCGAAGGTAAACGGGGCGTATGTGAACTCGGTGCTTGGAAAGCAGGACGCGCTCGACAGCGGGTACGACGACTGCATCTTCCTAGACGCCGAAGGCCATGTCTGCGAATTGTCCGCGGCAAACATCTTCATCGTCCGCGACGGCATGCTTGTTACACCGCCGACCTCAGGCGATATTCTTGAGGGAATAAACCGGCGCACCATACTCGAGCTTGCGAAGAACATGGAAATCCCCGCGGTTGAACGCACGATCGACCTTACCGAACTCTATGTGGCGGAGGAGGCATTCGCCTGCGGTACCTCTTCCTTCATCGCTCCTATCGCCGAGATCGACAAGCGTCGTATCGGTTCGGGTGCGATAGGCCCGATTACGACACGGATACGGCAACAACACACGGCCGCGCTTCACGGGAGCGATCCGGCTTACCACAAATGGCTTACGATTTTAAGCTAGTTTTCTGCAAGAGTTGAAATCCATTTCCTGTACTGCGCACTCTTGTCCTTATAGTCCTTGAAGAGGTTGAAGCTCGGTGAGGCATTCGAAAGAAGAACGATCCCGCCAGGGCGCGTATGCGTATACGCGGCACGCACCGCTTCTTCCATAGAAGATACGGGGATGATATTCCGCTCGCTCACTTCGGCCACCATCTTGGCACCCGTATCGGGAAATATGATAAAGGTTTGTATCTTGGTCTTCCCCAATTCTTGAGCAAAAGCATCAAATGAAATGCCGCGATCTTCTCCGCCGAGGATGATGGTATCGACACCGGAAAGAGCGTGTACGGAAGCCATCGAGGCTTCCGGAATGGTGGCGAGAGAGTCGTCGTAAAATGTGATGCCGCGATACGTTCCGAGTCTCTCCAGTCGGTACGGGAGCGGAATAAATGTCTTGATATGTTCGCGGGCTTCGGCTTCCGAGATACCCAACGCCTGCACCGCCGCGACCGCAAGCGCACAATCCTTTTGATTATGCTCGCCGAGGAGTTTTGTCTCGAAGCTTTTGCTCATATCCGGCCGCACTACCTTTCCTGCAAACTGAATAGCAAGATCACTGCCGTTTATGAAAACATCTTCCGAACCTTGGAAACGCGCGATATTGAGCTTCGCCTCCTTGTACTTTTCAAAAGAACCGTGATGGGATAAATGTTCCTGATAGAGATTCGTAAGGACGGCAACGTGTGGGGAGTGCGTCAGGTATTCGCACTGATAACTCGACAGCTCAAGGACATGAAGCTGACCCGGAATATCCGCGCTCAGGATATCTGCGTCGGCAATACCAATATTGCCCGAGAGCCGGACGGTACGGCCCGCTCCTTTGAGTATGTGGTAAATCAGCGAAGAGACGGTACTCTTTCCTTTCGTACCCGTGACCCCGATGGCCCGGTCGCGCACGCGTTCAAGCACCAAGTCGGTAAACGTGGTGACGCGCGTTTTCGAAGAAGCAAGCCGGAGCTTTCTCGTCGGTATGCCGGGAGTCTTGTAGACAATCTCGATAATGTCCGGTATCGAGAGCCCGAGATGCACGGTCGCATCCAATCCCCCAGGGTCTATAGCCGCTTCGTCGAAAATATGGAGTTCGGCCTTTCCTTTGAAATATTCATAAGCGGCATGGCCTTCCAGACCGAAACCGGCAATCCCGATGATAGGCTGTGCGCTCATGGCTGGTGATAGTCGGCGGGAATGCCGTGCTCCCCGGTCGTCTCAGAAAGCATGGGCAAATACGCACCTCCTTCCATAATCGGCAGAGCTGCCAACACCGCCGGGAGCGGCAATCCTGCGTCGCTATACTGCTTCGCGGAAAGATAAAGCGCGAGAAGATTTTCCTTGAACGTACCCACACAATCAAATGGCTTCCCCTCGTGCATACCGATCAATTCCTCAAAGAGCGGAATGAGAGCCGCATCCTCAAAGAGATTCTTCCTGAAGATATTGAAAACGGTGTTTGGCGCAAGAAATGCGGATAACGCTCCGAACATGAAAGCGCATTTCGCGCATTCGCCACACCACGACCCGGTCTTAAGGCCCCGATTGCAAGAAACGAAATACGGAAAATATTGCGGATATTCGATGAATCTGCGGACCACCTGCAGCTCGTAGAGCGGCCGGATAAGGGAAAAGAGGCGGATGCCTGGATTCACATACTTCCGGACATACTCTGCCGCCATCTTCTCGAACTCATAGCTTTTCGAATACTGATGGTTAATATTCTGACCCAGATACTCGACATTACCTTCGCTCGCGCTCCGTTCAAGCGAGGGAATTATATCGGTGAAGCCGTTCGCCTGCGCGGCAAGCACGGCGCTCATCATGTATGTGGCGGTGATAGGCACGTGTCCGTTCGGCGCTCCCCGCTTCACAAGCTCCATGACGGGAGCGAAATTCTTCGCCACATCGCGCCTGACGCTCACACAATCGGTGACTCCGGACACTTCGCGCAGGCGCGGGCCAAAAGGGAGCGGTTCGAGCTCGAACCATGAAAATGCTTTCTCTTGCTTTTTTAGCAGTTCGCCAGTCACCAAGCTGTCCTTCCCTCCTCCGAAAGGCACCAGCGCGCGGCGCGGGCCATTCGGGATACTTTGAACCGGCAAAATATCGGGTGCCTGAGGGTCTCCAACCACGTGTACCAGCCCTCGAAAGTCGATCTTGTTGACATAAAAGAATTCCCCAAGACCCTGAGTATATAAATTCTCCCAAAATGCGATTTGTTCCGGCAAAAGCCGCCCCGCTTTTATAACAATTTCCGGAGCAAGGATTGCTTTCCAAAAGCCCGCAAGTTCCGCGAGACCGAGTGCAAACGCAGCTGGTCTTAATGTTTCGGGGTTTGTGCCGTCTGGGAATGTATACCCAAGTTCGTGGACGAAGCGGTGCCCGGCATCGGTCGTATAGGTATAGGCAACCTTCCCCCGTTCGATATCTATCGCAAACGCATCGAAATAGAATCTGTGCGCGAGCGGCGAAGGTTTCATCGCGTCCATGCCCCTATTCTACCCGCAGAACCGCACTCACGCACGAAACGGAACCTACTCGCACTCCCTGGTCGAAGTCGCGTCCTGGTGCGTCACCGGAAGCGGGCTTCTCGGCATGACGATGATGCTATACGGGGTCGAGAGGGACTGCGTCACCATGCAGCCCTTGCCCGGGACGGTGAGGGTGACATAGACGGTACGCTCGGTCGCGCTGTCCTCGACTTTCGTGACCGCGATGGCGTATCCCCCGGTTGGCTTTTGCCCGGCGAACACCCCAACGACCTCCTGCGAGGAAAGGTCGACCGCGGGCGTCGTCGAACTGGTACCGAACGCGAGTTTCCAGAGTTTCGCAATCCCCTCGGCATCGGTCGCGAGATAGTTCTTGCGGGTCGTAACGCCTCCGGCATGGGTGCCGGTGGTGAGTGTCGTGAAGTCCACGGGGCCTCCTATCTCCATCGCTTCGGTCGAGTTCGGCGTCGTAGTAGCCACCTGCTCGACGGCGGGCACGCCCATCATAAGCTCGTCAGGAGTGTAAAAATAAAGATAGGCACCGATGATGCCGGACGCGATGATCATCCCGACGATGATAAGAAGGTCTTTCATAGGTCTAGTATACCTTCTGTGCGGGCCCCGGGGGCGTTCTCCACAGGGAATTTTGTGCACGCTCTAGGATTCGAACCTAGGACCGCTCGAGTATCAGTCGAGTGCTCTACCAACTGAGCTAAGCGTGCAGTTTCGTGATAGTACCAAAATCCGCCTGTTATTTCCACTTTCCCCACCCCCTCCCTTTCCCCCGAACCTTGCCTGTTATAGTGAGCCTATAGATGGTCCACCGTGGCAACACGCGCGAACCGAAATTCCTCCGGTCGAGGAGGACTTCTACTCCCGAGTCGAAACTGCGCCGGCATCGCAACAAGGAGCGCATCTGGCAAAGATGCGTAAAGCGCCTCAAGGTCGCGGAAGTGCCTGCGGCTGCATAGGCCAAAAAGAAAGACCCGGATCACCCGGGTTCTTTCTTTATTCAGTGCATCGAAAACCTGTAGTCGCGTTCTCTTTTGTTCCGCCTATCCTGCTCCCGCTCAAAGGCTCACGTGTGGCCTTCAAGCGACCGCCGGGTTACGTTATCCGGCTTCCGTAGCGCGTTTGGGGACGACGCTAATCTCCCACTGTCCTTGCAGACAATATCGACATGATATGCCTTTCGGGCGATATCGGTTCCAATTGGATATGTTCCACGAGCAGCTTCCGCTACCCGTGCCTTGTTTCGACTTACTCCCTGTCATTGAGTTTGCCGTAGTCCTGCATACGCAGAATTTCGGGCACCCCCAACTCCCTTGAGTTGACGGGCGAATGTGATACTTAGGCAAGTTCACGTTCCCACGCAGCGAGCGGATTTCCCGCACTGCGCGAGCCCCCGGCGTGCATTTTCGATTTCAACACAGCGATCTTCCTAACCCCTTCTTTCGTGTGATGGGCTTTCGCAATCGCGAGCTCGAGGACTTGGTAAAATAGCTCAAAGTCCTTTACGCGCTTGCTTTCAAGCGGGTGCCTTTTGAAAAAAGGCACCACGACTTGCTTCAAGAGATCGTAGCTGAAGATCTCGAACCGATAATTATCCCGTTGATTCTTCCGATATTCGCGTTGGAAGTATATCTTTCCGCATCCCCAGAATTTCTGTACTTTCTCAAGAAGAGGAAGTTCGTCTTCCCGCATCTTGATGTAGTAACGGCACTGCACCCGGTAACTTACCGAGCCATGCTCTTTCTTAGGTGGAAGCAGATAGACACAGAAACTCCCTTCGCCATCGGTCAAACCGACGATGTAATCAGCGGATAGCACGCCTGGTTTTGTCCTTCTCGCGTTCTTCTTGTGGAAGAGCGCAATACTACGACGCAGCTGACTCCCAGTGTCTTTTGATTCCTGCATACCGACATAGTATCAATGAGTTGACACTACGGGTATTCAAGAACCGTTGCCGTTGTGGACAACTGGGTCTCCCCGGGTTACGCATACTTCTATTCCATACATCCTCTACGGGCCTTTCTTCGGCACCTTCCCTATCCTCACCGCCCACTGATAGGTCGATGCGGCCCTTTTTGTGTACAGGCTGTGTTTTGCTTCCAGATCCTTCAGTCCATACCTTACGGCATTGGACCTATCTTTCGGCTACGCTCCCCACGACGAGTGAGGAGGAGTGGATTTGAACCACTTAGAACTATGCGCTGCCGGGCGCATTTATTTGTGAGTACAAGACTCGAGAACGTATTCACCGTAGTATGGCTGACCTACGATTACTAGTGATTCCGGCTTCATGAGGTCGGTTGCAGACCTCAATCCGTACTGGGGGCGGTTTTCGGGATTAGCTCCACCTTGCGGTCTTGCATCCTTCTGTACCGCCCATTGTAACACGTGTGCAGCCCAGGGTATCAAGGGACATGCTGATCTGGCGTCATCCCCACCTTCCTCTCCCGTGAGGGAGCAGTCTCGCCTGACATATATAACAGGCAACGGGGGTTGCGTTCGTTACCCCACTGAAGGGAACAGTTCAAACCACGAACTGACGACGACCATGCATCACCTGTCCAGCACCCTCGAAGGCTCCGTCCCTTTCGGGTCGGATGCAGCTGGATTTCTAACCCTGGTAAGGTTCTTCGCTTGCCGACGAATTAAGCCACATGTTCCACCACTTGTGCGAGTCCCCGTCTATTCCTTTGAGTTTTAAGCTTGCGCTCGTACTACCCAGGCGGCTCGCTTATCGCGTTAGCTTAGCCCCACAGAGGGTCGATACTCCGTAGAGCGAGCGAGCAACGTTTAGGGCCAGGACTACCGGGGTATCTAATCCCGTTCGATCCCCTGGCTTTCGTGTGTGAGCGTCAGGAACGTACCAGTCTATTGCCTTCGCCTTTGGTGTTCCCCATGATATCAACGGATTTCACCCCTACACCATGAGTTCCATAGACCTCTTACGCCCTCGAGCCGTACCGTTTCCCGTGCGGACCGGAAGTTGAGCTCCCGGATTTTACGCGAGACTAATACGGCCGCCTTGACACCCTTTACGCCCAGTGATTCCGGATAATGCTCGGGGCCTCTGTATTACCGCTCCTGCTGGCCATCGTGTGTGGCATGCCGCACGGGCATGCCGCTCATATCGCTATGAGGATCGGACTATATCATCACCCACCAATACTGATGGGGCTCGGCGTGTAGTCTCTGAGGGGTCAAAGTATATATTCCGATGATCAGAAGGAAGCTTGTACCTGAAACAGGGCAGGATGTAAGGGGCGACGGTTCTTGTAAACGCGTCGCGTCCTTCTTTCCCGATATACAGTTTCGGATACCGCTTCCCGCGGCACAGCGACAAATAGGTTTTTGCCGCGATGCCGAATCTCTCTAATAACAGCGCTTGCAGTCGCTTCACCTCCGATTCCGTGAAAGAATCAGTACTGATGTGGTACGCATAATGGGATTTTGCTCGATAATCGAGCCTCCCATCATCCATGAACCACACCGCGAGCGTGAGCGGCGACCGGAACAATTCGGTGATATTTCCAGGAACGACCTTCTCGCGTCCCGCGTAGAAGATTTTGCGCATGTCTTCGAGGTTCTCGAAGAAACGCGTTCCGAAATACCACTGTTTCGTATCCGGTCTTTGCTTCGGAGGAGTTTTGACGAGATGCGCGAAGTGACTATAAAGCCACACTACATACTCCTTTCGTTCCTCCGATTGCTTTACCTGCAATCGGGTGCCTCGATAGCCGTTAAACTCGAGATTTCCATCTCCGAGCATGAGGCCTACGAGCACATCCCGTTGTTGCTTCGAGAGCGCACAGATCATCTTCACAATTATACTCGACTTCCCTGCTGATTGTCTCTTGGGATCTGATTTTGATTTCAAAGAAATCTAAACCAGACGCAGTCCACAAGAGAGTTCCAGCATATAGCCAAGTTTTCGATCTCGATTTCTCGAGAAAGCTGCACGCGGTAACGAACGGTTCGTGAGAACCGTTCGATTTGCTCCAATGCGCAGAGCCACCTGCGCACGTGTACAGAGTTAGGAGCCCCTTATTCCCCGGGTACCGTCAATTACTTCGTCCCCGGGAAAAGCTGTTTACGTACCTAAGCACTTCGTCCAGCACGCGGCGTCGCTCCGTCAGGCTTGCGCCCATTGCGGAATATTCTCGTCTGCGGCCTCCCGTAGGAGTATGGGCCGTATCTCAGTCCCATCGGTGGGGGTCAGCCTCTCAGCTCCCCTAAACGTCGTAGCCTTGGTGAGCCATTACCTCACCAACTAGCTGATATTACGCAGGTGACTCCCGGAGCAATAAATCTTTACTCTCGCGAGACCATCGGGAATTACCCAACCTTTCGGCTGGCTATGCCCGACTCCGGGGGATCTCCCTGCGCGTTACTACCTCGTTCGCCACTGCCCTTGCGGGCCGTTCGACTTGCATGACTTATCCACGCCGCCAGCATTCATCCTGAGCTAGGATCAAACTCTCATTAAGAATAGGCGGAACAAAACAAAACATAACTTACAGGTTTTCTTGCACCCCCAAGACCGTGCCGGTCCTGGGGACTTTATTCGTATGTCAGAGAGCAAATAAAACCGGCCCCCTGTGGGGCAGGTAAAGCCATACTATAGGAGGGCGGGAGGGGCGTCAAGAGGCGTTTTGATGGGCGTCGTAACGAACCGGAGACCCTTTGGACAGGCCTTAGCGCTTATGGTATATCTGGCCCAGATCCAACGGAGATTACGCACATGGGAACTCGGGTAGCCGACATGGCCAAGGCCATGGGAATGTCCTATATAGACCTGAACCGCCGACTCTTTCCAGTCAACGCTCCCGCCAGGCTGGTGCCGACCATTGAAGAACTCGAGGAGGAACTGGAAGAATCTGAGACGATGGGCGAGGTCGCGTACGTCATAAACGAAACGAAGCCCGGAAGCCCCCTCAGGCACCGGGCAACCCAGAAACACTATGCGCTCTGGATCAAAGCCCGTGACGAAGCGCGCACGATTGCTGAGTGGTACGAAGTGCATCGCTTCGCGCGATTCGACAAGCAACGCGACGCTGCCAGGGCCAAGATCGACAATATCTTCGAGTCGAAATTCAATGCGGCAGACACTCTCCCGAAACTCATGGAACTTTGGGAAGCGTTGCCGCGGAAGAGCAGGACTTTCGGCTATCTGCGGACACGCATGCTCTTCAAGATCGCCGAATACTACCAAGATGAAGGGGGATGAATCTTTGAAAGGGCCTGCGGAAACGCGGGCCCTTCACTGTTTCCCTTATAAAACGATTCTTACCTCCGACAAGTTGCATGCGGCGTTGAAAAGCGTATGCTGGTTGAAGCCGTCAAACCTTACCTATGAGCGCATCACCGCGGGAGCGTGTTGTCGTGTCTGTCGGAGGGTCTCTTATCGTCCCTGAGGGGATCGATGCTTCATTTCTCGCGCGCTTCCGCGAGCTTATTCTCAAAAAGATTTCCGAGGGCTTTTCTTTTTATATCATCACGGGCGGCGGGAAGACCGCGCGCAGCTATCAGGAAGCCGCGCATCTTGTTCGCGGCGATCTCCCGCGCGAAGACCTCGATTGGCTCGGCATCCACTCGACCAGACTCAACGCGCACCTCATGCGCACGCTTTTTCGCGAGCAGGGGCACGCGAAGATCGTAAAGGATCCGACAATGGTCCCTGAGGAAAGCCCGGTTATCATCGGTGCCGGATGGAAGCCCGGCTGGTCGACCGACTATTGCGCCGTGCTTGCGGCAAAGGCGCTCGGCGCGAAGCGCCTCGTGAACCTGTCGAATATCGACTACGTATACGACAAAGACCCGAGGAAATTCGAGGGTGCGAAGAAGCTTGAAAAACTATCCTGGAGCGAGTTCCGAAGCCTTATCCCTGCCGAGTGGGATCCGGGGCTCTCTTCCCCGTTCGATCCGGTAGCGGCCAAGGAAGCGGAGGCGCTTGGTCTTGAAATCGCCATCATGAACGGCGCGCGTCTTGATGAATTTGAAAACTATTTAGAAAATAGGAACTTCGAGGGAACGGTCATTTCATAACGAAACGGGCCGCTTTCGCGGCCCGCAAGTTGGGGAAGACCTTAGTGATATAGGAATGAGGAATCCGACATCACGACCTGTCCGAGCGACAGGTCTTTGACCCATCCCGGCATTTCAGTCCGATGCTCATGCACGAGCGCGGCGAGGCGCAACTGCATGCTCGCCTCGGAACCTGTGATTTTCTTCTCTTCGATCTCACGCAGCACTCGGGCGATCTTGTCGGCAAGATACGGCGCAAGCGCTCCGGTAAACACGTTGAGCTGCATACCGGACCTGTCTCTGGTCTCTTGCGGGCCCAATGCCTGATAGTGCGTCGCAAGAAGTCCCTGGAGCGATGCGTTCGGCTTGAGCCTGAAGTCGACTGAAACGAGAGCATGGATGGTATAGCCCCCGTACCAGGCAACTGTGACCGGTACAATAGCGGAACGGCGCCAGACCGGCACCGGGACGCTACGTACTTCCAGGCGTTCGGCCTGCACGATCTGCCCCGGCAAGAGCATCCGGCCATCGTCGGTTATCCGCACATACCCAGGAGCGGTACCGAGCAGATGTCCGCCTTGGTTTATGTAGAGCGCCGCCGCAGTCGGCATGAGGGCGAGCAGCGTGAAGACGCTCAGCGTGATCGGGATAGCTTCGTCGGTCGCTTCGTAGAACCAGTACAGCGGACCGAAGTATTTGCGCGTCTTTCCTGTCCAATCATCTGTCCACACGAGAATAAGCGCGTAGGCACTGAGACAGATAACGCCGCCCGCCGACACCCAGATCGGCGTCCATTCCCAGAACGCGGCATTGTCTTCCATGGCGCTCACCCCATAGGCGTCCAATAGATACAGGGACGAAAAAAGAAAAGCGGCGACACTCACGGCGAAACCGGCAGCAATAAAGGCGGTCCGGCCCAGCCAGTGTGGGAGCTCGAAGCTCCGCGTTGTTGCAGTCATTGGATTATCCTCCGTAACGAGCTTGGTTGCCTAAGGCATTATAGCAGATAAACGTGGCACTGTAAAACGACGACGTCCACTGATCGTTATCTTGAAACTTCCGAGAGGATCCGGTCTATCTGCTTATGAAGCTCTTCGAGCGTGCCGTCGTTGGTGATTGTAAAGTCAGCCGAATCAATGACGGCACGGATATTGTGCTTTGCCGGATCGTTCGATGCTATTTCCCGCTCGTTGTCCTCGACAAACTTCTCAAAAGAAACCTGATCGGTCTCGGTTCCCCGCTTCCGTATACGTTCGTAGCGCGCTCTGACATCCGCGTCCACGCCCAGGATTATGGCCCCGTGCTCCCGGAGGAAATTCGCCTCTCCGAGCGTATGCAATGACTCGATGATAACATCGGCTCCGTACGATTGCGCGCGCTTCAGAAGCTCTCCCGTGATATATCCGGCTCCATGTTTCGCGCGTAAATCGTTCGCGACGATGCTCAGATTATCGCGAACGCGCGGAAGGCCCCGGCGATCCACTTCTTCCCAGAGAAAGTTACGAACCGAGAAATGTGTAAATCCTTGTTCTTCGACCAAGTACTCGACCACCGTTCCCTTCCCCGCCCCGAGCGTCCCGGCGATACCGAGAATCATGGGCTATTTCTTCGCGAACCGGTGCGCGAGCGGGATAAGGAGCGGGGCGGAGCGGCAGATGGAAGAGAACGTTCCGGCGACGACGCCGACGAGCATCACGAGCGCGAAGTTGACGGTCACGGGCGCGCCGAAGAAAACGAGTGCGAGGAGTGCGAGCGCGACCGTGAGCCCGGTATTGATGGAGCGCGTCATGGTCTCGTCGATCGACTTGCCGATCGTCGTCTCGAACGATTCCTTAAGCCCGGTCTTCTCGTTCTTCGCAAGGTGCTCGCGGACGCGGTCGAAAATGACGATAACGTCGTTCACGCAGTACCCGAGAAGGGCAAGAAGGGCGACCACGAAGAGCGAATCGACTTGAGCGCCCGTGAAATGGCACAGCGCCGCGAAGAAGCCGGTCGGCACGATGATGTCGATCGCGAGCATGGCGACGACGGTAAGACCGTAGGTCCAGCCGGGGACCGGAGGCGGGACTTTCCGGAACGCCCAGGCGATATAGAGCACGATGGCGAGGACGACCGCGAGGATGGCCCAGATCGCTTTCTTGCCAAGCTCGGTGCCGAGAGCAGGCCCGACGCTCGTGAATTTGTCTTCGGTGAACTCCGCCGTGCCGCCAAGGGTAAGCGCGGAAAGGACTGCCTCGTGTTCCGCGGGAGTGAGCGTCCGGGTACGAAGCGTTACGCCCGTCTCTCCCGACTGGCGGAGCGATATTTCCCCGAGCGCGACCCGGTCGGTAACGCTCTTCTTAAGCACGTCGAGCGAAGGCTCGGACGTGGTGTACGTGGCCTCAAGGAGCGACCCGCCCGTGAAATCGATGCCGAGCGGAAGACCGAAGAAGACGATGGCGCCGAGCGCGGCGGCAAGGATGACTCCGGTGATCCAGAAGAACAGCGTGCGATGGTTGACGATATACATACGTTATTTGCGAAGCCCGCTACCAGTAAGAAAACGCCATGCCCCCGTGTTTGCTTCGGGCAGTATCGCAAGCAGGAAGATGCGCGAGACGGTGACGGCGGAGACGAGCGAAGCGATGACGCCGAGCGCGAAAACGAGCGCGAAGCCCTGGATGAGGCTCGTTCCGAGCCAGAAGAGAATCACCGCGGAAATAAGCATCGTAAGGTGGCCGTCCCTGATCGCGGGCCACGCGCGGCTGAAGCCGATGTGCGCGGCTTCGCGGGGCCCCTTCCCTTCGCGAAGCTCTTCCTTGATGCGCTCGAAGATGAGCACGTTCGCGTCGACCGCCATACCGACCGATATGATAAGCCCCGCGATGCCGGAGGCGGTAAACGTGACCGGAATGAATTTCATCACGGAAAGGACGAGCGCGAGATAGCCGACGAGGGCAACGTCCGCGACCAGGCCCGGAAGACGGTACCAAAGAAGCATGAAAACCGCGACCAGGAGGAATCCGACGATGCCGGCAAGCACTCCGGCGGTAATGGCGTTCGCGCCAAGAGTCGGCCCCGCGGTGTTCGAACCGATAAGTTCGATCGGGACCGGAAGCGCGCCGAAGTTAAGGTTCTGCACCAGGCTCTTCGCTTCGGTCGCGTTGAACTTACCGGTAATGGTTGCGGTGCCGCCCGGAATCGCCTCCTGAATGACGGGCGTCGAAATCGGCGAGCCGTCGAGGAAGATGCCGAGTATGTCGCCGACGTGCTCGCTCGTGATTTTCTCGAAAAGCTTCGCGCCTTCGTCGTTGAACTTGAGAAGGACAATAGGGCTTCCAAGCACGTTGCTTGCGCCGCCGTTCCCGAATTCAAGCGACGCATTCGCAAGATACTGGCCGGTGAGTCCGGTCGAGACGAACTCGGTCGTCGTGCCGACCGTCTTCTGGAGCCGGAATTCGAGCACCGGCGTCTTGCCGATCGCGTCGACCGCGGCCTTCACGTTCGTGACGCCCGGGAGATCGACGATAAGGCGGTCTTCCGCCTGGCCGTTGAGGGTGCTCGCCCGCTCGGTCTGGACGAGGGGTTCCGCGACGCCGAAGAGGTTCACGCGGCGCTCGATAACCTGATGAAGCGACGCGAGGGCGCCCGGGCGGCTTGCCTCAGCGATCGAGGCAGTATCCGCCTTATAGGTGAGTTCGGTACCTCCCGCAAGGTCGAGGCCGAGCTTGAAGCGCCACGGGGACTCGGGATTGGCCTGGGTCGACCAGACGAACCATATAAGCGCGGCTCCTATGATAAGGAGCCCGATGGCGGCAAGCCGATGATGCTTCATGATGGGCCTAGTATAAGGAATTAGGGGCCGGATGCAACCGCATCCGAACCAGGTGGAATCTTATTCAAAAAGATCGGCATGGGTGCCGGTGCGGTGGAGGATAATACTGGATTCCGTGACGGCATAGACGAGGAGCCAGTCGGGTTCGATATGGCATTCGTCGGTTCCTTTCCACTCCCCTTGAAGGGGGTGAGGCTTGTAGTCCGGGGGAAGGCTGCCTTGAGCCGCAAGCAAGCGCGTGACGGCCACCATCTTCTCTCGATCTTTCCCCCGTTTTAACTGACGCCGGATATCTTTCTTGAACCGGCTTGTTTGAAGAAGAATCCTCATGCGCGCATAGCGCGCAACTCCTTCTCCCATGCATCGAACGATTTCGGCTTCAGCAGCCCGCGGCCCTTACGGGCATCGCGGATGACTTTTGCGGTTTCGGCGTTGGGGATATTGGTACTGAACGGGAGTCCTTGGTTGAGGGTTACTTGCGTATAGAAGAGCGTAACGGCATCCGTCGGGGAGAGGCCGATTCTCGAAAGCACCGCCTCTCCCCTGCGCTTGAGCGAGGGTTCCATGCGGGCTCGTACCGTTGCGGTTTTTGCCATATGCGCAGTGTAGCCCATTTGGGCTACACTTGCAAATCCTAAGAGTATTCGGCGAGCTCGATAACGTTCTCAAACAGTTTCGCAACGGCGACCGGACCCACTCCTCCCGGGACGGGCGTAAAAAGAGAACATTTTTCGGCACCCGCCGGATCGGCATCTCCCCTTATAACGCCGCCGGACTCGGAGGTGCCCGCATCGATAAGGATGACTCCCTCCTTGATTATCTCAGGCTTCACAAGCCCCGCGGAACCCGCGCCCGCGACGATAATGTCCGCGCCGGAAAGCATGCGCGCGAGCTCTTCCGGAGCCGTTTCGATGGTCGCTATGGAAACGTCCGCACCTTGGCGGTTAAGCCATGTCGCAACCGGAGCGCCGACCAGCCAGCCATTCCCTATGACTACAGCCTTCTTCCCCGCTATCGATACGCCCCTCACTATTTCCGCGACCGCGCCGACGACCGGCGGCAGGAGCGCGCCGTCTTCTCCTCTTTCAAACCGCGCCCGGGCCGCGGACGAAAGCACGTCAGCGTCTTTTTCCACAGGAATCGCGTCGAGTACCGCCTGCGTATCGACCGTGGCCGGAAGCGGAAGCTGTACGATGAGCGCGTCTTCCGTAGCGGCCGTGACCGCGGCGATGAGCTCGGTTGTGGTCGCGGTCTCCGGGAGCGTCTGCACGATCATCCCGATACCGGCCTCCGCGGCGCGCTTTTCTTTGATCTTAAGATACGACGCCGTCGCGGCATTGCCCCCGCAGGCAACCACGCGAAGCGTCGGCATGCGTCCGAGCTGTTCGGAACGCGCTCTGGCGCGCGAGAGTATATCCGCTGCGAGTCTCTTTCCGTCGAGAATCATTTGTGGCGGCGCGCGCTTTCGGGCACGAACGACTCGTACGCGCCGTTGGTGTAATAGAAGGCGTCGAAGCTCGGGTAAGCATATGCATATCCGAGTTCCCTCGTAACTTTCGAGCCGTCGACCGCGATGGGATACGAATAGCTTTTCCAGGCCCCCTTGCCGGTCGGAATCTTCCCGCGCGAAAGATGCCAAAATACGAAAAACGGGAAGCGCACCATCCACGGATATACGGGAAGCAGCCGCTTCCCCACCGCCTTCGCCATATCGGGCCCGAGAACAACCGGACCCGGAGGGCAGATATTGAAGACCTCGTATCCCTTGACCGGTTCGCCAAACGCGAGACGCTCGACGATACCGACGACGTCGTCCTCGTGTATGAACTGCCGGAGCCACTTAGGCGTGACCGGAACAAAGGAAACCATGCCGGAGACGAGACGATAGGCGAAGGAATCCTTGAGCTGCCCCGAAAGCGCGGCCTGAAGCCCGAACCGGATACGCATGAACCGCCCGCGGGGGCCCGTGATGGCCGCGGGGCGCACGACGGCGACGTTCACCCGCTTATCGCTTTTCGCATATTTCTCTTCGAGATGCTCCTCGGCAATCCTCTTCTCTTCCGCATATAGATAGTCCATTTTTCGGAACGGCTCGTCTTCCGCATACCGGTGTCCGGTCGAGTTGTCGGGATACGCGCCATAGGAAGCGACGGTGGAGAAATGGATCAGGCGCTCGACCGAAGGTTCGCCGAGCGCGAAATCGAATACCGCGTCGGATCCGTCGATATTCCACTTCCACGTAAGCGCATGATCGCCGTACACCTCCCGTATCTGCCACGCGGTGTGGATCACGATATCCGGCCTTTCCGCCCGCGCCCGCTCCTGCCAGGTCCCGTCGGAAGTATTGGCCTCTATATAGAGAAGCTTCGGTTCCTTGGCGAGCAGTTCCGGAAGCGGTTCTTTATCGACGCCGATGATGCGTCCGATGTCCTCGCGCTTCGCGAAGCGTTCGACGAGCATGGCGCCTACATACCCTGCCGCCCCGGTGATGAGTATCGTGCGCTTCATATCACCATGAGCTTACGCGAAACAGCATCCTTTTGATAGTCTTGAGCGCGATAACGATGTCGAGCCCGAGCGAGCGGTATTTGAGGTAGTAGAAGTCGTAAGCGAGGCGGGTTTTGGTCTCTTCTATGGATTGCGGGCTGATGCTTCCCTGCTCGTACTGCTGGTTGATCTGCGCCCAGCCCGTGATGCCGGGCTTCACGATATAGCGGGCGTCGTAGTACGGAATAGCTTCGGAGAGACGCTTGCCGAGCCCTTCGATATCGCTTCGGGGGCCGATGAGCGAGATTTCGCCCCGAAGGACGTTGAGCCATTGCGGAAACTCGTCAAGCGACGTCACGCGAAGGAAGCTGCCGACGCGTGTGACCCGGTTCTCCCCTTCCGTCGTCCATTCGCCGGAACTTGCGAGATTCTTGGTCATGCTCCGGAACTTGCGCGCGGCGACCGGCCTTCCGCACTCCCCTATGCGGACCTGTTCGATGAATACGGGACCGGGACCTTCGAGTTTCTGCGCGAAATACACGAAGGGCGTAGCGAGCGCGGTTACGAGGCCCATCACGAGGCCCCCGATGATATCGATTGCGCGCTTGGCGGCCATATACGCAAGCGACGGATTCGCGGAAACGTGCTTGAGGAACCATTCGTGCTTCATAAGCGAGAGCGGGATGCGGTCGAAGACCTCTTCGTATACCTGCGTGAATTCGGCAAACTGGTAGGTGCGCCTGAAGCAGGACAGGTGATAGATGAGCGGCAGGAGGCCCTTGGCAACGGGGTGCTCGGTATCGACGACGAGCATCCCCACGTTCGCTTTCTCGAACTCCGCTTCAAGCGCTGCGGCATCAAGGTCCGCGAACTCCTCCGGGGTGCGGACAAGCGCGAATTCGAGATGATAGCGGGAATTCCCGTTGACTTCCCGCACAAGCTCGTCCGCTTCCGCGCCGCTTGCGATGAGCGCCGCGCGAAAACGAACGCGGCGGCTGGTCAGTTTCGGATAGAGCGCAAGGCGCCAGAGGAAGATAAGCCCGAGCGAGATGACGAGATACAGAACGAGATTGGTTTTCGGGGCGATGCCGACGCCGGGCACGAGAAAGAAGAAGAGTGCGGCGAGCACGATGTTGAATACCTGCGTCTTGAGGAGCGCATCAGCCAGCCGGCTCTTGAAGAGGATTACCCGCTTGCCATAGAGGCCCGAGAGATAGAAAACGAGGATCCATAGCGCGAACAGGAGCGCGAATACCGGGAAGTGAGCGCCGAACGTCTCGCGGCTCGGGAGTTCCCCGTAGCGAAGGAGAAGGGTAAGCCAAAGCGCCGCCACGAAGGCGGCAATATCGCCGAGAAACAGGAGCGCGGCTCCCCTTTTGCCACCGTGAGTCATCGGATACGGTTATACTATAGAACATCTACAGCCGCATGGAAGTTACGCCCCCGCACAAGATTCTCTACGTCATCACCAAGGCAAACTGGGGCGGCGCGCAGAAATACGTCTTCGACCTCGCGCTTGAGGCGAAAAAACGCGGGTACGATGCGGCGGTCGCGTACGGCGAGGAGGGGCTCCTGGCAAAAAAACTCGCGGAGGCGGGCGTGCGGACGATGCGCGTCGCGGCGCTTCGCCGCGACGTATTGGGGCTCGGGGAGTTCAAGGCGGCGGCGGAGCTGTGGCGTTTGTTTCGGGAGGAACGTCCGGACATCGTGCACCTTAACAGCTCGAAAGCGGGGTTTATAGGCACGCTCGCGGCGCGGATGGCCCGCGTGCCGCGCATAGTCTTCACGGCGCACGGATGGGCCTTCAACGAACCGCGCCGGAAGTTCGAGAAGAACCTTTTCGGCATCCTCCACCACCTCACCATTCTCGGGACGCACCGGACGATCTGCAATTCGGAAGCCACGTACCGGGACGTTGCGTGCATGCCGGGCGCCCGGGGAAGGCTTGTCGTGATATATAACGGGGTCGAACCGGTGGAACTGCACGGGCGGGCGGCGGCGCGCGCGAAGCTTGCCCCCGGTCTTAAGGCTACATTCTGGCTCGGTACGCTTGCGGAACTCCATCGCGTGAAGGGCCTTGATGTCGCGCTCAGGGCGTTCTCGAAGATCGCGGAGCGCTTCCCCGACATGGCGCTTGTGCTTATGGGAAGCGGCGAGGAACGCGCGCATCTCACCGCCCTTGCGCACTGGCTTGGCATCGAGAAGCGCGTCTTTTTTTGCGGACATGTGGAAAACGCGGCGGGCTATCTCCCGGCGTTCGATCTGTTTCTCCTTCCGTCGCGCTCCGAAAGCTTCGGGTACGTGGTGGCCGAAGCGGGGCTTGCGAGGGTGCCCGTGATCGCAAGCAGCGTGGGCGGCGTGCCGGAGCTTATCGAACACAAGGTGACAGGGCTGTTGGTACCTCCGGACGATGCCGATGCGCTCGCGCAGGCGATAGCAGACCTGCGGGAAGATCCCGCGCTTGCCGCCGGACTTGCCGGGAAGTTCTTCGAGCGCGTGCACAGGGATTTCTCAAAACAGAAATCGCTTGACGAGACATTCGCGCTTTACGGCCTTTAGCCTATATATTCCTGGCCCGCGAGCGAACGCGAGACGCTCCTGCCGTGCCGGGCAAGCGATGAGACGATGCCAAGCGCCGCGAATTCCATAAGGAGATGCGACCCGCCGGAGCTCATGAACGGTATCGTCGTGCCGGTAACCGGCAGGAGTCCCAGGTTGATCCCCGCGTGTATGAAAAGGTGCGCCATAAGGACGAGGGCGACGCCAAGCGTGAAGAACGCGTCGAAATTGGTCGCCGCGCGCTTCGCGATATCGATGAGGCGGGCGAGCAGGAGGCCGTAGAGAAGCAGGAGAAGGAGAACGCCGACGAAGCCCCACTCTTCGGCGAACGCGGCGAACACGAAGTCCGTCTCGTATTCCGGAAGGAACCGGAGCTTCGACTGCGTGCCGTATCCGATTCCCTTCCCGAGCCACTCCCCGGAGCCCACGGCGACCGTCGCCTGATAGGCGTTATAGCCCGCGCCGCGGATGTCGGCCGCGGGATTGAGGAAGGCGACAATGCGCGTCCGCTGATAGTCGTGAAGGCCAAGGGACCAGAACCCCGCCGCGGCGACGATGCCCGCAAGCGCGACGAGCGCCAGATGCTTTTTCGAGATGCCGGAAACGAGCATCATGCCAAGCCATACGGCGGAAAGTATCACGGCGGTCCCGAGATCGGGCTGCACGAGGACCAGAAGAATCAGGGCGGCCGCATAGAGGCCGGAAATGATGACGTGCTTCAGCTGCGCGATGTCGACGTGCCGGCGAGAGAGGTATTTCGACAAAAGCATTACGAGCGCGAGCTTCGCGAAATCGGCGGGCTGGAACGAAAAGCCGCCAAGAAGAAACCAGCTTTTCGCCCCCATTACCTTATGCGCGACAAGGAGGAGGAGCGCGAGGAGCGCGACCGCAAGCGCGTACGCCGCGAACACGACCTCCTTGCGCCTCAGGAACCGCAAATCAAGCGAGGAAAGGGCGAAATACGCGAATACCGCGAGGACGAGCCACTCAAGCTGGCGCGGCGCGAGGCTTGCGCCCACGCCGAACGTATTCATGGTAAGGACGCCAAGCAGCGTGAGCGTTATGGCCGGAAGGATGAGGAGCCAGTCGAACCGGCGGGGGAAGCCCTCGGCCTTCGAAAACAGTTCCCTCATCGCGGGAGCATAATGACGGGCTTGACCTCAATGCGGGCTACCGGGGCCGGGAAGGCCGCGTTCCAGGTGAAGATCGCAGAAGCGCTACCCTGCGGCTGGATCGCTTCGAGCACGGTCTGCGAGGCGCCGACCGCGTTTCCGGATGCGTCGAATACCGTCGCGACGACTTTCGTATTGTAAAGCGGCTCAACGTCGTCGTTTTGGAGAACGGCAGTGATGCGGGGCGCATCCGGCGTGCCGCCAAGCTCCGCGCTCCTTGCTTTCGGAAGTACGCGCGTCTCCCGATAGCTTTCCCACAGGACGGAATCCTGATCGAACGTAAGAAACACCCGAACGACCTGCTGGTTGCCGGAAAAGAAATTCGGCACGTAGACCGGGACGACCGACTTCGGCGGGAGGTCAACCGTACCGTTCGAGCTCGCGATGATCACATTCCCCGCTCCGTAGAGATCGATGCGATACGGGGCGCTGCGGGCGGCAGCGGATGGATTCTGATTCTCGACGTACGCGATCACATCGGTACGGCCCGCGCGAGGCGAGAGCGCCCTGACGAATTGCACCACCGGAGCTTCGGTCTTGACCGCACAAAGGTACGGACAGGGTCCGCCGCAGTCCACGCCTTCTTCGCCCTGGTTCTGCTTCGTGTCGGTACATGAAGGCGCCCTATACACCGCGGCAAACAGAATGGCCGCCGCGAGCACAGCCGCAAGGGCGATAAGCCCCCCGAGTATCCAGAATCTTCGTCGCGCTGCCCAGGACATATCTCTAGTATAAACGAATGCAGCCAACTCAACGAGTCGGCCGCAAACTCACCTTATGATCTCTTATCGTCTGAAAAGCACGCGGTCGACCGAAGCTTGGAATCGGCGTTTGCAGAAAGCGCATCCGCTTCCCGCGAACATATGTTCGTAGATAGCAGCAAGCGATGCATGCGGGTCCGCCGACGCTCCTAAACAGGTAGCGTAGGTGCCCACAAAAGGAACTTCCCATTCATCAATTGCCGCGATGTGCGGATATTTGTTCGCTAACGCCAAAACTTCTGCCGATTCTTGTCCCGAAGTTCTCATGGGCCTTACTCCTTCTCTCCTTTACCGGGAACTCGTAAATACGGTGCAAGGTTACGAAAACACGCCCGCAGTGCTGGCGACTACCTACTCTCCCCCTTGCGGAGTACCATCGGTTCAAGAGGGCTTGACTGCCGAGTTCGGAATGAGATCGGGTATGACCCCTCCGACAAATCACCAGCACCGCGGGCGCGTTTTATAAAACGGCACGCACGATGCAAACGAGATACGTATAGATGGAAAATGCGAGCGCGCGCAGATTGTGGCACGCAGAGTTCCGCACAGTAGACTCGGCATATTAGTATTCCTCCGCTCCGGCAATTGCTTGCCTTCCACGTAGAACCTATCAACCTGGTAATCTCCCAGGTGCCTGATAACGATTTCTAATCTTGGAGCACGCTTCCCGCTTATATGCTTTCAGCGGTTATCGCAACCCGACATAGCTACCCAGCGGTGCCCTTGGCAGGACAGCTGGCAGACCAGAGGTCAGTTCATCCCGGTCCTCTCGTACTAGGGACGACCCTCCTCAAAAATCAACGCCTGTAGTAGATAGGAGACCAACCTGTCTCACGCATGTTCTCACGCATTACTGCGTGCATCGGACTGTAACTTCATCGGTTCTCGATGTTCAACGTTCAGTCTCTACGGGCGATATACCTCCGTATCCGCTTCTTGGAGTAGTTCAGTTCTCCGAAAGCGTTTACGAGTTCGAGCAATTTCTTGAATGCTGCCTGATTCTGTTCGCGCTTCTTGCAGTCCAGGACCTTCTTCAGGAGAGCGATCTGTTTCTTCTTCAACCGAACGAAAGGTTCGACGAGTCGGATCATCTCTTCTAAGTCGTCAAGACGCTGCACCGTGTACTCGCACACGCCATCCTTGCGTTCCCGAAGGGAACCGAACGGCATAAGCGTACACATCTTCTCGAAAGAATCCTTCGACTTGGCGGACTGGAAGAACACTATCGCTGGTGCAATCTGGTATCCGAACCGATAGGTTGAATTAGGTTTTGCACGAACGTAGATGCTTCCATCCCCATCGAGGAATCCTGCGAGATAAGCCCTGTCAGTGTCAGATAGGCGAATTTGCTTCATATCTTCCCTCGGTATTATCCTACCATATGACAGGTTAGGACTTCACCGATATAAGTTGAATTGTCGTACTGCATTCCTGCAATACGCCGCCGTGATCATGTCTTCTGCCTCGGGGCTCAGACCGTTCAGTGGCCGATGCTTTCATCTAGCCGCTGAACGGTCTGAACCCAACTCACGTAACATTTTAATTGGCGAACAGCCAAACGCTTGGGACCTTCTCCAGCCCCGCGCTATGTTGAGTCGACATCGAGGTGCCGAACTCCGCCGTCGCTATGGACGCTTGGGCGGAACTAGCCTGTTATCCCCAGAGTAACTTTTATCCGTTGAGCTCTGGCCGCATCTAAGGCGTACCATCGGATCACTATGCTCTGCTTTCGCATCTGCTCGGGATGTACCCCTTGCAGTTAAGCTCTCTTATGCCATTACACTATCGGCACGGTTTCCATTCGCGCCTAGAGAACCTTAATAGACTCCTCCGTTACTTTTTAGGCGTGTGGTACTCAATCGCTTGAGCGCGCGATCACGGAATCGCACCTCTATGTCGCCATAGAGATCGGACTATATCTTCATCACCTTGCGGTGAGATCGGCGTGTAGTCTCTGAGGGTTCTCTTACGAGTCTTCCCTGCTGATTGTCCGCACCGGACGGATTTTCACTCTTTCGAGTACCGCCGGATACCCGGATGTTCCAGCATTTGGCCGATTTGCTTGTACCGGTTGCCCGGCACAGTCCCCCTTTTTTATATTTATCGGTTTTCGGATGATGGTCGAACGGGCGCCGCTTTCGAGGATAGCGCCCCACCAAAACTGCCTACCACGCACGGTCCCGAGGAGGATCCCTCCTCGGTTAGGAACTGCACAATTCAAGAGTGGTATTTCACTGACGAGTCCACGGGAGCCGAAACCCCCGCTTCAACCTCTCCCACCTATGCTACGCAGGAATCACGCAGCCCCAATACGAAGCTGCAGTAAAGCTTCTGGGGTCTTTTCGTCTAACTACAGGTAACCGGCATCTTCACCGGTAATGCATTTTCACCGAGCGAGTCCTCGAGACAGTTCCCCAGTCATTACGCCATTCGTGCACGTCGGAATTTACCCGACAAGGAATTGCGCTCTTCTATTCCTCTACGAAGGACCATTTCTTCACCCCCGAAGGGGTGCGCGGCGTATGGCCTCTCTTGTGAGCCGCGGATCTGCTATGCGTTGCCGCATAACGAGGTAGCTTGTCATGACGTAATCTTTCGAACTGTTTACGGTCTCCTACAATCGTCCCAATCCGTTCCGCGCTCGATCGCTCGAACGCGGAACCTTAGGCATATCTCCTTCCTGTCGCCAGGAGGTTGGACTTTATCATCTCGCGTCTCAAGCGAGTCCGACGTAAAGTCTCTGAGGATTCATGTGTTCAATTACTAATCCGGGAGCGTCGCGAGCATCTCTTGTAGAGCGTGCTTGCGGCCCTTTCCTTGTTGATTCATCGAGTATGCGAGTGTTGCTATCCTCACAAACCCTTCCTTCGTCCAGTGCTCCCGCTTCTCCATTGCCGCGACGATCTCCTTGAAGATCACGAATGTCTCGGCTTTGACGAGAAGCGGGTATCGCTCGAAGAACGGTATAACCCGCTCGACGATTGAACGTCTCGAATCGATGCTGAAGTTGAGGACGGGATGAGTTCCGGATTTTCGATATATCGACCCTGTCCCGAAGGTTTCCTTCATGAGTTCAAGCACCTCGCGGTGCTTCTCATGCTGGTATACCTGGAAACAAGGATTGATCATCCATCCGAACTTTTGGGTCGGATGCTTGATGATCGATACCGAGAAGCTTCCCTCTCCGTCCACGAATCCTGCTACATAGTAGTTGCGCTGATGTCGCTTGCCACGGAAGTAGCTCATGACATCAGCCGAGTTATTCAGTCTCATGGCTAAGTTTGTTAGTTGTGAGACGAACACATGTCTTTCCTGCTGATTGACTGCACCGCGCGCATTGTTACCTGCTCGGTAGCGGCGGATACACCAGTTATTCCAGCATTTGGTCGGATTTTATAATCGCCCGACTTTTGACCTACTTGCGCAGGTTTGTAGGGTCCACGATTATAGTTATCGCCGACATTCACCAGGGCATATACAGCCCAGCACTATATCCGAAGACATAGCACCCTCCGTACTTAACCTTCTGGCATCGGTCAGGCGTCACCCCCTATACATCCTCTTACGAGTTCGCAGGGAGCTGTGTTTTTGGTAAACAGTTGCCAGGGAATCTTTCGCTGCGGCCCGCGCACCACTTTAGCCTCAACTCTTTTGGAAGGAGCGGAAACTAAAGTACTCGACGATCAAGACATGTTGTGAATCCGGATATCCGTTCCGATCTTCGTGGAATTATCCACAAAGAAAAGTCGGGGGCGTCTCCGTTCTACAACGTCATCCATCAGCTGGCCCAGGTCTTCCGGGCCGCAGATGTATTTCTGATCATCGTTCACGAACTCTAACGTGCACTCGGAAGCACTCGGATAACGATACTTGAACGACCTCAACTCTCTGGTCGTGAGCATCGTATACAGTACTTCGAGGTCAAGTTTTGTTCTTTGCTGCGTCATTTTGCTCTCCATATGTTGAGGACAAAGTGGTGCGCGGGCAGGCCTTATCGCTAACTTACGGCCGCTTTTTTGCCGAGTTCCTTGAGGACCTCTCACTCGTTCGTCTTGGTCTTCTCGACCTGACCACCTGTGTCGGTTTACGGTACGGTCGTCGCACATTAAGCTTAGAAGTTTTTCTTGGAACCGCGCTCTCTACTCTCCGCTCCCCCGTGGGAGAACGTTGCGGCTACGCTCGGAATAGCGCATGGCGGATTTACCTACCACACTTCCTCGCGCAACCGACCCAAATCCAATTATGGGCGGTAGATACAGCAGTCCGTCGCTCCATCGCATATGCGAACGGTCACGGAATATTAACCGTGTGTCCATCGGGTTCGGCTCTCGCCTACCCCTTAGGCCCGACTAACCCAGAGTTGATCATCATGGCTCTGGAAACCTTGGTCTTTCGACGTGCGGGGTTCTCACCCGCATTGTGGTTACTTGTACCGGCATCCTCACTTCCGTACGCTCCACGACGGGTTACCCCTTACGCTTCAGCGCATACGGAACGCTCTCCTACCGCATACCTTTCCCGAAGGAAAGGTACACCCGCAGTTTCGGCACTACGCTTAACCCCGATCATCTTCGGCGCAGGAACCCTCGATGAGTGAGCTGTTACGCTTTCTTTAAATGGTGGCTGCTTCTAAGCCAACATCCTCATTGTCGAAGGATTCCCACTTCCTTAAGTCGTACTGAGCGTAGATTTTGGGGCCTTAACTTGCGATCTGGGCTCTTCCCCTCTCGACCAGTGGAGCTTCGCCCCCACGGTCTAACTGCCATATTCTTGACCCTTGGTATTCGGAGGTTGATAGGGTCAACGAGATTTCTCCCTGTTTGACCCTTCCAGTGCTCTACCCCCAAGGGGAACATATGACGCCAACCCAAAAGCTGTTTCGGAGAGAACCAGCTATTACTAGATTCGATTAGCTTTTCACTCCTTACCACAAGTCATCCGAAGACGTTGTACGATCTACCGGTTCGGGCCTCCATCCGTCTTTCGACGAACTTCACCCTGCTCATGGCAAGCTCATCTAGCTTCGGGTCGTATGCATACTACAGGCGCGCTATTAACACTCGGTTTCCCTGAAGCTCCATCCGGTAAAGGATTTAGCTACGCAGCATGCATACACTCGCCGGCTCATTCTTCAATAGGCACGCTGTCACGGATACGGCTTGCGCCGTTCCGCTCCAACCCCTTGTAAGTGCACGGTTTCAGTTCTATTTCACTCCCCTCTCGGGGTGCTTTTCACCTTTCCCTCACGGTACTAGTTCACTATCGGTCCTGCGTGATATTTAGCCTTACCGGTTAGTTCCGGCAGATTCATTCGAGCTATTCGTGTCTCGAACTACTCAGGAACGGAAGCACAAGAGAGATCTCTATTTCGCGTACGGGGCCATTACCCTCTGGGGCGCTGCTTCCCAGCAGCTTCCGCTATAGAGACCTTTTGTAACTCCTGCCGTATAAATACGGCGCTTCCGCCCTACAACCCCGAAGATCGAAACCTTCGGTTTGGGCTCTTCCCGTTTCGCTCGCCGCTACTAAGGGAATCGCGAGAGACGTGTTCCACCCCCTCGACGAATCGAGGAGCCGGAACACGGCTCGCTGTTGTTTTCTATTCCTCCGGGTACTGAGATGTTTCACTTCCCCGGGTACGCTTCCATCCTCTGTCGAGGCGGATTCCCGATATACGGGAGGGTTTCCCCATTCGGAAATCTTCGGATCAAAGGCTATAAGCCGCCTCCCCGAAGCATATCGCTGGCTGATCGCGTCCTTCATCGCTCACGCAAGCCTAGGCATCCACCGTGCACCCTTATGTCTCCTGTGCGGAGATCTGTTCACCACAATCTGATAGCACTTGCATTTTGCTGACCGCACGGGCTTAGCCCATACGGTTTTGCTTACCATCTATACGTATTCGTATGTCAAAGGGCGCACTATCCACGCGATTTTTCCGACTAAAAAACCGCTCAGAGGAGCGGTCGCATTTGCATGCAAGGCCTTCCGGCCTTTATCCGCTACTCGTTGTTAGGGTTTTTCGGGTCGGTATCACGTGTAGGGAGAGTATAGGGGAGGGGGCAAAGGCTGTCAACAAGGGCATGAGTGGGTGGTTTATAAGGTCCGCCCGCAGATTTGACAAGAATATAGAACTAGTCCATAGTTATATACGAAACAGTGGAGAGTCGGCCTAAAGGCCGATATGCTCATATGAAGCCAGGAGTTACGCCTCAGATGAAGGAAACAACCAGGACTGCTAAGGAGCGGCGCGAGCGGTCAAGAATTGCCATGTTGATTGTCGGCATTCCTGTTATTTCGATCGTTCTGGCACTGATCGGGTTAGGGGTTCTTCTCTTGCATGGGCCCTTTTGACGGACTGATGTGTTGGGAGTGCGAAGCGAGCAATCGCTTCCCTCCCTGCCCATCGGTTTTTGTTTTTATAGACTAAAAACAAACACGCCGCGCTTCTGCGCGGCGTGTTTGTTTTAAAACCCGAGAAACCTTATCCGACCTGCTCGCGAACCTTGTCGATGTAGCGGGCAGCCGCTGCCTGGCCGCCAAGGCCGAAGGCAAGGCCCACCGCCAGGGAAACCGCGATGACGACGCCCGTGAAGAGGGTCTGCACGAAGGCGGTCGCGACCTGAAGCTGCGCGAGCGCCGCGAGGATCGCGAAGATCCAGATCGCCCATCTTGCGACGGAGCCGAGGAAGTTCGCCGACGGCATGTTCGCCGCGCGCGCTGCGCCCGCGACGAGGTTCTGCACCACGTCCGCGATCACCGCTGCGACGAGAAGGATAAGGACGGCCACGATAACCTGCGGGAGATACCCGAGCACTACTTCGCGAAGGAAGATCGTCACGTCGGAGAGCCCGAGTACGTCGAGGGACGCGATGAGGAACACGACGATGAAGAACCACTTGACCAGGGCGCCAAGGAACGCGCCGGAGTTAAGGGTGAATCCTGCGCGGGTGAGGACGCGCTCTACGCCCGCCGAACGGAGCGCCTGATCGACGCGGATCGAGTTAATGATCTGCGCGACCACGCGGCCGACGCCTGCGCCGATAAGCCAACCGATGACGAAGATGATGATCGCGACGACGAGCGTCGGGATGAACTGCACGAGGCCGTAGAAGAGACCCAAAAACGACTGGCTGAGCACGTCTGACCAAGTAGTGAGAAACATAGTGTGGGTAGTTTTTATAATTGTCCCTCGAGGCTGCCTCTCTTGGAACGGTTATCCGGTAAAGCCGGCCCGGGTCTCCCCGTGTGGCCTGCTGTCTATAAGTGTAGCAGGGATGGGCAAAAACAGCCTTTCGGGTGTGGATAGTTTTTAGGAAGGTTTGAGCCCTATTTTATCGAAAATGGCCCGGTGCGGATAGTCGAGAACGTTCCGTATGAGGCGGTCGTAGACGCCCAGACGGTAGCGGAAGTCTTCCGTGGAGAACGAGGCGTAGCGTATCTCGCGCCCGAGCTCGGCTTCGATGCCGTGAACCGCTGCCTTAAGCGCCCGCTCGACAAGCTTGTCGCCTACGATAAGCAAGTCGATCTCGGATTCGGCGACGCCCGTGAAGAGCCCTGAAGTAACGACAAGGCGAAGAGTTCCTCCTTTTCTAAGTGCGGCCAGAACTTCGGCATTCTCCACGTTCGTCGTCGTGCGCACGAAGTCGGCAAGCGCGTCGTAATACGGGAAACGCTTCTCGGCGGCATACCCGCTTCCCCGCTTCTTGATAACGCCCGCGGCGGCAAGGGTGCTTATCTCCTTGCGCGCCGCGGCTTTTGAAAGCTTCGTCCGGAATGCCGCGTCGGAAACGGAGAACGCGGATGCGGGGTTGAAAATGAAAAGACGAAGGAGCTTGAGGCGGGCGTTCGAGCCGAAGAGTTTCGCGAGCGGATCCATATTCGATTCCGCGCATTCTACCGCGCTTCGAAGTCCCGTGTCCAAGCCTTGACGAAAACAACAAAAAACGCCCTGTGGGGGCGTTTTTTGTTGTTTTCGCTTTCGGATTATTTGAGCGTAACCTTCGCTCCTGCCTCCTCGAGCTTCTTCTTGAGTTCATCGGCTTCCTCCTTCTTCATGTCGGCCTTCACGACCGACGGAGCCGCGTCGACGAGATCCTTCGCCTCCTTGAGACCAAGGCCGAGCGCCTCCTTCACCACCTTGATGACGGCGATCTTCGATGCGCCGGAGTCGGTAAGTTCGACGGTTGCGGTCGACTTCCCTTCCTCGGCGGGACCCGCGGCTGCGGGACCCGCGACCGCGACTGCCGCAGCCGAGACGCCGAACTTCTTCTCGAGCACCTTCACGAGTTCTGAGAGCTCAAGAACAGTCATGTTCTCAACTTCCTCGACAAGCTTCTTGAACTTTGCCGGTACCTCCACCTTCTCCTCTTCTTTCGGGGCTGCCGCAGGAGCCGGAGCCGCCTCCGGCGCAGCTGCCTCGGGGGCCGCCGCTTCCTCTACCTTCTTTTCTTCGTCCATAGTAATGAGTTAAATGGGAATAAAGTTATGCCGCTTTCTTTTCCGCGATCTTGTTGAGCGCGACCACGAATCCCTGGATAGGGCTATTGATCACGTTCACGAACATGCCGCGAAGCACCGGTACCGGCGGGATGGTGGCGATGGCCGTCATCTGGCCCGCATCCGCGAATGCGTTCTCGAACACGCCGCCGACAATCGCGAGCGCTTCCTTGAGCTTCTTCGCGTGCTCGTAGATCGAGCGGGCGGGAAGCGTCGCGTCTCCCTTGCCCCAGGCGATCGCGATTTCTCCGGCAAGCTCCGGAACGTCTCCGGTATAGCCTCGCTCGGCGAGCGCGCGACGGATAAGCGTCTTCTTCGCGACATAGAACCCGACGCCCTCGGCGCGAAGCGCCTTGCGCATTTTGGTCGTGTCCGCGACCGAAAGCTTGTGGAAGCGCACGAATACGACCGAAGCCGCTTCGCCAAGCGCGCCCTTGAGCTTTTCAACGATGTCTACTTTCTTTTGTTTGGTGATTGCCATGTGATTTGTTAGTACGAAACGACACTGGTCCCGGAAGCTTTCGCTTCCGGGACCGAAGGAGGGCTCGACCTCTTTCACCCCGCATGAGGGGATCAAGATGTGCCTCGGCAGGGTTTACGGCCTTTCGGGCCACCTGCTGTCTTCGGTCCGTACCCGGCCACCATACTAAATGGTGGCCGATAAGGCAAGCGCCGCTTCATGAAGGTTCTTCATGAAATCTTCGTAATCCGTAGGTTCTACTGATTGCGTTCCCCTTAGAAACCGTTACCCTCTACACTATGCGCATCCTTATCGTGGAAGACGAGCCGCAGCTCGCCGAAAACCTCAAGAAGGGCCTTGAAATGAAGGGGTTCGCCGTCGACTGGGTCGCCGAGAGCGAGAAGGCGCGGACCCGGATCATGCTCTATAAGAACGAGTACGACCTCATACTCCTTGACCTCATGCTTCCGGGCCTCGGAGGCGACGCCATCTGCCGGGAAGCCAGGGAAGCGGGGGTGAAGACGCCGATCATTATCCTCACCGCCAAGGCCGAAGCCGAAGAGAAGGTGTCGCTCCTCAACTCGGGAGCGGACGACTACGTCGTAAAGCCGTTCTCGTTCGACGAGCTTGTCGCCCGCATAAACGCCGTGCTGCGGCGCCCCGAAAGCGCGCTTCCCGCCGCGCTTACCGTCCGCGATATCATTCTTGACCCGGCAACGAGACAAGTCACCAAAGCCGGCGAGAAAATCGCGCTTACACTCAAGGAATACTCTCTCCTCGAATACTTCATGCGCCGGCCGGGCGAAGCGCTTACCCGGGAAGACGTGCTCGATCATGTCTGGAATTTCGACTTCTCCGGGTTCAGTAACGTGCTTGACGTGCATATGAAGAATCTCCGCAAGAAGCTCGACGATTACGCGGGCGGCACTCCCCTCTTCGAGACGGTGCGGGGCGTAGGGTACCGCCTGAATCCGTAACATGGCCGATATCCCCCACGACATCCGCAGTTCCCTCGCGATCATCAAGAGCGGTACCGAACTCGCGCTCATGAATCCCGGGCTTGATCCTGAGTCGAAAAAGATATTCGATTCCACGCTTCGCGAAATCGACCGCATACACGAACTTCTGAAACAGCTTCCGAAATAAAATCCGGGTAAATCAAAACCGCCCCGTACGGGGCGGTTTTGATTTCTAGCGTGAGAATTTACTTAATCCACGCACGGGTCTTCGGACCGAAGTAGCCAGCAGCAGGCGTGATGCCGACCGATGCCTGGTACTTTGCGAGCGCGGCCTGGGTAAGGGCCCCGAAGAGGTCGGTTTCCATACCAGCCGACCCTGGTCCCGTCGCGGCGACCATGAAGCCATGTGCGTTGAGCCACATCTGGAGAGCCTTCACGTCGGCTCCGCTTGAACCGATGGTGAGGTCGCGGGTGAAGGAAGCCGAAACTCCTCCCATCGCGTTTGCCTGCGCCATAAGTGCTGCGAGCTGCGCGTTGAGGGCTGCAAGCTGCGCTTCTACGCTCGTCGAGGTGGTAGTCGTGGTGGTGGTAGAACCGGAAGTGCTCGAGCTCGAAGAAGACGAGCCGCCGGAGCTGTGGTGATGGCTTCCGCCACCGCCACCGTTTGTGCTTCCCGCGCCCGCTCCCACTTCAACGTCGGTGCTGTAAGTGAAGGCGGTTCCTGCGACAGCGGCCGTACAGGTAACCATGACATCGTCTTCGGTACAGGTGACATCCGTATTCGAAGCAAGCTGCCCGTTCAGTGCTTCAACGACCTGCTGGGCAGTAACATCGGTTCCGGAGCTGTAACTATAATCAGTATCGTTGATCGTTACCGTGTACTTCGCGCGAATGACGCTTCCCGGAGTAAAGGTAACTACCTGTGCGGTCGTGCCGTAGTTAGAATCGCCAAGGACGATTGACCCGTTCGCTCCGTTCGCCCGCGTGAAGGTCAGGTTGGCCGCGCTCGGGTTCGTTACAACGTATGCGCCCGTCGAGCCGTAGCTGGTACCGCCGGTGTACGTAGCAGCAGCGAGAGCCGCAGCAACTTGATTCGCGGTGAGCACGGACGTGCCGAGGTTGATGACGACACCGTCAACCGTCACCGAATGGTCGCCAGCGTTTGCCGGGAGACCAGCGGGAATGACGACGGTCGTCGTTGCCGGGATGGCGTTTGCGCCCCCGGCAAGCGCGGTGAGCGTAAATCCTGCGTTCGTCACGCCTTCGGCCCAATAGCCAGAGTTGACGGCAATATTTCCTGCTGCGCCAGCCGTGTCGTTTGTCAGGACCAGGATTCCCCCGCCGCTGTTAGAGGACGTAATGGTGAGTGCGGAGGTGACTCCATTGATTGCCGTGTTGATAAGTGCGGCAACGCTTGCGGCGTCGGTCGCGGCGCTAACTGCGATCTCGATGCCTCCTGCTACGCCGTTGGCATCTTTACAAGCCTGGGCCGTACCCGCATCGCTTGAAAGCGAGTTATCCACGTCGAAGTAGAAACAGACCGCGGTCGCGGCGACTCCGGTGTGCGAGAGGATGAAGTAATCGTTGTTCGCGAGGTTCGCTTTCGCGACGGCCGTCAGGGTTGACGTTGCCGCGATTGCTACGGTACCGCCGGTAAGGGCGATAGCCGGGATCGAAGCGGTCTCGGTATTGGCCACAGTTTCCTGTGCGGTCAGGGTCGGCGTGACCGCTGCAAGCCCGACCGAAGGAAGGACAAGAAGCGCGAGCGCCAGGACCGGGGTTAATAGGGCAAGCTTTTTCATCGTTAAATTAAAGTTGAGACTAATAAATACTTCTTCAGTATACCTACGCACTCCGCATGAAGATAAGTTATCCCCCATTGGTTCTTCCCTCCCTCAAACGCAAAACCCCCGCTTTCGCGGGGGTTTTGCTGCCTGACAACTCGTCTGGCTAACGTGTTCCGGAACGAATCCCGGAAAGCTCGTTAGTCAGCCGTGATGTACACAGCGTCGGTCTCGTAGTCCGCATTGTCGAGGTCGACATTGAACTTCGAGAGCGGCGTGAGGTCATTCTCTACAGAGTAGTTGACCTCAGCGAGCTGGATCGCGTACTGACCGGTGCCGGTCAAGGTGAGCGGATCAAGAGTGACGGTGAGCGTGAACGTTTCCGTCGCGCCTGCGTCAACCTTGAAGTTTCCGTTCTTCGTGTGCGCCGTCGAAGAAAGCGTTGCCGTCTTCGAGTCGAACGCGACCGAGGTGGTTGCACCGTTCTTGATGATGTCGTAGACCGCACCGGCAGTGTCGTTGCCAAGCGTCGAGCTTGCAGCCGTCTTACCGATGAAGATCGGATCATCCTCGTCAGCCGTCACATCGAACTTGATGATGAAGGTACCGTACGCATCGGAGTTGTCGGTCGAAGCCGTTACCGATTGCGAGGTGCTCTTCGGCGCGACATCGAAGCCGGTCTCCGAGACCATGTGGTCTTCAGAGGTTGCCGAGCCGGAGATGTCGGTCGATTCGACTTCGTCACCGCTTTCGACGCCCTCAGCCTCTACGCTCGAGTGATCGATCGCGAAGGTGATGGTGTTCGGAAGGTCGGAAGCGTATCCGCTGTCCGAAGCGAACTCGACGGAGAGGGTGAAGGTCTTGGTGCTGTCACCGTCAACCTGCGCCTCAATGTCGTCAAAGTCGATGGTTCCGTCATCGTTGATGTCGCCATCGTACTCATCATCGCCGTCGGAGACGGTCGCCTTCCGGATGATATCCGATACATCGGCGGTGTTGAAGAGATCAGAGCTCGTCGCGACCGTGATGGTGAAGTCGGTGATGAGCGTATCCGCGTTGTCCTTGTTGCGGACATCCCATGCGAATACGTCATATGCGTCCGAGGACTGGTCGTTCTCGACCTTAAGGGTCGTGGCATCCGGATTCTCGTCGCTTTCGCGGATCGAGAGGTCACCGTTCTCCTCGGCCTGGAAGTCGAAGCCAACCTTGTCGCTCGTCTTACCCGTGTACTGCTGGATGCCAGCGGCATCGATTGCGCGGATACCCTGGTCGGTCTCTACGGAGAGATCGAAGGATCCGTCATCGACATCGTCGTCGTCCATGTTGTCCGCGATGTCCGCTGCGAAGGTGAGCTCGGCAGTGCTGCCGTCCCTCACCATGTAATCGAAGCCGGAAACCGAGATAGTGTAGACGCCGTCATCCTGGTCATCCCAATCGGCACGGCTGTCGGCATTGACATCGGCAAGCTTCTTGCCGTTGCCCCATACCGAGATCGTGTCGAAGTAGTCCCAAGGGCGCTCGCTTGCGGAACCCGAACCGGTGAATTCCACCGTGAGTTCTGCGCGCTGCACGTTCACGTCACCGCCGTCAACGTCGAACTTCGCCGTTGCAAGCTTGACGTCCTGCTCGCCTTCCGCGCCGTCTCCGTCCTCCGAGCGGAGGTCGAAGTCAGTGAGGTCCGCCTCGCCGCCCTTAAGGGTCGTCGTGGTGGTCGTGGTCGAGCCGCCAGTCGTGGTGGTCGTGGTGGTCGTAGCGGACATCGAAGCGACCTTGGCGCGAGTGATCGGACCGAAGTAGCCTGCTGCCGGGCTTACGCCGTTTGCAGCCTGCCATGCGGCGAGAGCCGCCTTGGTCTGAGCACCGAAGTAGCCGGTTGCGCCAGCTGGGATCGCGAAGCCTTTCGCGATGAGCCAGGTCTGGAGCGCGGTTACGTCTGCGCCGGTCGAACCGATGGTGAGGTCACGAGTGAACGTGGTGCTCGTCGTGGTGGTCGTAGAGCCGTTCACCTGCGCCTGAAGCGCTGCGATGGTCTGCATGAGCGTCGCGATCTGCGCCTGGAGATCCGCCTGGCTCTGTGCGTGTGCCGGAGCAACTGCCGCAACAAAGGAAAGCGAAGCCGCCATAGCGAGACCGGCCGCAACTGCAGCGATCTTGGAGATCGAAGTTGCTTTAGTCATAACTTGGTGTGCTTGTTTAATTTGGAACGCATGCGTCCGCGGCGTAACTGATAAGGTGCCGCGGCGCGCATGCGCGTTTTAAGTAATGTGAGTTCGCACAAGAACTTCGCACTTTCAAACTACCCCGCGAAACGCGGTATCGACCTGCGCTCCCCGGGTTAGTTGGCAAGGTTTGGCGGAATTCGGCGGTTCTTTCGTAGAGGTAAAGCGGTCGTTCGGTACTCCGTTTTAGCAAACGGGCAAACACGCGGATGCTCCCGCGATTTTCTATGTACGCGCTTTCACGCGTTATTTCATTTTCAAAGTCCGGTCACTTCTGCCTGCTGCCCCGTATACAGTGACTGGATCAAAGTATACGGGATAGCCGCGGCGTTCTATACCGCAAGAAGCCTGTATGAATGTGGATAACCGACTCCGCCTGGAAAACACAAAGAGGCCGTTTCCGGCCGCAGTCGTGATTACCGGTAGGTCGTCACCACATATAGAAGATACCTCCTGCGGCGGCCTAAGTCAATCTACCTCTAACTACCCAAAGAAATTATGAAGGCTGCCCGGCAAGGCGATATGAGGTCCACCTGCGTTCCCCCGCTTTAATCACAACTCCTTCATCGACAAGGGCCTGGAGCTCCCGCTGGATAGTCTTCTCGCTTACGTCTCGTATTACCATCGAAACATCCTTTATATAGAGGGGGCCTTTCCCGCGCAGTACGGCAAGTACGGCATCGCGGCGTCCTGATTTGCGCGGTTTGTCCGATATTTGTCCTATATGTCCTATATGCTCCGGGCGGTTCGCCGGTGTCCCCGGACGCGATTGCGGAATGGGTTTTACAAGCGTCTGAATGTTTCTTTGCGTCAGGATCTTGGCGAGTTCGGCAAGGGTCGGCGTGTTCTCAAGCATGACGCGCGGCTCCTCATAGGCAGCAACTTCCTGGAGAAGTTCCCGGGCCTCATGCGCGATTAGGTCGGCATTCATGGAAGAGAGGAGGCCTCCGGTACGGGCGATCGCCAAAACACTTGAGAGCGCAAGAAGCTCGCGGGAAAGAGCCTCGCGCGCTTCTCGCGGTGCGAGTATCGCGCCGTCTATGAGGCCGACGGCGACCGCGTCGATCTTGTCTCTTAGAGAGGGCGCGCGGGAAAATGCCGGACTTACTAAATGCACGGCTTTCGCGAGGCGCTCCGCTTTCTTGTAAATGAATACGCGACGTATGTCCTTATCGAATATGTTGGAGAATATGCTCTTCTCTAGGACAAAGTCAGACAAGTCGGGGTTATAAGGACGCTGTGCGCTTGACTGGATTTCTGGATGTTGTCCTTTTTCCGCCATAAAGTCTTTTATGTAGTTCGTCCTTGAGAAGGAGTATATGTCTTATATACCGCTCGCGCAAATGTGTATAACACCGCCAGAAAACCTAAGTGGTACAATGCTTAAATGAAGAAAGCCAAGAAGAAAAATGTCGAGACGTACGAAACGCTGTTGCGGATCGCTGCGGCCATAGTACTTCTCGCCCTTGGCGCGCTTATGGGACTTGCGGCGTTCGCGGACCTTGGCGGATCTCCTCTTGCGGGTCCAGTCGGCTCTACGATATTCGGGTTTGCGTATCTTCTCGTCGGTATCGGCGCATTTCTTCTGCCGCTCCTTATGATTTGGCTTGGAATCTATGCGGGTTTCAGGCGTCCGCGCATCGCGCCCCTTACCGCAGCCGGTACCGCGCTCATCCTCGCTGCGGTGCTCGCTTTCGCCGGGCTGTTTTCCAAAACCGTCGGAGGCCTTGCAGGTGCTTCCCTTGGAGACGAACTTCAACAGTTCTTCGGATTTTGGGGGGCGCTTGTCCTGGTACTTGCGATAGCAGCTGCGGGGATCGTTATCGTAAGCGATGTGGCGGCCATAGTACGTGTACTGGTAAACGCGCTCGCCGCGCTTGGCCGGGCAATCGGGAACGCGTGGCTTGCGGCGATTGCGCGCAGGCGCGAACGAAGGCTTGAGCGACAGGCGCAGGAGCTTGAAGACAACATTGCTACAGAATCTTCGGAAACGGAGGCCGAAGTGGCACCACAGGAAGTATCGGATGAGCTCGTCGAGCGAGACCCGCTCGTCACGATGTTTAACGAAAGCCCGTCCCAAGCCCGTGCGGCGTCCCCCGGCGGCATCCCGAGCTTTGATGCCGAGTACGACGCCCCTCCCCTCTCACTCCTTGGGGGCGACAAGGGCAAGCCTGACGTAGGCGACATAAAGGCGAACGCCAATATCATCAAGCGCACGTTCCAAAATTTCGGCATTAACGTGGAGATGGACGAAGTATCGGTTGGCCCTACCGTCACGCGCTACGCGATAAAACCGGCGGAAGGAGTGCGACTTTCAAAAATAATATCGCTCCAAAACAACCTTGAGCTTGCACTCGCCGCGCATCCCGTGCGCATCGAGGCGCCGATCCCAGGCAAGTCGCTTGTCGGTATCGAGGTCCCGAACGCCTCAAAAGCGACCGTGGGCCTCGGCGGCGTTATGGGCGCGCCGGAGTGGACCAAGAGCGCGAAGCCGCTTCTCGCGGCGCTTGGCCGTGATATCACCGGCACGCCGCACTACGTGAACATCGCGAAGATGCCGCACGGACTTGTCGCGGGCGCGACCGGTTCCGGAAAGTCGGTTGCCATGCACGCAATCATCACTTCCCTGCTCTATCGGAACGGCCCGAACCAGCTGCGGTTCATCATGGTCGACCCGAAGCGCGTCGAGCTCACCCTCTATAACGGCATCCCCCACCTTCTCACGCCCGTCATCACCGACTCGAAGAAGGCGATCCTTGCGCTTAAGTGGGCGGCGAAGGAAATGGAACGCCGCTACAACATCCTCGAGGCCGAGACCGTGCGCGATATTGATTCCTATCACGCGACCGTCTTTGAGCCCGCAAAGAAACTTAAGGGCGAGGCGCGCCCGGAAGCGATGCCGTTCATTGTCATCGTCATCGACGAGCTCGCCGATATTATGCAGACCTATCCGCGGGAACTCGAAGCGGCTATCGTGCGCCTTGCGCAGATGAGCCGCGCCGTGGGCATCCACCTGGTCCTTTCGACACAGCGCCCTTCGGTGAATGTCATCACCGGCCTCATCAAGGCGAACGTGCCAACGCGTATGGCGCTTCAGGTGGCCTCGCAGATCGATTCGCGCACCATTCTCGACTCGGGCGGCGCCGAAATGCTTCTTGGCGCCGGGGACATGCTCTATCTCTCGGCCGATATGCAAAAGCCGGTACGCATCCAGACCGCCTATATAGGAGAGGGTGAAGTGAAGAAGGTGGTGCAGTATATAAAAAAGAACAATGCGGGCGATCTTTCTTCGCTTGACCTTGGAGGTACAGGCGGCGCATCTGAAGGCCCGAATGACGCGATCCTCATGGCGGGAGAAGATGACGACGTGGACGACGACCTCTACACACAGGCAAAGGCAGCGGTCGAAGAAGCGGGCCGGGCTTCCACGTCGTACCTGCAGCGCAAGCTCCGCATCGGATATTCCCGCGCGGCCCGCCTCATGGATCTCCTTGAGGCCAAGGGGGTCATCGGCACTGCCGATGGCAGTAAGCCCCGAGAGGTGCTCACGGCAGCGGGAGCCGCGGCAGCCGCGTCTTCCGCCGATCTCTCCCCTTCCGAAGATGAAGAACCGTCAGTCTTCTAGGGCGCCGAAGACGCCATGCTAGTCCGTATAGCTATCCCCCTGGTACTTCTCGCCATTCTTGGCTTCGGGGTCGTGAAAGGACTGCCGCTTGTCCTCGGGCCCCGCATCGTCCTTTCTTCCCCCGCAGACGGGGCCGTTATTCCCGACGGATTCCTCGTGGTCTCCGGCACCGCGTACCGGATCGACTCGCTCACCCTCAACGGCGCAAAGATTCTCCCGGAGGCCAGCGGGCACTTCGAGAAGCTCCTGGTACTCCCTTCGGGGCATACTATACTGTCCCTGACCGCCGCCGACCGCTTCGGGAGGTCCACGATCCTTCGCCGCACGGTCGTCGTTCCGTAGTCCTTTGTTTCAGATTTATTTCATAACTTACCCGTTAGCCTTACGAAACCATGGCCGCCAAGAAATCCGCAAAGACCGCAGAAAAAGAAAATCAGGCCGAAGGGGCCGCGCCTCAGTCCGACAAGCAGAAGTCTATCGACCGTGCGATCAAGGAAATCCAGACCAAGTTCGGCGATGAGGCCATCATGACGTATGGCTCCACTTCCCCGGCAAAAATCGCATTCGTTCCGACGGGCTCGATCGGGCTCGACGCGGCGCTCGGGATCGGCGGGCTTCCCCGCGGCCGCATCATCGAAATATACGGGCCAGAATCCTCAGGCAAGACGACGCTTGCGCTCCATGTGATAAGCGAAGCACAGAAGCTTGGCGGCATCTGCGCGTTCGTCGACGCCGAACATGCGCTTGATCCGGAATACGCACGCAGGATCGGCGTACGGCTCCAAGAGCTTTTGATATCGCAGCCGGATACCGGCGAACAGGCGCTCGAGATCGTCGAGAGCCTCGTGCGCGCCGGCTCGGTCGACGTGATCGTGGTCGACTCGGTCGCCGCGCTTACCCCGAAAGACGAGATCGAGGGCGACATGGGACAGGCCCAGATGGGCAAGCAGGCCAGACTCATGTCCCAGGCGCTCAGGAAGCTCACGGCCATCACCGCGAAGTCGAAGACCATCATCATTTTCATCAACCAGATCCGCATGCAGCTCGGCGTGATGTTCGGGAATCCCGAGACGACGACCGGCGGCAAAGCCCTCAAGTTCTATACTTCCGTGCGCCTCGACATCAGGCGCATCGCATCCATCAAGAAGGGCGAAGAAGTTGTCGGCGGGAGGGTGCGGGTGAAGGTGGTGAAGAACAAGGTGGCGGCGCCCTTTAAGACCACCGAGTTCGATCTCCTCTATAACGAAGGCATCAGCCGCGAAGGCGAGCTTATCGCGCTTGGTGAGAAGTATGAGCTCGTGCAGAAATCAGGCAATACGTACAAATTCGGCGAACAGAAGCTTGCCGTCGGGTACGATGCTTCGCGCACCTTCCTCAGGGAGAACAAGGCTATCGCGAACGATCTTCTGAAGCAGATCAGAGCGAAGCTTGCGGAGGGGTAAATTCTTATGAGGGAAGGATACGTCGCTCCGAAGCAATCAGGTGAGACATCGCCTGAAATGCGGATTACCGCTTGTATCGGAGCAAAGGCGGATTTCGACCCGTACACACGAGCAGATATACACGATTTGGACGCCATCCCCGTCGACTATTACGGGAACACAAAAAAATGGAACCGCTTCAATCAACTTAATGGAGGCGAGGGTACCTATGTAATTTCGGCCATCGATGCAAGCAATAAGGAATCGAAAGATTATCTCGACTGTACCGGTCTTGCCGCCGTAGGCACGGATAAGAGATCTGGTGAAACTGTTTCGCTTTTGACTCATCAAGACCCCAAACAGATCGTACAAGAACACCGCGATCGGTACATTGTCGATATGACATCGCGTTTAATGGAATTGCATGACAACTGCTCCCCTCATTCAATCGATGTGATGCTTTTTGGTGGAGCGGCAAGGAATTCCGAAGATATGAAAGGGTACCGAGAATCAATTATGCTTCTAAGGAAACTGTGCGAAAAGACCCTAGGCATCGATCCGCATGTCGTAGTAGGACCGAACAATCCTGATTTTAATCAATGGGATTGGGAGGTTGGAGCGGTACTCGATACCAAGCATCGGCGACTTTATATTACTCGAGCGCCACAAGATACAGTTCGTGATGCCGAAACTAGTTTTGGATTCAAAGCTTCTGAACTCGAAAACGTCGAGAGGCGGTGGCGAAACCCTTCCAACGGAAAAACTTAATGGGTATCGTTTAGAATTTCTAGGCTTGTACTGAAATAGCAGCAGAAAAAACAAACGCCCGCGCGGTCTCGCGCGCAAGATAGACAACCGCCACGAGCACGACGAGCGAAAGCAGCTGTACCGGCAGGCGTGTGTCAAGAAATGCAGAGACCCAGAAGTGCATAAAGGCGTTTATATGCGCGAGCGACGGCGCGTTCGCAAATACCTTCGCCACCCACACTTCCCTGCCGATGCCGTAGAGCGCGAATGCGGCAAGAATAAGTGCCCCGGTCTCGAGGCTCAGGGCCATGCGCGAAGCGCGTATGATGCGCACCCGGCGCATCACGGTTTTCTGGATCGCAGAGGTTGGTTCCATACGGAAAAGATAACTAGCGCTGCTTGTTAAAAGTTTCCCTGAAAAGCTTCTTCGCCCGGTGTACCCGCGTCTTCACGGCCGAGACGCTCGCGCCTTCTATTCGCGCCATTTCCTCTTGGTTTTTTCCTTCAAGGAATTGGAGTCTCAAAAGCCTTGCGGCGGACTCCGGAAGCTTCGCGAGCGCCTGGAGCACCTCGTCCCTAGCGGTAAGGTCAGCAACGAAATCCTCGCGGTCGGCGATGCGCTCGAAGCTTTCGGGCTCTAACTCGGTGCGCACGCCCCGCTCGGCTTTCAGTTTCTGATACTTGGTATAGGCGACCCGGTTGAGGATGGCATACGCCCAGGAAGAGAAGCTCGCGCCCTCCTGGGCCTCATAGCGGTCGGCGTAGAGGTATATGCGGGTGAAGGCGTCCTGCACCGCCTCTTCCGCGTCCTCGTCGCTCCGGAGTATCGCTTTGGCCCGCCGGAGCAGGGGTGCCTCGTAGCGGGCGACGAGGATGGCGAAATGCTCGGGAGAACTTCGGGAAAGGACGAGTATCTCGGCGTCGGGAAGCTCGGGGGCCGCCTCTCTTGAAAAGCTCATAATAGCCTGTATCATACGCTACATCCGCGGGTCGGACATTTTTTATAACCGCCCTTCCCCGCCGTTAGTTTCAAGCACTAATCAATCCCTATGGCAGTACTCAGCTACAACGAGATAGTCCCGAAGGTCGTGATCGAATACGAAGGCGCTCCGTACGAGGTGCTCTCCTCGCACGTGTTCCGCATGCAGATGAGGAAGCCCGTGAACCAGACCAAGCTCCGAAGCATGCTCACGGGCAAGGTCACCGAGATATCCTTTCACCAGAGCGAAACGGTCAAGGAAGCCGATATCTCGACTATGGAAGCGAACTATCTCTATACCAACCGCGGCCAGTCGTGGTTTGCCGAAACCGGCAACGCGAAGAACCGTTTCTTTTTCGAGGAGGACGCCGTATCTGACAAGGTGAAATACCTGGTCCCAAATTCGGAAGTCGAGATATTCCAATACGAGGGCAAGCAGGTCTCCGTGAAGATTCCGGTCAAGATCGATCTTAAAGTCACCGACGCTCCCCCGGCCGTCAAAGGAAACACCGCCCAGGGCGGCAGCAAGCTCGTCACGCTTGAGAGCGGGGCGACCGTAAACGTTCCGCTCTTCATAAACGAGGGGGATATCCTCCGCCTCAACACGGACACGGGCGAATACGTGGAACGGGTCGAGAAAGCGTAAAGCGAAATGGCGGGACCCCGGGGTCCCGCCATTTACTGCAGCTCCGTTTCTTCGATCATCGTGACCTCCGGCCGGTCCGAACGGTCACGGAAGAGTCCGAAGCGACGAACGTCAGTCCGTCAGGCGTAAGCGCGTAGGGAAGGAGGAAATATGATTTTCCCTGCGGTACGCCATATTCGCCTTCCCGTCCGAACCATTGCGAGCGAATACCAAAGACGGTGAAAACCCGCGCGACCGCGATTACGCGGCACGCTCCCGCGCCGGAGATCGCGACAAATCGCGCTCTTGCTACGCGTAGCGATACCGCATGCTCGAGCCTCTGCGTCATGTCGTGCCGAGCTACCGCTTGAACGACTGGTTCCGGCCATTTCAAACATTCAGCCGCTTTCACGCTTGCCGCCCGAATCTCGGCTACAGTCAATCGCCCGCCGACCGCTGACGGGCGATCATACAGGTCGACAGACCAATCAAGCGCCATGATGAACATCATCCCGAGCGTGAATATGATGCTCGACCTCGGGATTGCCGCCTCTACTTCGGCAAGCAGTCTTTGCAACGTTTTGAGCCCAAGCACCGCAGCGCGCCGAGGCCAGGTTTGAATCCGCATCGCTTTCGGGCCTCGTTAAGGTACGGGCGGCACCCCGTGTGCCGCCGCTTCCTGAAGCGGAGAGTGCCACAGCAAAAATGTAAACGCAAGAAGGCGGTAAAAACCGCCTTCTTGTAGTTTGCCTAACGAGAATTACGCCGCGAGGTACGGCATGAGGGCCATGTAGCGGGCGCGCTTTATCGCCTGCGTGATATCGCGCTGCTTTCCGGCCGGAAGTCCGGTGCGCTTTCTGGGGAGCATCTTCGCGTGCGGGCTCGTGAACTGGCGAAGATATTCCACATCCTTGTAATCGATGTGCTTCTTAAGCTCTACCTCTTCCCGTTCGGATTGATATGCCATAGGTGATTATTTAAAACGGAATGTCTTCCGGGTTGATGTCTTCGTCCGGGTACTGGATCTCGTCGGCGGGCGCGCCCTTGTCCTGGCTTCCCTCTCCCGCGCCCTCCTGGCCGCGGGTACCTCCGCCCATTCCGGCACCCGCAGGACCGAACTGGAAGTTCTCGACGACGATCTCGGAGCGGTACTTCTTCTGCCCTTCGCTCTCCCAGGAACGGGTCTGCATGCGGCCTTCGACGAAGATCGCCTTGCCTTTCTTCATGTACTGGCCGATAACTTCCGCCTGGCGGCCGAACGCCACGATGTTATGGAACTCGGTCGACTCCTGCTTCGCCCCCTCCTTGTTCTTGTATGTACGGTTGGTCGCGATCGAAAACGACGCGACTTGCTGGCCCGAAGGGAGCGCGCGGAGTTCCGGATCGCGGGTGAGGTTGCCGTAGACGAAAGCTTTGTTGAGATACATCTGGGTAAGGTATTAGACGGTCGTAGCCGTTTCAAGCGCCGCGTCGAGCTCGACTTCGGAGATGCCCTCCTCCTTTTGCGGAACCTGCATGCGGATAGAGCGCAGATCGGCCGCATGACGAGCGGCCTCACGGTCAGTCTTCACATCGATAAAGCGAATGATGCGCTTCTCTTCCCCCGCTTTCGAGATAACTGCAGCATGTCCTTCGCCTTTCGCTTCATATGCGATCCATGCGAAGAACGCGCTGTTGAAGTCGCGGCGTCCGCCTACATCGCTTCTTGAGATGGTGTACGCGAGCGGGATACTTTCCGGCTCTCCCTCGGCAACGATCTCGCCTGCGGCTTCTGCCGCATCGCGGATGCCCTGATAGACCTTCTTCACTTCCTCGCTTGGAAGCTCGGGGTCGATATGGAAACCAAGCTCGTATACGCGGGCCTCGCCATCATCGATGTCGGCGTCGAATTCCGCGCTCTCCGCTGCCTGATCCTTCTTCTTGGCCATAATAGGGGCATCCTAGCACGCTGCCCTACCCCTCGCAAGGCAGCTTTAAAGCGTAAATCAGGCGAGCTTAAAGATCCGCCTGGCGTTTATAAGAAGCGCTTCGCGGACAGTTTCGACTTCCTCCCCGCGGATGCGGGCGATGGCGGAGACGACATCCATGACGGCCAAAGGATCGTTCCTCTTCCCCCTGCGGGATGAGGGAGCGACGTAGGGAGAATCGGTTTCGGAGAGAAGGTGCGTAAGGGGCGCGGCGCGTACCACCTCGTCATAGTCGTGGGTAAAAGTGAGCACGGCCGTATAGGACGTAGTGAAATCAAGCGCGAAGAGCTTGCGCGCCTCTTCGATGCCGCCTACGAAGAAATGTACATTTCCGGTAAGGCGGTCTCCGTGCTCGCGCTTCGCGCTTTCGAGAATATCGATGAGATCGCTATATGCGTCGACCGTTCCCTTGGAAGGCCGCGCATGAATCATCAGGGGCTTCCCGGTCTCGGCTGCAAGCACGACATGGCTCTCGAATACCGCTCGCTGTTTTTTCTTCGCTTCGTCGCTTGTATCAACGGGGCGGAAATAGTCTAGCCCGCACTCCCCTATCGAAACTACCTTCGGGTGCGCGGCAAGCGAGCGGAAGGCCGTCTCGTCGAATCTTTCTTCGGGCGTGTCGTTCGGATGGAGTCCGACAGAGGCGTAGAAGTCGGGACGGCTCTCCACGAGGACTATCGCCTGCTCGGAAGACTTCCGGTCGACGCCGACAACGATGCCGCCGACCTCATTCTCCGCAAGATTCTCGAAGAGCCTTCCTCGGTCCTCGTCGAACAGGTCGAACTGGACGTGGCAATGCGCATCGAAATACTTCATGCGGTTGAACGATAGCATAAAAAGGTCTGAGTGAGTTGCACAACCTCCTTTTTACGAACGATCCTGCAGGTTAAAAGCCGTGACTGATTTTCATCGAAAGCACGGCTACGACGTGGGGACCGGGAACATGGCGGTCATGTCGCTCAGAATTGGACTACTCATAGAAGAACTGGGTGAACTCCACGCCGTGGTTTCAAAGGGTGTTGGCGACATTTCAGAGGAACACGCAGACCTCTTGTATCTACTTCTTGGAAACTGCGTCACGCTTGGTATTGATATAGAAACTGCTTTCTTTGCAAAACATGCCATTAACATGCGGAGGGAAGCCAAGGTAGTGAGGGGGAACCGCCGTGTATCGGATTGGTCCCATGAAAAATCTCAGGAATGAAAGCTACAGTCATCATCGGTGCGCAGTATGGCAGCGAAGGAAAAGGTAAGATTGCAGCTTATCTTTCAGATGAGTTCGCTCGTGCAGTTCGAACTGGCGGGCCAAACTCGGGGCATACCGTCGAGCGCAATGGCACGTTCTATCAAGTTCGAGCGGTCCCTAGTGCCTTCGTGAACCAACAATGTCGCCTCGCGATTGGTGCCGGGGCCATAATAAACACTGCCGTACTATTAGGAGAATTAACGGCATGTGGTATTGTCGAGGGGCGTTTGATAGTTGACCCTCAGGCTGTCATAATTGATGAAGAATATCAAAATTCGGAACTAGATTTAATCAGTTCGATTTCGTCCACCGGACAAGGCGTTGGTGCAGCAATCGCAGCTAAGGTCTTACGTCGGAAAGTAACTCTCGCAAGAGACGTGCCCGAGTTGCGGCCACTGCTTGCCGATGTTGCTGGCACGATCAATTCCGAACTCCAACAAGGCCTAGCTGTAATGATTGAGGGGTCGCAAGGATTTTTCTTGAGTTTGCATCATGGTTACTATCCGTTTGTAACAGGCAGGGAAACGACCGCAAGTTCATTTTGCGCCGAAGTAGGAATCGGTCCCAAAGATGTGGGTCAAGTGATTGGAGTTCTCCGCACCCACCCGATTAGAGTTGGCGGCCCTTCGGGACCTCTTCAAGACGAAATCGATTGGCAGACCGTCACCGCCGAGTCGGGCTACCCAACACCGCTGTTAGAGATAACTACCGTTACCAAACGAATTCGACGCGTCGGGAGGTTCTCAATGGCCGAAGCTAAACGATCTTTGATGATCAATTCGGCGACCCAAATTGCTTTAAACTTCGTCGACTACTTGGACCATGCAAACTTTGGACTTAGAAGCTACACCGCACTGACTGCTTCAACAAAAAAATTCATCGACGCACTAGAGACACAAACGGGAGTTCCCGTTTCGCTGGTGGGCACGGGGCCCCGTAACAGCGATATGATAGACTTACGACGCGAAAAGAACCTCCCCCATTAGATACCAGCATGAAAAACCAATACTTTGGCGACTTGAGCGACTATAAGAAGTACGGTTTGCTGCGCACACTTTCGATTGAGGGTGAGTGCTCGCTCACTGTGTGTTGGATGCTGACGCGAGATGATCAAAGTACCGACGGGCGGCATACAACTTATTTGGCGGACGTAAGAGAATGGCGCAACCATGAGCCGTTGGTATTTGATCTACTCGCGGACGCAGTCTTCAAAAATTCCCGTAATCTCGAAATAGTTGAAAAGTCCGGACTAATACCGAACTCAAACTACTTTCGTGAGGAAATCGGCGATGCTCCCTCCCAACGGGAAGCTTTTTTTGCCCGATTGGCAGATGAAGCCCGCAATTCTGATATTGTGTTCTTGGACCCCGACAACGGCCTTGAAGTGAAGTCAGTCCCCTATGGCTCCAAGGGAGCACATAAGTACATTTATCGGTCTGAAATCGAAAAGTTATCTCGGAATGGACTTTCAATCTTGCTGTATCAACATTTTGGTCGGAAAGAACGGTCTGAGTTTATCCGAGCTATTGCATTGAAACTCATCGATTGGCTGAATGTGGAGGAAGTATTTTCACTTCGGACGACGCATACCGTATTTTTTCTTGTGCCGAAAGCTGCCCACAGGTCGCGAATAGATCGATCCCTCCAGGCAGTAAATAGACAATGGGGAGATAAGATCTTTATCGAGATACACTCTAAGGAGTCTGTATCAACGGTTACAACGAAAAATCAGTTAGACCTACTCTAAGTAAGTGAGCAACATGGATATTGGAAAGGAGCCTGACTTCGCCTCGGATGCCTACTTTGATAATCCGCAACAAGTTGCACAACCTCCTTTTTACGAACGATCCTGCAGGACGATATCCACAAATCACTGCTGCGCAGCGCGGGCCTCGCGCATCTCTCGGCGGATGAGATTGGGGACTTGAGGGACTTGGCAGCGCATGAGCTACGGAATGAGACCGCGGACCGCGGTGGTCTCATGGCGGGATTGCGACTGCGCCTGCAACAATGCGACACACGGCTATCACGCCTTACAGACGCGCTCCTCGACCACCTCATCGAAAAGCAGGAATACGAAGCCAAGAAGGCCGCGCTCCTGGGCGAGCGGCGCGAACTGCTAGACAAACTGGAAAGCCCGGAGGCTTCGCGTCAACCCGCCGACGGCGTGCTGCAAGCATTGGAACTGCCAGATGTCGTGGAAACACGCTACGAAATGGCTTTGCCGGACCAACGGCGCCGCATTGCGTCTGCAATCGCTTGGAACCTAACTGGTAGCGGAAAAGAGGCCGTACCTGAGCTGAAATCTCCGTACCGGGAGATCGTACAGTGGCGTCTTTCCAATCCGGTGCGCCGTAACGGGGAGCGATCGGAACCTGACATAAAGCTGCTATACGAAGCGCTCAAAGAAGTCTGCCGGCGAGAAGACAAGCCGCCGCAACGTCCCCAACGTCCTGATGTCTCCGGCATATAAGGCGACATACTTTTTCGAGAATTGTCGCGCCTTATGCCGCGTGAATGTCAGGCAGATGCTGTTCTGCATGGATGCGAGCATCAGCTACTTCGCCCGCACCAACTTCCGCAACCGAAACCAGCTCTTCGGTGTGAGGCAAGCCGACCGTCTTTCGCACCTGTACGTCATCGGCAAGACTGGCACGGGCAAGTCCACCCTCCTTGAAACCCTCGCCCGGCAAGACCTTCGGGCCGGGCGCGGCTTCGCCCTCATAGACCCGCACGGCGATCTCGTGGAACGGATCGCGAGGGACGCGCCGGAAGCCGTCTATCTGAACGCCCCCGATCCCTCCCAGCCCTTCGGCTATAATCCGCTCCGGAGGGTCAGGGACGACAAGATACCGCTTGCCGTCTCGGGCTTCCTCGAAACCCTCAAGAAGCTCTGGCCCGACGCGTGGGGCGTGCGCATGGAGCACGTCCTTAGGAATACGCTGTATGCGCTATTCGAGCAGGAGGATGCGCGGCTTCCCGATATCCTCCGCCTCTATGCCGACGAGACATACCGGAAGGCGCTCGCCAAGGGGATTAGGAACGATACCGTCCGCCGCTTCTGGCTCCATGAGTTCGAGCACTTCCACTTTCGCCAGAGGGCGGACGCCGTGGCTCCGATACAAAACAAGATCGGGGCGCTCCTTGCCGACCCCACGCTCTATCGCATCCTCGTCGAGCCAAAGGAGGATATCCGCTTCCGTGCCCTCATGGACGGCGGCGGGGTTCTTCTGGTCAATCTCTCGAAGGGCAAACTTGGCGAGGACAGCTCGCACATCCTCGGCGCGCTCATCGTCTCGACCCTGGGCCTTGCTGCCTTTAGTCGGGCCGACAGTCCCCCAACCTCCCGCCGCCCTTTCTTCGTCTATATCGACGAATTCCAGTCCTTCACGACCCTTATGCTCGCCGACATGATGTCGGAGCTGCGGAAGTACGGCGTGGGCCTTACCTTGGCGCACCAATATATGCACCAGCTTGAACCCGAGATACGGCATGCGGTTCTGGGGAACGCTGGGACGCTCATATCATTCCGTGTTGGCCCCGAGGATGCGTCAATCCTGGCGAAGGAGTTTCAGCCGACGTTTGACACACACGATCTCCTGAACCTGCCTAACCACCATATCTATCTGAAGCTGATGATTGATGGGGTGCCGGGCGGGGCGTTTAGTGCAAATACAGTCGATCATTCGACGCGGGGAGAGACAAAGCTCGCACCGCTACGAAGGACTTCAGACTTGAATGCGGGCGAAAGCGCGTCTGACTATGTGTGAGCGGGATCACGTTTTTTTGCAGATGGCACGCCCGCGTGGGCTGTTTTGGTAATTGCCATAGCGTCTTGGCAACAACTGGGCGTCAGTACCTGGCTTCCCTCACAGGTTGAATATATTACAGTATAGCTCAACCATATGTTGAGTCGCCGCATGCCCGGTATTACCGAATTACTTTTGAAAATCGCGCCCAAGATCGGCGCAAAAGTGCTGATCGAGCCTGAGTGGGGCTACGTCGGGCAAATCGCCTTCCGAAGCGGTCGCAAGCGGTACTTCCGGTTCTCCAGCGTTGACGTGAATACGCTGGGCGCATCGGAAGTCGCGAAGGACAAAGATTTTGCGAACTTCTTCATGAAGCACATGGGTTATCCCATCGTGAAAGGAAAAACGTTCTTCCGGGACGACTGGGCAGAGACAATCCGCTCCAAGCGAAAGATCACGGCCGCCTATCGATACGCGCGACGGCTGGGATTTCCGGTGATTGTGAAGCCTAACAGCGGCAGTCAGGGGAAAGCAGTATGCTTGGCTCGCACGAAGCGTCAATTCTATCGCGGAATGCGGGCGACCTTTGAGGTGGACAAAGTCGCGCTTGTCCAAATACCTGTTTCAGGAAAAGACTACCGCATCGTGGTCTTGGACCGAGAAATCATTTCGGCGTACTACAGGGTTCCGCTAAGCGTCGTCGGCAATGGAAAAGCTTCCGTAGCGGCGTTGCTCAAGTCGAAGCAGAAAGAGTTTCGGCGCGCCGGGCGCGACACGGCGATCAGGGCCGACGATCCGCGCATAGCGGAAAAGCTCGAGCATCAGGGACTGAGCTTCGCTTCCGTTCTCCGAAAGGATCAAAAGGTTTTTCTTTTGGATAACGCCAACCTTTCGACGGGCGGCGAATCGGAAGACGTAACGGAAAGCGTGCACAAGGAGTTCAGGAAAATCGCGGTGTCGCTTACGAGGGATATGGGACTGCGCCTGTGCGGCGTCGATCTCATGATAGACGGGGATATCTCGGAGCCGCCCAAAACGTATTGGGTGCTTGAAGTCAATTCGGCCCCGGGGCTCGATCATTATGCGAAAAGCGGCGCGGCACAAAACAAAATCGTCGAAAAGATGTATACGACGGTGCTTAAGAGCTTGGATCGTGACTAGCTCGTGTATAGTCCATACGACCGATCTTCCTGACACCAATAGGCATCGGCCAAATCGTGATTGCTGACCAACGTTTTGCGCCGAGCGACCGCCTAGTCGGGATCGTAGGGATTATTGGTATCCGTGCCATTGCGCGAGGAACCAGACGGCGAACTATACGGATCGACGCGCTTGTGACCTTGCTCGCCCGTATAGGGGTTCACGTTTGGATACGTCGAGTAATTGTTATAGGGATTGCTGTCAGGCGATGAGCGATGGTGTGGCGGAACATACGTGCCGTCCTTCCGCACATAGCCTCTGACACTGACGTCCTTCGCTGCCGCCTCAGCGCCAGTGGCCAGCAGGGTCGTGAAGACCAAAAGGGCGGCAAAAATCTTGCGCATATTAACTCCGATCAAAAATGCGGCTCGATGCTAGTTTAGTGGCTGGCGCAGGGCCAGAGGAATAATCTTCGCAAGCGTGCGTCAGGCCACGCCCTACGGTAACGCGTCGATCAGTTCGCCTCGTCGAAAATCCCATTCAGGATCGCCCCAAGCCGCACCCCTGCCGCCTGCAAGCGCTCTTCCACGATGGCGGCGCGGTCTTCCTTGTAGTTGCCGTCGGGCGCGAAGACGCGAACGGCGCCACCGGTATACGTCTCGCTGTCTTCGGAATAGCGGCAGGTGGTGCCGGAGAGCGTACAGTATCCGGTGTCGGGCGCGCGGGAGACGGTGAGCGATTCGTTGGCCCATACCATCGGATCGAGCGACGCCTTCCACGTTGCCCGCTGCTCGTCCGTGATTTCCTTTTGAAGAACATTGCCAAACGCCTCGCGCCCAGGGCCTGCTGGCTTCGTCTGCGCGATGTGGAGATCACGCATGACTTGTTCGGGAATGCAGGTGTCCCACACGGTATGGAGCGCGGTTTTGCCGTCATAGGCGCAGCCCGAGACGCCCTTCACGCCGACGCTGTTGCCGCCGCGATCATCGGCATACGAAATGTGGAGCGGCTGGTGTATGTCGCCGAGCCAGTGCCCGAGGAATTTGAGGGCCGTGCGCTTCTTGTCGGTTGAGGCATTCGGGTCTTTGAGGATGGCGATATCGGCGGGGATGGCCGTGAAAAGGCACGTCGCCGCATTCACGCACTTGGCCTCGGGGAAGCTCGTCCAATCGCGCGGCATATTGATGAAGTGCTCCGCCCTCCGGCTGCTTTGCACATCGCCCTTCTCGTCCGGCCAGGTGCAGGCCCCGTGGAAGGTTCTCGGTATCTCCTTGCCGTCAGCGTCCTTAAGCGGGGTTTCTGAGCGGATAAGCTTGTTGACCGCCTTGCGGGCCGTCGGCGTGAGCTCCTTGTATGCGATCTCGCAGACCGCCTCGTGGCCGGTGCCGCCGAAGGCGAGGGCACCGCTCGTTGTGAGACAAAGACTGACGAAGCCACCAGCTCCAAACAGCGCAAGAAGAACCCGCCGACGTCCACCCATGTACCCGCTCCCCCTCACTATTCGTGCCCAGGATGCGAGGACTCGCCCTAGCCGAAGAACGGATGATGCCCGGATGATTTCACCCGTCCAAGAGGAATGTGCGCCTTAGACTTCGTATCGGGCCGGGCCTATGCTGCTTCTATTGGTGGGGTGTTTCTCAGGGGGTATTGGCATGACTAGCGGCACGCGAGTTTTTCCGACGCGTTCGTATCGGGCATCATTTCCCATTCATGCGCTTCTTGCCGTCTTCGCGCTTCTCGTCGCGGGTGCGTATGGCCCGGCCGGTTCGGCCTTGGCCGCGACCAGCGCGGCGTCCTTCTGCCTTGACGCATGCCCCGAGGGCGCGCCGGCAAAGAACAAGACGGTCGTGCACCATGTCTATGCGCTCAGCTCGAACCCCGACACGAAATTCGCCGATTGGGTCGCGTACAAGATCTCCAAAGCGACCATCGGGTCGAACTGTTCGCGCAAGTGGGCGAAGGACCCGGACCTAGCGGCCGGCACCACGCTCAAGCCCGCCGATTACAAGGACATCAGTGCGGCGCTCCAGTCCGACCGGGGCCATCAAGCGCCCTTGGCAAGCCTATGCGGCTCGAAGTTCAATGCCGAGGCGAACTATCTCTCGAACATCACCCCACAAAAGTCCGACCTCAATCAGGGCGCATGGGTGCGGCTCGAAACCGCCGAACGCAAGCTCATTACGGGCGGCACCGCGAAGACCGTGTATACCGTCACCGGGACGCTCTACGAAAAGAAGATGCCGCCGCTTCCCAAGGCGAGCGTCAAGCACAAAGTCCCTTCGGGCTATTGGAAGATCGTCGCCGTCGAGACGGACGACGGGATCGACGCCGTGGCGTTCGTCATGCCGCAGGATACACCCAAAGCCGCCGATTATTGCGAAACGCGCACCACCATCGGCGACGTTGAGACGCGCTCGGGCCTCAAGTTCTTCCTCGATCTCAACGAGACCGACCGCACGCAGCTTGAGGAGAGCGAGGCGAAGACCGGCCTCTATGAGGATTTGGGCTGCGAGTAGCACGAGCGCGGGAAGATACGGCATGCGCAAGGCATTCATACTGACGCTGGTGGCGTTCTCCGCACTTGCGGCAACCCCACTCATCGCGCGGACCACGGATGCGGAAGTCCGGGGACAAATGATCCGCGAGTCCATCGCAAGCTATCCCGGCAACTGCCCGTGTCCGTACAGCACGATGCGAAACGGGCGCTCCTGCGGCGGGCGAAGCGCGTACAGTCGGCCCGGCGGATATGCTCCGCTGTGCTACCCGTCTGACGTTTCGGACGATATGGTGCGCGGCTATCGAAGCACGCATGGGCTCGGGAACTGATCGATCCGATTGATATCTGGCGAAGCGCGCAAACGCTCATCTCGCTCTATGGCGATGAGGCGGAACAGTTCGCGCTTCGCCGCGCCGCTACCCTGCTCGGCGAAGGAGACCGGGAGGGCCATGCGGCAATGGCAAGCGTTGCGGAAGCGGTGAAGAAGCTGCGGCAGGAGCGGCCCGAAAGCGGCGATGCCGTCCACTAGTCGGCGTCCGGCAGCTTATCGGAAGCCTCGGCAAACTCCCGCACCAGCGCGACGATGTGCTTGCGCCGGGCGGGCGACTTGACCTGCGCGAACGCTCTCGCAAGCGCCCGCCCGTCGGCGCTCGAAAGCAGCGGCATTTCTTCCGCGAACAGTGCCGAACGGGCTTTGTCGTATGCCTCGGAAACGAAGTATTCCCAGGGCAGATCAAGCACCACCATCATCCGCAACAGCGCTTCAAGCGGCAGCCGGTTGGTTCCCTTTTCATACTTCTGCATCTGTTGGAAACTAACGCCGAGGCGCTTTCCGAGAGCGAGTTGCGACAGGCCGCGCAGCGTCCGTGCGGCAAATATCTTTTGGCCGATAATCTTATTGATCTCTGACGAACTGTGCTTGCGCGGGGCCATTCTCAATCCCGTTATACTATCGATCTCGCAAATTCTATGGCGCGAAAACCCCATTGTCGCGCGCAATCTCAGCCTGTTACGCCTCCTTCATCCACTCCCGGTGCATGCGCTCCCATTCCGGGCGCGGCGCTTCGAACTCTTCCCGGAACCACGGCATATGCTCTGGCACGAAGACCGTCTCGCGCAGGAACGCGAGCGTCGATTTGACGGCGGGTTTTGCGGCATGCACGCGGTTATATGAGATGTAGAGCTTGCCGGGAAGGCGAAACGCAAGCGGAAGGGCGACGAGGTCCGGGTCGCCAAGCGCGTGGTAGGTAGGTGCGAGCGCGATGCCCGCGCCAAAATGCAGGCACCGCTCGAAGAAGCTCGTCTGGTTGGTGAGGATCGACACGTTCTTGACGACGTTTCCGCCCGACCATGCGGCCCAGGATGCCGTGCGCGTCTGATACTGGGCGAGATCGAGCAACCGGTGCTCGCTAAGCGCTTCGCTCGTCTGCGGCGTCCCGTGTTTTTGCAGATAGGACTTCGACGCGAACAGGGCGTAATGGACGGTCGCGAGCGGCCTCGACACCTGATCCGAATTTCCCGGATCGTAGAAGTGGATGCGGATGTCGAAGCTGTCGCTTCGGGGCGCGGTGATGTCCTGATCGGGCGATACCTTGAGCTCAATGTTCGGATGCCGTTCGAGGAAGCTCGGCATGAACTGCGCCAGCCAGAGGCTCGCAACCCCGTCCGCGACCAGGATGCGGCAGTCGCCTTGAACGCTGCCTCCGCTGTCCTTCGCGTCCCTGCGAAGGAGCGCAATGCATTTGCGCGCCTCAAACGCGTTCGGAAGCAGACGTTCGCCGAGGTCGGTGAGCGCGCAGCCGTCGGTGCCGCGTATGAATACGCGCCCGCCGATCCACTGTTCGAAGCTGCGCAGCCGCTTGCTCACGGTTGCCTGCGTTGATCCGAGCATCGCCGCGGCCCGCTTGATGCTGCCGCCCTCGGCGATTGCGAGAAAATAGCGGAGATCGTTCCACTGCTCGGGCGAGGGGTCATCACTATTGGAAAGTACCATCTTCCGTCCCTTGGCTTCCGGGCGGCGATAATCGAATGGCAATTTAAGCTCCGGCAACAAAAAAATGCATAAGGCGCCAGGCGGCGCCGTGGAGTAATTCCTTGGAAAAGAACGATTTTAGCGCGATACGAAGCGGTACCTACGGGCCCGAACATGCCGCAGCGCATCCCGATGGGGGAAGCGTATGGCTGCGTCCGGCCGGGGTCGGGGATATTCCGTTTGTGCATAGCCTGACCGTCTCGGACATCTCCGCCGAAACGGCACCGGAGGAGGTTATTCGGGCTGTTCACGCCCGCAATCCCGATGCCCTGTGGCTTATCGAGCGCCAAAGAGGCGGGGAGCCACCGGCCCCTATCGGCTATTTCGGCTTCCTGCCGCTCACCGATCCCGGTCTCGACGCGCTCAAGGAAGGCGCGCTCGACCGCAAGAGCCCGCCGCTTGAGCTTGTGGCCGAGGGCGGCACGCGTCCGGCGGCGGTGTACGTGTGGGGCGTCGTGGCGCATCGCCTAGTGCGGGTCACCGCGCCGCTCCTCACCCTCGCGCTTTCGCCTTACATCGACGTTCCCTTCTACACCGTCTCCCAGACCGAAGAGGGGCTGCGCTCGGCCCGTAGGCGCGGCTTCGTGCCGGTCGATGCGCGGATCGGCGACCGGGGCGGGCTCGTGCTGCTGCCGCTTGGCAGCCTTCTTGCGCCGCCGCCAAGCAAAGTCGCGCAGCTCGACGTGATCGTGGCCTCGAACGCCGAGCACCTCATGATGTGCGCCTATGTTCGCGGCGTGGTGTTCGGCGCGGAGCAGCTCGCCCCCTACCGCGAGGAATTCGACGGCAACGACTTCTGCGGCATCCAGCTTCTGGGGTTCGTGAACAACGAGCCTGCGGCAGTGCTTCGCATCCGTCACTTCGCGTCATTCGCGAAATTCGAGCGGTATGCCGTGCTCGAGCGCTTCCGCAAAACGCGGATCAAGTACGAAATCCTGGAGTTCGGAATCGAGCTGTGCCGCCGCAAGGGATACACGAAGCTCTACGCGCACTCGCAGGTGCGCCTCGTCCGCTTCTATGAGCGGTTCGGCTTTCGTCTGTGCGCCGCGCAGCGTCCGCTCGTCTTCGCGGATCACGAATACGTCGAGATCGAAGCCGACCTCGCGCCGCATCCCGAGGCGATCACGACCGCCACCGATCCCTACGTGATCATCCGACCCGAAGGGGCGTGGGACAGGCGCGGCGTTCTTGACCAGTCAGCGGCACGGCCCGCGACTAATCCCGTCTAGGAGTGCTCGACATGGCCGGAACGCTCGATTGCTTTGTCCGCCTTGTTGAACTCGACACCTGCGTGCGTGAGTTGGCACAGCGCAAGCGCGCGAATAATAGGATCAGCATATCCGATCTTGATGACGTTCTCCTGGCGCTTGCTGAAGCTCGGGAAACGATCCAGGACGACGCGTATGACGAGATGGCGAGGCGGCGAGCGATAACAACGGCGGACATAATGCAGTTCGCAAAAGATTAGCGAAAGCGCGCGGCTCTATTCAAAACGCGGCCTACGACAAGTTCGCAACTATTCGTCCGACAACACTCGCCCGATAACGGATCATTCGGCAACCAGAGGATAATGAGTATATCGCGGGAGCGAAGCATAGGAGACGATGCAGTGCATAGTCCGTCATAAATTCAACGGCGGCATCCTGATGGTAGCTGTATAACAGCGTGGTGCCGGAACTTCCCCTTGTAGCCAATACCGGGCTTCGTTACAAAGCTTCAAGGGGAGGCTATATGCATGCTTAATCACACCTTTGGAGTGATCTCGCTGGGTCGTTTCCTCACTGCTATACGTCCTGCGCGTTATGCGGTCCGCTCTGCCAATCGAACACGCTTCGGCCAAGGGCTGGTCTCGGTCCGCACCCTAGTCGTCGCTGCGTGCGTTGCAATGAGTTGGCTAGCCGCATTGCCGCAAGCCGCCATCGCGAGCAGCGTCTTGATGAGCGTGCCAGGCGAAAGCGACGTAAACTCGGCGGGTGCCTTCACATATTCACTTCCTATTGCAGTTCCGCCCGGGACTGCCCGCATCGTACCGCGACTGTCGCTTGATTATTCCAGTCAAAGCGGCAATGGCCTCCAAGGCCTCGGCTGGTCGCTTTCCGGATTGCCGGCAATAGGAAGATGCGCGCGCACGGTGGCGCAAGACGGCGTGCATGGCAGTGTCAATTACGACGGCAGCGACAAATTCTGCTTGGAAGGCCAGCGCCTAGTCGCCCTAAGCGGCGTCTATGGCGCGAACAATACGGAATATCGTACCGAAATAGAGAGTTTCACCAAAATTATTTCATACGGAACGGCGGGTAACGGGCCAGCCTCGTTCAAAGCGTGGACCAAGTCCGGTCAAATCCTGGAATTCGGAAACACGGCGGATTCCCGTATCGAAGCGGTCGGCAAGACAACGGTGCGCGCGTGGGCCGTCAATAAGGTTTCCGATGCCAAAGGAAACTACGTCACGGTCGAATACACCGACGACCAAACTAACGGAGAGGCGTATCCGGTTCGGATTGATTATACCGGCAATCCCAACGCAACGCCGGTGGTTATGCCGTACAATTCCGTGCAGTTCACATACACAACGCGCGCAGATATCACGATTGCCTATCAGGCCGGTTCGCAGCAGAAGATCACAAAACTTCTCACCAATATTAAGACTTATCAAGCCGCGAATTTGGTTTCCGACTATCGCCTTGCCTATCAAGCCGGCTCATCGCTCGCACATTCGCGTCTAACGTCCATCACGTTATGTGATGGGTCGGGTACGCCGGTATGCCTTGCCCCCACGACCTTTGGCTGGCAGGGTGGCAGCGGTAGCCTGCCGACAATGACCGGGACCGCATCCACTATCATTCCGACGCAAAGCGGTGATTTCAACGTTGACGGATTAACAGACCCCTTTGTCAAAGCCCCGTATTTTGGAACTCAGAGCGGAACGTTCGTCGCGAGCGGCATGACTATAAGCTATACCGACCCCATATCGGGATTGCCGTGGTCGGGTCTAACGGCTTTCCCCAACACAATGGTCGGGTTTGTATTGGGTGATACCGACGGAGACGGGTATAGCGACGTCACCGCGATGCGGGGTATCGCACATGGCGCTTATGCCAGGTTGGTGGTTACGCGCAACGACCAGCTCGGAAATCTTGGTCAGATCGGCCTGATCGATCCGCTGCATGCTGGCGCCATATTCAGCGGCGACTTCAATGGAGACGCGCGCACGGACGTTTTCGTGACGGGTGTAGCTTCTTATAACAGTACGACGTATCTGAGCCTGGGGACCGGATCGTTCACCGCCATCAACATGAGTTCGGTATATGAACCCATCACGACCGCCGATTTTGATGGTGACGGATGCACCGATTTCTTGGGATCGACTAGTTGCACAACCTCCTTTTTACGAACGATCCTGCAGGTTTCCGTTAATCTTCTAAGTCTCTTGTTGAGACGCAACACAGCCCCACGCCGCTTTTACCGAGTCATAGATAAAGCCTACCGTCAGAACCTTGGATATAACCGTCGTGGTTGGCAACGCCGTGCCTTCTGCCACGAACGACGCCCCCCAGGTAATCGCCCGGGCCGTACCGTCGTCTTTGATCCTGAAGATGAGCGTCTGGAAGTTCGTGGGTGTACCGGAGAGATTTGTCGTCATCGACGTGATCGCGGTCGCAAGAGCAGTAATCGTCACGGCGTCGCACCCATCGCTATTCACTGTAGGGGTTGCCGAAGAAACAATCGTCGTTATGCGTGGAGTATTTCTCTTATTTGCAAGAGTCTGTGTACCATTGTTAGTCACGACACTGTCAGCGTTTGTGCCTGCAACCGAGATTCTCAAATCTCCTGTTCCAACGGTAAGCACTCCTGAGGTGTGCGTTGCAACCCAGTTACCGTTACTAATGTTCCAGGTAAAACCAGTAGCACTAAAGAGATCGGCCCATCCAAGCGCGGTCGTCCCAAGAGCGGCAATATCATTCGTGACCGGGGAAAGAGCGGAGGAGGTAAGTTGTATCGTTCCTGTTCCGTTGATAGCCAGACCAAGCGTATTGGTTGTAGGAAGGTAGAGGCGATTACCGGTAGCAGTTGAAGAGGTAGGAGCAAAGCCAGCCGCAGTTGCCAGCGATGCCAACGTCAAAGCTCCGGCGTCGGTCAAGGTTGCATTGGTGGATGTTGCTTGTGCGCCGCGCGAAGTACCATCGGACCGAAGTATAGATTCATCTGTGGCAAAAGTGGCGGCAGCGGTGACTACATTACTCGGTATATCGCTTGTAAGAGCGACGGTACCCGTGGACGCCGGAAGGGTAATGGTGTTAGTTCCAGCGATTGCCGTAGGGACGAGGGCGATGGTACCGGAAGTTGAACCCGAGAAGGTTACACCCTGGGTACCGGAAATGATGCCAGTGGTGTCAGCAATAAGCACTGCCGAGTTCTGGATCAGCTTACCAGTGGTAGTGTCGAAGCGGGCCACGGCGTTATCAGTTGCTGAAGCCGGGCCTACAACATAGGTAGCAAGGGAAGCAGTCGTAGGAATAACATAGCCGCTTTGGAGCGCTATAGCGATCGTTCCGGAAGTAGTGATCGGTACGCCGGATACCGTAAGTCCTGTCGGTACCGTAGCGTCAACGGATGTAACCGTACCTCCTCCTCCGGGGAGGTCTATAAGAAGCCTGTGCGTCGTCGGGTCTGCATATAGACGCACAGGCGTCTTGCCGTCAGCGCTTGAAGCTGCTATCAGCGTTGGAACATCGTTCTGGTCTCGGTAAGCATCAGCCATAATCAGGTACTTTGTACGAGTAATTCCCCGGCACTATTGGCGTAGAGCACCACAGGCGTCTTGCCGTCAGCGCTTGAGACAGCCATGAGTGCAGGAACAAAGTTTGCGTCCCGCAGATCGTCTACCGGCCCAAAGTCCGACCCGGTAGTGTCGTCGTCCGCCATAAGCGCATGTGTTGAAGGGTCAGCAACGAGTTGCACAACCTCCTTTTTACGAACGATCCTGCAGGAGTATGAGTACTGATACCGTCCAATCTGCCATTGAATATGCGCGACACTCGCCGTCGTGACGACGTTGAGTTAAGTCAATGGCGATTTATGTTACTGTCACCGGACCGGCACGAACCCTTCGGGAAGAAACTGCGTCGGGTCCTTCCACGGTTCAATAGCAACTGCTTTGGGGTATTTGCTTATCATGTAAGCATCGGTGCAATACACCAAACTTTCGGGATCATCGTCCGAAGGCTCAAGGCCTGAAAATTCAACCATCACAGATTTCTGGTTGGTAATTTTTCCAAAGGTGTCAATGAACCGCTTGATTTTGTCAAACTCACGCACAAAATCGTCGGGCTCAAATAGATAGGAATACACTACTACTGTATTCTCGCCGACGATCCGTTCGGAACCGTCCTCATTTTTCACGCGGAAACGCCCAGCGGCGAGCGGCAATTGGGTTACACCGCCATTGATCCGCACCATAATTTCCATGGCGCTATCGACCCATTTGTCAAAATTTTCAACAGGCTTCTGATCGCGATCTTGGTTAGGCAAATAAACTGCAAACCGTTGTACCGATTCAGATGTATCGGCACCTAGCGCGGTCTTGAGGTCAAAATCTACGAGCGCCATGATCGCTTCCTATTAGCCATCAATGAAAAGGCCCCATAGCCGGGGCCTTAAAGTAGGCAAAATGCCAAATTGCAACGCTGATGCCGCTACCGCGGTCTTGAAGGTCTCCGAATTCCGAGCACCGTTTTAGGGTCCCGCTTGATCTTTAGAAACCGTCCAAATCCCGAACGAGCGTCTTCAGGTTTCTCCGCTTGTTGGGAAGCTGAACGAATCGCTGTCACTATCTCGTTAGCAGCTTCTGATATGGGCGGCAAATTTTGCCGGTTATAGTCGCCTGGCGGGATTCCCGCGTGCTTCTTTTTCATATGATTTTCTCCTGTTTCTTCACAGGGTTGCGACCCATCGGTCTCAGCCCCGTGTTGATCGGGAGAAAGCCCTTCAAGAATCGGGCCGCGTACGTCGGTTTCCCAGGTTAAGGCTTCGACGCGAATATCCTGGCCACGGTCCGTCCTTATGCTTTCGCGATGGGGACCATACCCACATAGTACCACAGCGGCATGCGTAGTCGCGCCCGAAATCTCGTGGACTATATCCGCAGCAGCGCCAATACCAGCGCCCGTTACTATCAAGTCATAGACCATCAAGATGCGATCACCGGAAAGCGGTTTGTCTGCCGTTATTGCTACGCCCTTCGCCCAACGCGTCTCGCGATAGATGCAGGCGGGCAATCCGGTTTCGGCGACGAGGGACGAGAGCATCGAAATCGCGCCGACCGGCCCCATCTCTTTTTCGATAAAGCACAATCGCGTAATGCCGGTTGCACAACCTCCTTTTTACGAACGATCCTGCAGGAAACCATGAGAGAACCCGAGTTGATCTCGGTGGCCACGATCTTCAAAGGCGACAACTCGTTAAATTCCTCATAGTTCAGGTCAGCGAACCGAATTCGATCAGGCACTCCATCGTGATCACGACCATTTGCGGCATATAATTCCCGCATACGTTCTCGAAGAACTGTGTTGATGAATTCACGAATGGGCGTTGTGGTGAAAAAGCCTAAGTGCCGCCATATGCGCAGCATTCCAAACGTAACTAGGGGAGCTGTTAAAAAAGACAATAATACACCCCCCAACGCCGTAGCGGACAATGCCCATCGAAGTCCCTGGCGGAGGCGAACAAATCTACGCCAATCATCAGCCCCCAATAACGTTACGGGGGTCAAGTTATGTAGGCTGAGAATATTTTGATCCCTAATGTCGGGATTCATCAAAGTCGAAGCACTGTATCCCGCCGCGACTAGCGTTGCCACGATCGCGCCAGCTGACGCCCCGGCTACACCTACGAAGGCGAGCCCATTCTTCGCGGCACCCTCCAAAGCACCAATATGCGCTATGCCCTTAGCACCGCCACCTTCGAATATGCCAAAGGCTGGCCTCTTAGCGTCCATCACTGTATGTATCCTTTCGCAAATCAGGTCGGGGCCTGCACAAACGACAGAACATCGGACAGGCTGGTGAAATAATGAGATACCAGCCTTCGCACATTGCTGTTCCGCATACAGATACAGCAGTTGCTAGTTCAAATCAGTTCAGTTGCTCCCGCACCAACGAAAGATCGTTGAACAACGTTCTCGTAAGATTCGGGATTTTTTCCAGTTTGTCTGCTTGTATTAACTTCGCCATAAAACGAATGCTTCCCTCCACTCGCTCGTCATAGAATATTTCGTGCAGAAACTTCCGCCCCTGCCGCAAATCCGTAGCATCAAACAGAAATTCCAGCTTGGCTTCGTTATCGACCATAGCAACTGCACGCCAAAAGAATCGAGGAAAATTCGCTGTCAGGAGGCTCTTGCGGACTATCTTGCTTAGGGAGGAGCGCGAAACAATCTCGCGTTTCAGATCGCTTGGGCCATTCAAAAATATGTCCCACTCGAAACGAGCCATATCACTATTGCTCGATAATTTTTTAAGCATCTCTAAAATATGATCAAATGCCAGGATAGCATCGTACACGTCGTCAAATCGGACGCGAATTTTGCTATAGAGCGGCACGAGACACAAATCCGCGCGAGCACGGGTTATCTTCGTCCCACGCTTTCGAGACCAAGTTGTCGTTATGATGTTAGATGGGCCGCTCAGCTTGATCTCAGAGTATGGGCCGATGCCGTCGTCATGCGCATACAGTTTGGTTATGCGCGTCGCCCGTAGAAGAAAACCCGTGCGAGGTTCGGGTACTATGGGACCAGTTGTGGGCCCAAGGCCGCTGAGTGCGACCGCGTGAAATGCTCGTTTGCTTTTCTTGGAGCGTTCTAAGTTGAAGTCAAAACTCAGAATGATCGGAATATTGCCCCTCAAGAATGCATTTGCTGCGGCTTGGATATTGGCTCGCTCGGGCGTCATAAACAAATCCGCTTCGAGACCGACATTGCGCAAAACGCCAGCCATTTGATCGATATCCAAGCCGTCGTTCGGGAGAGCTAGGCCAGCTGTTGGCAGCGAAGCAAACGCTCGTTTGGTTATTTCAATAGGTGATAAGATTGGATTGTCATACAAATTCGCCGTGCCATGCAGTGTAGTCCACAGAGCGCTGGTAGCGCATGCGCCAACCTCTCGGTCTTGTTCTTGAAAAGGCAGCGCACGTACAGGCAGATCTATGCCGAAAAGATTTGGTACATATCCGCGCTCAGTGAGGAAGCGACTCGATGGATTACTCCCAACCGGCGCCAAACACGTTCGCCCAATGATGGTTTCGGGAAGAGGTTTGACAACTACAAAGCCGTGATATCCCAAGACGTCGAACCTACACTCACCGCGGCCCGAAACGAAAAGCGCTTCGACCATATCTTTATCGAACGGTTGCCGAAAAAAGTGAATTCGTGAACATTCTTTCGGATAGTTCGCGTGGCATCTCGCGTAGTATCCTGTATGATCTTCGGCGAAATGCTTGTCGATGTAGTCGCGCTCAAATACAAGAGTTTCGATTTTCGCGGCTTCACAGTAACGAGCTAGAAAAATGACCTGGGGCTTTTGTGCAATTTGCTCCAGTCTAGGTTTAAATGCTCCGGCAACAAAAAGCGCTACCAAGTTCTCTCGATTGTACTTGAGTACTTGGTAGCGCTCGCCCATGTGATCTAACTGAATATCCGCGTACGTCACACTGTGAACGGGATACGCCGACGGTCAGGAGAAATCTGGTTGGCTTGTTCTCGACTTTCAATTGCCTTGAGCATTGGCGAAAGACGCTTAGCGACTTGCGCAGTAAGATCAGTTCTGGAGGCCGTCGCCTTGGACTTGGGCCGTGCAGAACTCTTCGTCTTTTTGTGACGCATAGCGCAACCTCCAATTTCGGTGAGCAGGATGTTGCCCTCAGTTCCAGCCCGGCGGGTATAAACTCCAACACGGGGATCAAAATCAAGCTCATGGACTTGACTTCCTGGAACGGGGCCGCCTAGGGCTCCCCTGTAACGAATCAGCCCTGTTCTTAACGTACCACGAGCGCCTTCGTATCCCCAATATTTTGTATGTGGATAATCCACCAACACAAGTTCTTTGAATGGTGAGGCTGGCCGTTGCCTTTCCTCAGTGGCGTCGCCGTCCGTTGACCCAATCGCCTGCATAACAATTTAATGCCTTCCTTCTGGCAGCAGACCACTAGGAGCGGCAGACGGCCGTTCATTATCAGCGTGGATCATTGGCTGGACCGAGCCCCAATCGGTGACTGATTCGTACGGCTAAAGACCGCTCGGGTCAACTAAGGTTGCACAACCTCCTTTTTACGAACGATCCTGCAGGAGTCCGTGTATATTGAGCGGTAACGCGAATTACTAGACAATCTCAAAGGACTTGATCTTATAATACTCCCCGATAACGGCATCGGCAGTTGAATTAAGTGCGCATGATTTGCAGGAAGAAAATAGATGCAGCCGATCCCGTTTTCCCGTGAATAGCGATCGCATCTTCATTTCAAATTCCCGGCGCTCCTTAAAGGAAAGGCGTCCGACGTAGAGAGTCTGTTGAAGTGCGGATAAACCATAGTCCTTTGATAACTTTTCCGCGCGGATCTGGCGCTGCCGATTGGCGGTTCTCCAGGCGACTATTGCAAGGAAGCATGGATCATTCATGGTGCCGCATATTCAAACGGCACATATAAGGGCGCTTTTTCAAGAAATACCCGGCTTAAGAGCTCGCTCTGTTCCGTAATGGTATTGCGGAGCGTACGGCGTTTCCCGTGATGGAGGACTTTCGACTCGAGGCGCTTAAGCACCGCCTCAACCACCTTGCTCTTTCCTTGCGCAGAAAGCCGATATTCGATCTTGCTTACCTGCTCGAAATCGCCGCGCTTGCCAAGTTCCTGAGAAATGAAGAGCGGCATGACTGCAGCGTCGACGACGGGGACCCGAAACTCTTCGACCAGATCGAGGACGAGCGCGGGCTTGCCGTAACGCTCGGAATGATAAAGTCCGAGATACGGGTCGAGACCGATATAAAGGCACGCCCGCTCGACTTCGTTATAGAGGATGCCGTATCCGTAATTAAGAGCGCTGTTGAACTTGTCCCTGCCTTGCGGTATCCGGCCCGGGAACTTAAAAAGCGATTTCATGCCTTGCCAATAGCGCTCTGCAATGGATCCTTCAAGGCCAAGCAGTTCCTCGTTCACCCGGTTGCTCGGAAGCAGCTTCGCTATCGACTCAAAAACCGCCTCCGCCTGCATCCGCTCCTTCGCATTCTCCGCACCGTATCGGTCGGCAAGATGGCGCATAAAGCGGATTTGGTTGCGGCACTTACCGACAACGAAGGTACGCGCAAGTTCGAAGGATTTAGCCGGATCGGAGGAAGTCGTAAGCTGTGCGCGGCGCAATGTCGCGAGCCCCTTCGGGTCGCTTGAGAAAATGCGCCCGACGGGTTTCCCAAATGCGCCGAGATAGACGATATCGACTTCGTGCTCGAGCGCGAGTTGCACCGCATGCATGGAAATGGAGGACGGACGGAGTATGACGATCTTAGCAAGCCGCCGGACCGGATACTCCTTCTTAACCCGGAGAAGCTTTACCGCAGTTCCCCGCTTGCGACGCCTGCCACCCCCAAGCGGCTTTCGCGGAACCGGGAGACTGACCGTAATACGCTCGCCCGTCGCGCCGATGAAGCTGCCATAGGTATCTATCAGCAAATCCATGGGGCGTATATACTACCGCCTTGACCTAGTGTCAAGGATCACGCAACGCCCTCGCTTACCCAAGCCTCGGAAACAGATTCTCCGGTTTCTTATTTTCCGTAACCGCCTCTTTTATTTTCTCGCTCGTCGACGGCATGAAAGGACTGAGGAAACGGGCAATCCAATAGAGCTCGGCGGCGAGCCCGGCAATGATCGCTCTTCCCTTTTCCGGATCGTTCTTCACGAGCTTGAACGGCTCTTCGGCCGTGATGCGTTCGTCGGCAGCTTGTATGCGCGCGAATATGTAATCGAGCGCCTGATCGAAACGGAAAGCTGCGAACGCATCAATATATTCTTTCGGAAACGCTTCCGACGGGGCAGGACGCGCGACCGGCTCCGGAAGGTGCGTCTCGGCAAGCTTCATCACACGCGCGACGAGGTTCCCGAGGCCGTTCGTAAGATTCGCGGTATACCACTCATCAAGCCGCTCCCACGTGACATCGGAATCTTCAACCGGATGCACGTGCCGAAGCAGCATGTAGCGGGTGGCGTCCGTACCGTATTTCGCAACAAGCTCGCCCGGGCTTATGACATTCCCGAGACTCTTGCTCATCCGCTGCCCGCCGGAATTTATGAATCCGTGATAGAAGACCTGATCGGTGTTCTTAATGCCGGCCGAAAAGAGCATCGCCTGCCACATAAGCGACTGGAATCGCACCTGATCCTTCCCTGCCGTCTGGAGCGTTTGTCCTTCCTCCCAGAACTTCTTGAAATTGCCGTCCGCGTCTCCGGGCCATCCGAGCGCCGAGATGTAGTTCGTAAGAGCGTCGAACCAGACGTACATAACCTGCGTATCGTCTCCCGGAACCGGAACCCCCCACGAAAGCCGCGCTTTCTCGCGCGAGATACTGAAATCCTCGAGCCCTCCTTTCACGAAGCTGAGCGCCTCCTCCCTCCTCCACTCAGGAATTACGACATCCGGACGGGCGAGGTACTCGATCAGGCGGTCCTGATACTTTGAATATCTAAAGAAATGATTTTCTTCCGAAATCTCCTGGAGCTCGAGATTTGGGTGGAGCACGCAATGCCCGTCGGCCAGCTCCTTTTCCGTCTTGTACGCTTCGCATCCGACGCAATACCAGCCAACATAGGCCTTCTTATATATATCCCCCGCTGCCTCGCACCGCTTCCACATCTCCTCGGCAGCCCTGATATGCTCGGGGCTCGTCGTCCGCATGAACCCGTCGTTAGTGAGTGCGAGCGTCTCCCTAAGCGAGCGTACCCGTCCCGCATAGTCGTCGACGTAGGCCTGCACATCCTGTCCTACTTTTTCGGCTGACTGGAATATCTTTTGCCCGTGCTCGTCGGTTCCAGTCGAGAAAAATACTTCTTCGCCAGAAAGCCGCCAGAAACGCGCAAGCGCGTCGGCCTGCACAAGCTCGAGCGCGAAGCCGATATGCTGATCGGCATTCACGTACGGAATCGTTGTCGTTACGTATCTCGCCATTTATGCCGCAAGGCGCGCGCGCTCCCTGCGCGCCTTGTCAATGTCGCTCACGAACTCCTGGAGAATCGCCGCGAGCGGGACCGAGAGGAAAACCCCGAGGAACCCGGCGAGTTCCCCGCCCGCGATAAGGGCGACGATGACGAGGAGCGGCGGCACGCCGATGATCTTCTTCACCACGAGCGGGTAGATGAGGTTCGCCTCGAACTGGTTCACGACGACGAAGAGCCCGGCGACAATGAACGCAAGGGGCGTCCCGCCGAATGTCCAGGCGACGACGATCGCCGGAACCGCCGCGATGAAGGAGCCGAAGACCGGGATGATTTCGCACATCGCCGTGAAGATGCCAAGAAGCAGAGCATAGGGAACGCCGAGAATGAGGAGGCCGAGATAGACGAGAATGCCTGCGAGAAGCGACATGAGAAGCTGTCCCTGCATCCAGAGGCCGATCTTCTGCTGCGAACGCCGCCAGAGGCCGACGACATACTGCTCCTTCGAGACCGGCGTGATGAGGCGTATGAAATCCTCGACGCCCGACTCCTGCACGGAGAAATAAAACGAGAGGACGATAACGAGGAAGAGCGAGAACGCGCCGCCGAAGAACGCGGCAAGAAGATTGATCGCGCCTTGGGAACCGGCCGCAAGCCCGTCGCGAAGCGCGAGCAGCTCGCCAAGCACGTTGCCTCCCCCGCCCTGGTCGGTGAGCGAAGCGGGAAGATTCACGCTCTCAAGATAGTGCGGGACGCTTGAGAAGAAGCCGCCCGCCTCGTCGAGTATCGGCGGGAAGAAGAAAAACAGCACGATGAACACCGCGCCGAACACGATGAGATACATGGCAAGGACCGCCAACACGCGCGGGAAGCGGTACCGCATAAAGAAATGCACGCCGGGGCGTATCGCCGAGGCGAGGACGACGGCGGTAATGAGGAGAAGCACGAGGCCCTTGAGCGTCCAGAGGGCATAGGCGCCCGCGGCGATAACGAGCGCCATGAGCATCGTTCCCGGGGTGATGGTGATCGAGAACTGCTTATCCATGGCGGAATAGTAACACAAAGGGCGCTCCGAATGGAGCGCCCTGAGTTTCCGTTTCCGGCACTCCTTCAGCGTGCCGCAGCGCCAAGCTGCTCGTCGGGGAGCCTGTCGTCGGGCGACATGAAGAGCGCAACCACCCCAAGGACGACAGACAGAAATCCGAATCCCGGATTAGCTCCGAGGCCTGCGGAGAGGAGCACGAGCGCGGGCATGGTGAGCGAAATCGTCGTCGCCCCCAAGTGGAGGACCGGGTGTTCGATCGCGTTCACGCTGCGCGGATAGCCGAAGTCCGAGACGTAAAGCAGAAGAAGCAGTGTGGCTGCGGTACTCGCGACGCCGATCACCCAAGAACCGCCGAGGAAAAGCATGACGGTGCCCGCGGCCGCAAAGACTGCCGAAGGCGCCGCAATGGTTGCCTGCATTTTATTCATCTTTTGCAGGATGCCCATGCCGACCGCAAGCAAGAATACAATACCCATCACCCTATTCTGCTGGGCGAGCACATTGACATGAAACAGGGAGCTGGTGACGTAAAAGTACAAAGGACCGGTTGCCATGAGGGCAGCCGCGAATATCTTGTTCATGAGCAATCTCCCGATTTGGCACGCAGGATGCGGGCCGAGCCTCTGAGCAGCAGAGTAGCGCTGCTTGTAGAAAGTGCAAGAGGTTCTTCTGCTTATGAAAGCGTTGCCCTTAGTCTCTCGGCAACCTGCCCGACCGTAAGGCGCTCCTGCGCTCCGGTATCCCGGTCGCGAAGCGTCACGGTGTCCTTAAGTTCCGGCATCTCCCCGAGCGTATCGAAGTCGATTGTCACGCACCAGGGCGTTCCGATCTCGTCCTGCCTCCGGTAGCGCTTGCCGATGTTGCCGTTATCGTCCCAGGCGATTGCCGGATGGATCTTCTTAAGGGCCGCGCGCACTTCCCTCGCCTTTTCGACGAGTTCCGGCTTGTTTTTGAGGAGCGGAAAGACCGCCGCTTTCACCGGCGCGACCTTCGGCGAGAGCGCGAGACGTATCCGCTTTTCTCCGCCAAGTTCGTCCTCCTGATACGCATCGAGAAGAATCGCGAAGAACAGGCGCCCGACACCTCCCGAGGATTCTATGATGTGCGGGATGAAGCGGGTGCCGCTTTCTTCGTCGAAGTAATCGAGCGACTTCCCGCTTCCTTTCGAGTGCTGCGTAAGGTCGTAATCGCCGCGCGCGTGAATACCCTCGAGCTCGTCGAACCCCCACGGGAAACGATATTCGATATCCCACGCGTCTTTCGCATAGAACACGAGATTCTCATGCCGTTTCCAGCGAAGATTGTCCGCGTCAAATCCCAGTTCGAGGATCGCATTCCATCGGTACTCCCTGAGTTTCTCGTACTCGGACATCTCCTGCTCCGGACGCGTAAAATACTGCATTTCCATCTGTTCGAACTCGCGCCCGCGAAAGAGAAACTGCCGCGGCGATATTTCGTTCCGGAACGCCTTGCCGATCTGCGCGATGCCAAACGGCAATTTCATGGGGTTCGAGTCGAGCACGTTCTTGTAGTCCACGTAAATGCCCTGGCATGTCTCTCCGCGAAGATATGCCGGGGCGCTGCCCTGTTCGGTGAAGTCGCCGAGATTCGACTTCACGAGCAGATTGAACTTTCGCGCCAGAGAGAAATCGTGGCTCCCGCACTTCTCGCACGCGATTTCCGCCCGGTGCGCGTCGAAGAGCTTGTTTATCTCGTCCTCGCTCATCTTCTCGTCAGCCACGATTCCTATCGATTCGAGCGCCTTATCAACCCGTATGCGCGTATTGCACACCTTGCACTCCGCCATCGGGTCTGAGAAGCCTTTCGTATGGCCGCTCGCTTCCCAGACGCGCGGATTCATGAAGATCGCCGCATCGAGGCCGACGATATCGTCCCGATCGTATACCATCTTTCTCCACCACTGCGCTTTCAGGTTGTTTTCGAGTTCGACGCCGAGAGGGCCGAAATCGTAGACCCCGGCGAAACCGCCGTAGATTTCGGAGCTCGGATACACGAACCCCCGGCGCTTCGCGAGCGACACGATCTTCTCCATCTTGTCCGCAGCCTCCATATCGAATCCGTTATAGCAAAGCCGCGGATTATTGCACGTCCGACGTGTCCGGACGGTACGCCGGATCGCGGTCCATTTGCGTCGTGACGACGCTTCCCTGTCCCGTGACCGTCACCTGCGCGAAACGGTCGACGCCCGTGATCGTCGGCGCGTTTACCAAGACCGGACTTCCCCCGCGCTGGTTGACGCTTGGCGTGAAGCCGATCTGGAACATCGCCTGAGCCGAGGCGCCTGCGGCTATGTCGCCCGCGCTCCAGGTAACGGTGCGGGACGACGGGTTATAGGAAACGGAACCGTCGGCGGGAGAGGTCGCGCCGGTGAAGCGTACATAGGGCGGCAGCGTCGCCGAGACGCTCGCGCCCGCAAGCGCGTTCGCGCTGTTCTTCACGTTCCAGACGATCGTGTAGGTAGTCTCGCTGTTGGCCACGGGCGGAAAGGGTCCCATGTTGAGGAACGGCCCGGCCGTGTAGAGCCCGTAGGAATCGAGCGTGAGCGCGGTCACGAGCCGTATGGTGCTCACCATCGTCGACGACACGCTTTCGGGAACCGAGGATTCCCCGACGCGCGTTCCGGCGACCGAAGTAGTGAGCGTGAGCGTCGGGTTGCGGAGATTTCCTTCCGAAAGCGTCGAGAAGCTGAACGAGCCGATACCGGATTCTCCCGGAGAAAGCGAAGAGAGCGAAGGATCGGTCTGGCCGTTGAAGACGATCGTGTTGTCGGCGGAGCGGAAGAAGCCGCGGTCGACGCGCACGCTCCCGGGATCGAGCGCGGCGCCCGAAAGCGCTATCTCGATGCTCGCGTTCGTGATCGCGGTCGACAGCGCGTTCTTCCAGGACACGCGGCCCTGTATCGGAGCTCCGGCGGACGCGGTGCTCTGGGTCGATGTGCTGCCGTTAAGCGTAAGCGTGGTCGCAAGAAACGGCGCCGCTATCTTCACCGTCGCGTCCTGCGTCATATAGGCGAGCGAGAGCGCCTGCGCGTTCGTCGGGCTTCCGGTACCGACCGTAAAGCGGAAAATGCGGGTATCTCCCTGCCCTCCCGCGAGCATGCCGGTGATCTTGATTTCCTTCGTGTCCCCCGGCTGAAGGGTCCCGAGCGGGAATGTATTGCCTTCCGGAGCGATGCTGGTCGAGGAAACGCTGAAGCCGAACGGATAGGCGGCTTGGAGAAGCACACCCGAAACGGGAGTCGTCGCGTTCGAGCGCACGGTCACATTGAGCGTGATGGGCTTCCCTGATACCGCTTCCGAGAGCGTCGCAACCGAAACCGAGATCGGCGCCGTCGAGATGGCGAGGCTGTACGATGACTGCTTTATGAACGTCGCGTTCGAATTCTGCGCGCCGTACGAAAGCGTGACGGGCAGCGCTACCTGGTCGCCCCCTTTCCCGAAGATGACCGCCTTGACCGAGCGCGTAACGGAAGCGCCCGGGGCGAGCGCGCCCAGGTTCTCGCTGTAGCGCGGGAGCGGCGTAAGCACGTTGTCCGCGGAGCGCGTCCCTTCGGGAAAATCGATCGTGAGGATGGCGTTCGTAACCGCGACCGGGTTCCTGTTCGTGACGGTGACCGAAAGCGGAACCGTGTCTCCCCCGGCGACCGATGTGGGACCCTGGAGCGCTATCGCGATGTTATCGGCCGAGACGCTGCGGCTTCCGGAAAGGAACAGATATGCGGCGGCACCCGCAGCGACGATGAAAAAGACCAGGGCGAAGATGAAGAATTTGGTCGCGAAGCGCATAGGCCGGTGCGTATCTCTTATGACTTCGGGCGCATCTTCCCACGCGTGCGGCAGATCGCGCGCATCCCGGCCGCGAAAGTCCGGGCGCGGCGCCTCGATATCCATCTGGGGCGCATAGAGCTTCTTGCGGGCGCGCTCGAGGCTGCTTTCATCTTCTTCAGGGGGCATACGGTATGAGTATAGCGCATGCGTCCATAAGGTACTTATGTAATATTTTCAAAGCTGGCAGCCCTGTTTTCAACCGGAAATGGAACCGTTGGAATTTCCTTCCCAAGAAAGGGGGCGAGCGTATCCCATCCGTCGCCTCCGGCTATATTCATGATAAGAGAATCGCCGGACCGGTCTTTGAAATACGCATCGAGTTCTGCCTGGTATCTCCAATAGTCTTCGGCCCACGCTTTCCGGTCCACGGTCAGCCAGTCGTGCTTGTAATCCGGATCCCGCTGGTTTCGGATGACGTGTTTCTCCCTGCTATCAAGCCAGCCTTCGAGATCACGGATAGTGAGGATAAACTTGCTTCCCGGATATTGTTCGTCCAGTTCCCTGAAATAATATTTGCCGTTGAAATCAGAAAAGAAATTATAGTCTTCCAAAGACTCGAAGAAACGCCGGTTTCGGCTCTTCTCTTCCTCAATAACATCGCACAGCCTCCTGTCCTCGTACAACCAGTGAAGAGACCGGAAACCCAGCACCTCGCATGCGCGGGTAAGAGAGGTTGTGCCGGATTTATTGAAACCTATATTGAAAACCTTATTCATAACCCCGATGCCGTAAGGCCCCGGTTGATGCGGGACACAACGGAACTGCGATTGGCGCTAATGGCTGCCAGTTCCGCGGAGCCGAATGCGCCGGGTGCTTCGGCTCCCGCATCGAGCCCGAGCGCCCGAAGTATGCGGAGTGCCGCAAGACACTCCGCAGCATCATGCTCGCTTTCGGGACGCGATGCGAGCGCTTCAAGAAAACCCGAGAAGACCGCGTAGAGAGCGGGGTCGGCCGACTCCCCCGCGACGAGACGGAGGATAAGGCCGGAAACGCGGGCCGCCCTAAGGCGCGCGCCGTGCGGCATGGCCTGGAAGCGGTTTTGGGACAGGACCGCGCCCGACAACCGCCAGGCATCCTTTCCGCGAACGAGTATGACTTCGCTTTCCGAAAGAGTTTGGAGCGCGGCGGCAAGCTTCGCACCCGGCTTTCTGAGTCCCTGGGCACGGGCGCGCACGAGGCCGAGGTCGGTCGTAAGGAGGGTAACGAGGGCGCTGTCTTCGGAGAGCGGAGCGCGCGCGAGCACGATAGCGGATGTCCCGTACTTATGCCGCATTTCTGTCCAGGCGGAACCGCACCGTGCCGGTCGACAGCTCCGCCGCATACGGGCCGTCTTCGGCCTTCACCGCCTGCGCGGCGTCCTGCGGGGAAAGCCCGAGGGATTTCCTCGCCTCCGCCACCGCGCGGGTAAACGCGCGCTCGTCCCCTTCGGCAATGAGGCCGGGCGTAAGCGCGGTGTCGAGCGAGATTCCGGCGGCTCCCGTCACCACCTCCTTCACATTCACCTCTTCCGCAAGGATTTTCGCGAGTTCGGACGACAGTTCTCCCGGAACAAAGAGCTTTGCGAGCGGCTGGCGCACTTTCATATCGGCCTTCTGGCGAAGCTGGAGCGCTTCTGACGCGAGCGAGCGCACTCGTGCCATGTCTTCGATAAGTCGGGCGTCGGGCGTGGCGGCTGCGGAAGGCCAGTCAGCGAGGTGCACGCTTTCCGGATCGCTTTCGCTTCGGACGGTTTTAAATACGTCCTCGGCAAGAAACGGCGCAAACGGAGCCAGGAGCAGGGCTCCGGTATGGAGCGTCTCGCGCAGCACCTTAAGCGCGGCGACGTCGCCGTCCTTTACGCGATCGCGTATGCGCCGCACGTACCATTGGGAAAGGTCTTCGAAGAGTCTTGATACCGAACGGGTCGCGTCATACAGCTCGTACGCATCGAGCGCTTCCGTAACCTCACGCGCCGTAGCGGCCGTCCGGGCGTTCATCCAGACATCTGTCGGCTGCAGGGTACCTTCCGCATGCTGAGTCTCGCCTTTGAAGAGAGCGTAGAAACGAGCACTCTGCTCGAACCAGTTGAGAGTGCGCACCGCCTCCTTGACCGTCTTCTCGTCGAAGTTCTTCGAATCCCCCGCCCGGTTCACGCTGTACATCCAGAACCGGAGCGCATCGACGCCCCATTTTTCCATCTCGGCGAACGGCTCGACGACATTGCCCTTGCTCTTGCTCATCTTCTGTCCGTTCGCATCAAGCAGGTGTCCGAGGCAGATGACATTCTTATACGCGGTACCGCGCTCCATGAGCGTCCCGACCGCAAGCAGGGTATAGAACCAGCCGCGCGTCTGGTCGATCGCTTCGGAGATGTAATCGGCGGGATATGCGATACCCGACAGATATTCGGAAAGCGATGCGCCGCCTTTCTCATTCGCGCCTTGGGCGAACGGCATCGCTCCGGAATCGAACCACACATCCATTACTTCCTTCACGCGCCGAAGCTCCGTGCCTTTGTCGGACAGAAGCACGACGTCGTCGATATACGGACGATGCAAATCGAGCTCGTAGTCTTCGTTGTGCGGGAGCGGAACGAAATCAAACTTCTTAGCCTTAGCATGTTCGATAAAATCATTCTCGACTTGATATGCGAGAATTTCCGCGCGCGATTTGCCGGAGGCAACGTCAAAAAGAGCCTGCGCCGCCGCATCATGCGTAACGATAAGAATGTTTTTGCTGCTATAGTCTCGCTCGAGAGCGTACAGCGCCTCACCGACACGTCGCTTTATGGAAACGAATGATTCAAACCCTCCCAAAAGAGTTTCTTGCATCCAGCTTTCCATGGTAGGTACCGCAGCCCAGAATTCAGTGCGCGGTTTGCCTTCGAAGGTACCGGTGTCGAATTCACGAAAGCGTTCATCAACGACAACCGAGGATTCTGGAAGATTAAGCGTGCGCGCAACGATATCGGCGGTCTCGCGCGTTCGCAGGAGCGGAGAAACGACAATCAGATCAATCTTTTGTGTTGTAAGCCTGTCAGCTTCACGCTGTACGTCTGTCCTTCCTTGCTCTGTGAGGTGGCAAGTTCCGGGAAATACGCTGCTGAGAATATTTTTGACGTTATTCTCGGCTTCGCCGTGCCGTATCACGAAATATGTATTCCCGCTTTTCTTCGTCCGCGCCTTAAGCTCCTCGATGGAGCCGATGACAACCTGCTCCTCCCCATTTTCGCTTCGCCACACCGGCAGAGGAGTGCCCCAATACCGTTCCCGCGATATCGCCCAGTCCTTCGCGTTCGCGAGCCACTCCCCCATTCTTCCTTCGCGGATATGCGCCGGTACCCAGCCTATTTTGTTGTTTTCTTCGACGAGCGTTCCGCGCAGGTCCTGCATGCGGATATACCACGAATCGCGCGCGTAATAGATGAGACGGGTCTTGCAGCGCCAGCAGAAGGGATACGAGTGCTCGTACTTGCCCTTTGCGAACAGGAGTCCGCGCGCGGCAAGATCTTTGACGATATCGACTGCGACGTCTTCGTCCGCAGCGAACCGGTTTTCGAGGAATCCGGTACCCGACACGAACCTGCCTTGGGGATTCACGAGATGGACCTTCGGGAGACCGACCTGATTCCCAAGGTCGAAGTCTTCCTGTCCGTACATAACGGCCGTATGCACGATGCCGGTGCCGTCCGTGGTCGTGACGAAATCCGCAGCATAGACTTTGAAAGCCGCACCGAATCGCGGCTTCTCGCTCTCCGGCGCGAGCTCCTTCGCAAACGGATAGAGCGGCTCGTACTGAAGCCCGGTCAATACCGTTCCCGCAAGCTCGGCGGCCGGTTTCCCAAGGCCCAGTTTTTCCGCAAGCGCGGTCGCGGCGACGAGATTCTCGCCGTCCTTCTCGTATATGCCGTACGTGATATCGCCACCCACCGCGAGTCCGACGTTCCCCGGAAGCGTCCACGGCGTCGTGGTCCATGCAAGCAGGTGCGTATTCCCAGGGAGTCCGTTCTTCTGCGGGTCGATCGCCTTGAACTTCGCCGTTATCGTAAGGTCTTTCACGTCTTCATATCCCTGCGCAAGCTCATGGGAAGAAAGAGCCGTCTCGTCGCGCGGGCACCACGGCACCACCTTATAGTCCTTGTAGACGCGCCCGTCCTTCGCGATTTTCGCGAAGATATTCCACAGCACCTCCATATAGGAAGGGTCGAAGGTGAAATACGCCTTACTCTGGTCGACCCAGTATCCGATGCGCGTCGTAAAGCGAGCCCACTCGTCGATATAGCTGAATACGCTCTCCCGGCATTTCTTATTGAACGCCGCTATGCCGTACGTTTCGATATCCTTCTTGCCCGAAAAGCCGAGCTTCTTTTCGACTTCGAGCTCCACCGGAAGCCCATGCGTGTCCCACCCGGCGTGACGGGCCACACGATAGCCTTGCATGGTTTTGTATCGCGGTATCGCGTCCTTGAAAGCACGCGCCTCGATGTGATGAATACCGGGTTTCCCGTTAGCTGTCGGGGGACCTTCATAGAAAGTGAATTCTCCTTTGGGAGCGGGCTTTTCAAGCGTCTTCTCGAATATCCGGGCGTCTTTCCAGAACGCGAGCGTCTCTTCCTCGCGCTTCGCGACCTCCGATTTCTCTTGCGGCTCCGCCATAGTCCCCTATCGTATCATGCGGGGTTTTTTGCTTCTAATCCGTGACTTTCTGGGCCAGACAAATGATCGTCTTAACTTTTATTACCGCACTTTTAAACTCATAAGATGGTGCTAAGTTGCAGAACGGATGATTGATCTCTTCAAACGAGAGAATATCGAAGCCGCCCCTTACTAGGGCTTCTTGCATTTCGCTATCTGCCTTCGCAAGATTATGGACAGTCGTATAAACCGTTTCATCTCCGAGGCGCAAAGGAATCTCGGTGTTATAAAGAACAGGATCGCTTAGTTCGAAAGTATTGAATGTTGCTAAGAAGTATCCTCCGTTCGCAAGAACGCGCGCGACCTCCGCAATCGGGCTCTGTACATTTTTAAAATGATGGAGTACGAAATTCGCGAAAACCACTTGAAAATATCCGTCTTCAAACGGTATCGCCTCCCCGCCCGCTTCAATAAAGTTGATATCTGAGGCGGCCTCACGCGCACGGCTTATCATTTCTGCGCTCGAATCAATACCGATGACTTCCGCCGCGCCCATGTCTCGAAAGAGAATCGCGTACCTCCCATCGCCGCACCCGAAGTCCAAGATGCGCTTACCAGAGACGCCTATTTCGTTGAGAATCTCGAGCGAACGCTTGTCCGTAACATTGAAGGAATTCTTCGCTTTGTAGTAGGAATCCGTGACTGTCTTTGAGTACTCCATATTCCAATATGGAAAGCATAACAACGCATAGAAGCATTGCAAAATGAACCTTTGGTAGTAGAGTAAATTACGTGAAAATTCTCCTGAATGAGCTCGTATTCATGGTTGCCACGGCGTCTATGAAAAAGAAAGAACGTCTCCTCAGCCGTTTGAAATCGACATCGAAATCGAGCTCTGTTCGGACCTGCCCGGCACAAGCGACGATGTACGAGACACTATTTCATTGGTTCGACCTGAAGGAAGAGATTAAAACTATCGTCGAGGAGAAGAGCTTTAATCTCGTAGAGCGGTTGGCAAGCGAAATCATGGATCTTGTGCTTGCGCACAAACAAGCATGCTCGGTTCAAGTTTCCGTCAAGAAGCCCCAGGCATGGAAAGGCAGCGGCTATCCGAGCGTTACGCTCAGGAAGGTAAAAGGAATATAATGAACTACAAAACTCTGGTGGCGCAGATTGCGGGCCTGGATTGGACTCAGGCTGTGCCGCAGGACATCATTATTTTGTCGAAATATACTGCAGTCGAATTCGCAAGCAGCCTGCGAGAAGCGATGAGACTTTATCCAGATGACAGCCGTCTTAAGGAAATGGCAGACGGGGAGCTGAAAACGGACAATATGTCGTTCGATGATTATTCCGGCCCCGGCGATCATTGGGAGTATCTGGCACATTTCATTAATACATTTGGCATCGTTCCATCGAATCCTGGGATAGAAGAATCGGCGCGGCGCTATACGGGATCGGTCGAAGCATTATCCCCTTCCGATAGAGCCATGACGGTCTTCTCTCGGGAGGAAGAGCTTACGCTTATTTTCCGGAAGATAATCGATGCGCATGATTGGAACGCTCTCGGATTTGGATTTTACAGACACTACCTCGAATCGCATATCCTTTTCGATTCCGGAGAAGGCGGGCATCACCACCTGACCGAACACTTCCCGTTGCACGAGAACGTGCTTGAAGCGTTTTACCGAAGTCGATTGGAACTTTATTCTGCTCTCTTTAAATAAAAGTTATTTGCTTACAGTAATCTGCTCCGGACTCTCGATAACGATCTCGGCCTTGCCCTGGTATTCCCTGATCTCGCCCGTGAGGACGAGGGTTTTGCCCTGATATTGTTTAATGTTGGCGAACTCGCGCGCCGCGGAAGCGAATATGACCGCACTGAAGGGGCACGTCTTATAAGAAGAGCAGTAGTCGAAGAAGATCGTGCCGCTTTTTGAGGTATAGACCTTCGCGATGCGGCCGGTGACGGCGGCGTATTCCCCGATATGGTTCTTCGCCTGCGCATAATCGTACGTACCCCGTATTTCTCTCGGATTTGAAGTACTGGCCGCGGAAACGACCGGTATCGCGCCGCCCTTATTAGCCGCGATGATCTTCTTCAAAAGCCCGAGGTACTGATCATGCACGTAGCCGTTCGTGCCGATCTCGAGCAGCTCGTCGTTCGCGTTCGTCGCGCTTGCCGTCCAGTTATAGCTGCCCGACGCATATCCCGCGTCCGTCACGATTGCCTTGATGTGCATGATGCCGTCTTCGTGCGCCTGCGTCGCGATCAATATTCCGGCCGCAACGAGCTTTTTGATAACTCCCTGTTCGAAACTTTCGCCCGCTTGCCCTCGATCGACGATTCCCTCGACGATCAACCCCCGCTTCTTCGCGCGCACGAGCGCGTCGGCGATGTCGTCTTTGGTGAACGTATAGATGGCGAAATAGACATATTCGGTTGCTTGGTCGATAAGCGAGATAATCTCCTTGTCGTTCTTATGCGCGTCGAGGCTATAGACCACGCGGAACTGATGCTCGGTGTACGCTTTCGCGACGAAGGCGCAGATGAGCGCAAGACAAACAGCGCTGATGAGAAGAGTTTTGTGGCGAAGAAGGTATGTGCGAAAGCCGGATGCCATCCGGAGTTTCTAGCAAAAGCTGCTTAAGATATTTTTAAAATGACAGCGTGCGGTCTATAGGTTCTCTTGCGCTGCAAATCTACATTCCTCGCAAAAAGAGACCCGCGCCTTTGGCGCGGGTCTAAAGACTTTCCGATCTCGACGGCTGCCCCGACAACGAGATACGCTTCTAATTGATTGCCTTCCGTACGGACAAGTTCTCGATTCTTTCGGGGCCGGTGACGTTATCGACGGCGCAGCAGCCTAAGAAACCAGACGTTGAACTTAATCGAACAAAGCACTCCGGGAATTAACAACGCCCCCCAGGCAAAATCCGCCAGAGATACGGGGCGCCGCAGAGCCAACCAATCGCCGGATAGAGACCATTCCGGATGCCTTGTATGGGCGATAATTAAGAACCCGAGCGCGAGGACGAACACCGAAACCAAGGAAATAAAGAATGTTGATCGTCCGCGATTCTCGAGCATCGCTTCAAGCAAGGCAGTGAAGCACAGTGCGACAGTCGTTACCGCACCCGTCACGAGTTGCGGCCAGTGCGCATACAGCCAACCAGACATTTGCGAGACTCCTTTTTGAATTTAGGCCTTGCGAACAAGGCTTTGGTTAGAGAGGCTGGGGTGGCAGGCTTTTGTTTGGCGAAAGCCAGAAACCTTAACCGCCGAAGCGGTCGTAGGGATAAACCCTAGCGTGTGTATGCCCCGTTCTTCATCAGTGACACGCAGCCTGATGAGTACTTACCGCTACTATACCTCAGGAGATCGTCGAGTCAATCTCTCAATCGCGCAGCATTCCCTTTTACAAAACTGGCCCTCCAAGCGGCTACATCCGCTCCGGCGCCTTGATGCCAAGAAGCCAGAGTCCCCGTTCCATGGTTTTCTCAAATACCCGCGCGACCTCGAGCTTGTACGCTTCGTGCTCGCCGCCGATGATTTGCTCCTTCGCGTAGAATGCGTTCCATGCAGATGCAAGCTCGGTGAGGTACGTTACAACCTGATTCGGAGCAAGCGCGGAGGCAGCACGGGTGACGATAGACGGGAAGCGCATGAGCAGCCGCTCGATGACGTACGGCTCCGCCGGGGCATCGCCCGTTGCAGCTGTGCCCACCTTCGCGATGATGGATTTCGCGCGCACCAGCGCGTATTGGAGATACGGCCCCGAATCCCCCTCAAGCGACAGCGACTTCTCTTTGTCGAAAATGATGTCGGAGCCCGGCACCTGACGCAATATCATGTATTTGATTGCGCCTACAGCAACCTCGTTCGCGACAAACGGATCCTCATTCTTCTCAAATACTTTCTCGGTAACGTCCCGCAGAAAGGCATCCGCGGTTATGACATTACCCTCGCGCGATGACATCTTTCCCGCCGTAAGGCGGAGGAATCCTGTCGCTACATGCACCATCTTGCGCGCAAGCTCCGGAGCTATTTCGGAAAGCGCCGCGAGCACGGTCTTGAAGCGTCCGGTCTGCTCATTGCCCGTAAGGATGATGACCTTGTCGGAAGGCCACCGCTCTTCCTTGAGGAAAGCGAAGCCGATATCCTTCGCTTCATACGTTGGAGTATCATGCGAGGTGATGAAAACCATCGTGTGAACTCCCTTATTCTCCCCGTTGTAGATTATGGCTCCATCACTCTCTTCGAAGATTCCTTTCTTGAGACCTTCATGTACGATCTTAATGCCAAGCTGCGTTGTATCGCTATCAAAAAACTCAAAATCGAAGCGTGTCCCCAGAAGCTGCCAGATGCGGCGGAATTCTTTCATCGAAACTTCCCTCCCCTTGCGCCAGAGCTCCATGAGTTCGCGGTCGGTACCCGCATAGATTGCTTGATTGAGGGCGTCTATCTCCGCTTGCGCCCGTGGCTCGTCCTCATAAGCGCGCGACCCTTCGATATATGCCTCGCCTATCTCTTTTGCCGTCGTCGGCTCGGTAATACCCCGCTTACGCAGTCCCCAGAGCGCCTTCGCGACATTCGGGCCGACATCGCCGCCGAAGGTATCGCGCGCCACCGTCGCGCCCGCGTTCTCGATAAGGCGCGAGAGCGACTCGCCGACCACCGTGCCGACGAGATGCCCTAAGTGCATCTCTTTAAAAGGATTCGGTACAGAATATTCGATGATGACGCGCTTCCCTATTTCTTCGACTCCCTTCCCCCATCTATCCCCGGCTGCGAGCGCTCTATACACCGCTTCGGTGACCGCGCCACGAGAGAGTGTGACGTTCACGAATCCCGGTCCCGCGACTTCGACGCGGGAAGCATCGGAACCCAGTGCCGCGCGAAGCGCCTCCGCGATCTCTTCCGCGATTTCCTTCGGATTCTTCCCGAACTTCTTGGCCGCCGCCATCGCGGCGTTCACGGCGAAATCGCCGTGCGAAAGATCCGCGGGCCACTCGACCGCGAATGCGGTCTCCACCGTTCCGAGTTCCGCAAGCTTGTCCGCCACCGCCTTCCGTATCCGTTCTTCCATTGAGCCGAGTCTAGCAGAAAACCCCGCCGACGCGAGCGCGCAGGCGGGGTTTCCATAAGCACGCGCGGAATTATCTGTCCTTATCGGCTTTCGCGTGCATGAAGAAGTTCATGACCGGCCACTTGTCGAGGCGATACCACGGCCAGCGCGGCCCGTCCTTCGCTTCGCCGATCGACCAATCGCGCACGGTGTCGGCGTTCACTTCAAACGCACCGTCGAGCATGCCGCTGAAGCTGACATAGTCACCATCCGAGATCGCGCCAAGCGAAGAGCCGGAGCTGTCCGCTTCCACAAAATCAGTGTCGGCGTCGGTATCGATCCGCCAGGTGAGTGAGGTGCCGTTCACGGCCGTAACGGCAGTGATAACATCGTCCGAGATATCGGTGACTTTCGCCCCGCGGACAAGCGTCGAGCCGTTGCCGGAAATCGAGATTGAGACGGTGGTCTTATCGATGGCCGGTATCTTGAGGTTATTGTCGGAGTTATCGTCGTGCGCAAGCGCGAAGGCCGGAAGAACGGCGAAGGCGAGTCCGGCAGCAATCGTCCCTGTCGTTCGTAAAAACGCGAGTTCGGTACGTCTCATGGAGGTTAAGTTTAGGGTGGGTAAGGCTATGGAGATCATAGCCGAACGCCCCGCCTGCGTTACGCAATTCGCGGGGCGCGGCTGCGTAACAGCATACTCAGAGGAGATGAAGGGCGGATGAAATCTACGGGAACGATTCTGGAATCGGGCGCAAAAGCGCGAGCGCCCGGATTTCTCCCCGCACGCGGGCGACGGTCGCCTCGTCGCGCTTGGCAAGGACCTCAAGCATGAGTTCCGCGACGCGTTTCGAGTCTGTTGCATCAAACCCACGCGTCGTGATTGCGGGCGTGCCGAAGCGGATGCCGGACGGGTCCATGGGCTTCCTGGAGTCGTCGGCGATCATATTCTTATTAAGCGTCATGCCCGCAGCATCGAGAAGTTTCTCCGCTTCCCCTCCCGAGAGGCCGAGGGAACCGGACACATCCGCCAGAAGGAGATGGTTATCAGTACCGCCCGCGATGAGGCGCATACCGCCCGACGTGAAAACCTCCGCCATCGCTTTCGCGTTGTCGACCACCTGCTTCGCGTAGGTCTTGAACGAGGGCCGGAGCGCCTCGCCAAACGCGACCGCTTTCGCCGCGATCTGATGCATGTGCGGGCCGCCTTGAAGGCCCGGGAACACGGCCTTGTCGATTTTTTTGGCGAGCACCTCGTCTTCGCGCGTGAGGATGAGCCCGCCGCGCGGTCCCCGCAGCGTCTTGTGCGTCGTGGTCGTCATGAGGTCGAAACCGTAATCAAAGGGATTTTTTGCCGCGCCTCCGGCGATAAGCCCCGCGATATGCGACACGTCGGCGACCGCGACGGCGCCGACCTCCTTCGCCGCATCCGCGATCTTTTGCCAGTCGAGCTCGCGCGGGTACGCGGAGAACCCGGCAAGAATCACTTTCGGACGTTCCTTCTTCGCGGTCTCAAGAAGCGCGCCGTAGTCTATCTCGCCGGTGTCGGCGTTTTTCATGCCGTACCGTACGAAATTGAATATCTTCGAGATATAGGTCACGGGGCTCCCGTGCGTGAGATGTCCGCCGTGCGAGAGATCCATCCCGAGTATCGTGTCGCCCGGCTCCATAAGCGCCATGTACGCGGCGATGTTCGCGTTCGCCCCCCCGAGCGGCTGCACGTTCGCGAAGCCCGCGCCAAAGAGCTTCTTCGCCCGATCGATCGCGAGAAGCTCGATTTTATCCGTGAACTCCTGGCCGCCGTAGTAGCGCCTGCCGGGGTACCCTTCCGAGTATTTGTTGGTAAGTGCGCTTGCCATCGCCTCGCGGACGGCGCGGGAGACGTAATTCTCCGAAGGGATGAGCTCGAGGCTCTCTGTCTGCCGTTCTTCCTCAGCCAGAAGAATTGCCGCGACTGCGGTATCTTCCTTCTCGATGGTATGAAAATGCATCCTGCCATCTTGGCACAAAAGACCACGATATCAAGAAATGGAAACATTTCTTCCTTTGCTATACTTCGTACGCATATGAGCGCTATCACCCTCACGCGCATCCACTCTCCGAAGTCCACCGCGGACATGCTCCGGCAGATCGTTTTCCGCGGGGTGTATGATAGGCGCGGAAGCTCCGTACGGCCTTATGAGGACGCGCGCTTCTCCATCACGACGGTTTACCCACAAAGCTCGCCCGGAGGGTCGCCGGAAATCAAGATCGGGAAAAGACGCGAACCCCTTTTTACCCCGCAGCCGACCATCTACGAGAATCAGACGAAGATTCTGGAGGAGGTGGATTCGTTCCTGCTCGGGCACGACGTGCGTATGAGCGAACTGCGCGGCGCCGTCGAGTATTCGTGGGAAGGCCGGGGGGACTTCCATATCCTTCCGCCCGTCATCGAAAAGCACACCTTTCACCTCCGGGACGGATACCTTGATCTGGGGAAGTTATTGAAACGCTTCAAGGGCCTCCACGTTAAAGACGCCCGCGGAAAACTCCACCGCCTCTCGGACCGCTATCTGCGCTCGTTTTATATAGACGAGGTGAGCAAGATCGAACACCTCGACGTATTCAACTCGAACGTTCCGATCATCAACTACGGACTCGGGCATAACGGCGCTTTCAGCTTCTATATCGTCTGCGACGGCGCGCACCGGCTTGACCTTATCCTCGAAAAAATAAAGAAGCCCATGAACGTGCTCCTGGTCGAGCACCTGGAAAAGGACGCGCATCTCTACCCCTATTACGCCTTTCCCGTCCCGTTCCGGCCGTCGCTCCGGCTCTCAAGCAAGCTCTCCGAAAAGATGTACCACCGCCTGGAGCGCGACAAGATTCACATGTTCAACGATTTCATCAAGAAAACCCTCCACTACGACTGGGAAGCGGGCGGACTTAAGGTAAGTAAGCTCAGGAGCAACGCGGAAATCTTCTGACTACCCTATGCGTATGAACCCCTCCGATATCACCTCTCTCACACGCGCGCTTGAACTTTCGATATCGACGGCTCCTCCCCAAAAGCAGCATGCGGTTACGGCATCGGTCGCCTATTCCCGAAGCGGAGCTTCGTATCCGGCCGGAACCGTATCGTCGCAGACGCACATCCTCGACCTCCCTTCCGAACTCGCCGCGCTCGTCCGCGCTACGCATCACGGGGACTATCCGATCACCGAGGTGCACACGATGGCAGTCGATCCTGCGACGCCCGTCTCGCCGCTTGCGCTCAAAGCCCTCGCCGACCACACCGCGCGCACGGGTACCGCCATACGCTACGCGGTATTCGATATGGACGGAAACATTCTCTTCTCGGTCGACGACGCGCGCAATGCTCTCCCCTTTTACCGGATGCCCGAGCACTTGCTCTCAGCCGCAACAGATCCTACGCGGATCGTTGCGCTTCCCCAGGCGCGCGAAGTCGCAGGAGAGAGCATCGAGTCCCAGCTCCGCCGCTTGTCGCTTGCCGGAACCACGCTCAATTTCCCGACGCGAGACGGCGCGTCGGGCTATGGTGCCGCCGTGCGCACCAAGGACGGCACCTTCTACTACGGCGGCCAGTACTCGAGCTTCGATAAACGCCTTGGCATACATGCGGAAGTCGCCGTGCTCGTAAACGCGCTTATGAGCGGCGCAAGCGACATCACGCACCTGGGCATCATCTCTTCGAAAGCAACCGATACGCCCTGTAACCCTTGCGGTTGCTGCCGCCAGTTCATCAGCGAATTAGCGCGGGCCCGCACGTTCGAGCCGCAAATATGGTGTTTCGCCTCCGCCACCGAACAGGCCAACTCTTATGCCATCGACGAGTTGCTTCCCTCCGTATGGACAAATCGCCGATGACAAGCGCAAGACCGCAATTCCCCATCGTCGACGCGCTGCTTTTCGCGCCGCCCGAGTCGGCGAACGGCCGGATCGGCATCTGCACGAATACGAGCGCGCCGGGCCAGATCTATAACGACGTCGAGGAGAACAACCGCTTGGCGGTATCGATACTCGGGCCCCTGATCGTAAGCCGCGACGGGACGGAGCGCATGATCCTCAACTCGCTCGCGCACCCCACCCTTTCCTATCTCATACTTTTTTCCGAGGAGTCGCTTACGTTTTCGCCAAGCACCAACTTGCTGCTTGCGCTCATGCACGGCCTCGACGAGAGCCGCAGCGGCAACTACATCAGGGACGGACAGGCCGTATCCGCGCACTATCCCAATCTCTCAAAAGACATCCTCCGTCTCTTCGGGGAAACCATCGTCGTGCTCCCGCTCTATATGTCGCAGAACAAGGAGAGCGCCGCGGTCGTTGCCGAGTATCTTGCCTGGCTTGGTCCGCGCATTCCGGAAGATGTCTCGTCGTTCCTTAGGGAAGCGAACGCGAAGGAGAAAAAGTATTTCGACGCGCTTAACAAGCTTATCGGGCTCCTGAGAAAGATTCCGGAAAAGGAAAAGCCTCCGGTCATGCTCGACCCGAAGGACTTCCAGCATCTTCAGCCTCCCACGGTCACGATCCCGAACGAGCGGATACGCGCTACGGTGCCGTTTCGCGTAACGCTCGAAGGCGGGCTGCTCCGGCTTGACCTACGGCTTGGCGAACGGACGTACTTCATCCGCGACGAAAACGATTTCCGCATCGAGTATTCGCTGATGAAGTACCTCGGCGAGAGAAAGTCGGAGTTTACGCCGCTTGAGCAGTTACTTATCGGCGCCGAACTGAACCGGGCGAACGTGGAACGCACGAGCGGCCTCGCCGCGGAACCGTTCACGGAACCGAACGACATACGGGGAACCGAGGAAATCCTGCTCGAACCGAACGTGGCGCTCATCCCCGACCAGGAGTACTACTACAAAATCGGCCTTAAGGGCGAGCAGGTTTCGGTGATGTGCATGGCGTTCGATATCTGCGAGGAAGTGTTCGAGCTCCGCTCGAAAGAAGCGGGCGGCATATTCAAGTGGCTGAGCGAAAAAGACCGGTTCCAGAAATACGAAATGGACATGCTCCATCGAATGGATGTCGGCGGCCAGATCGGACGTGCCGCGATCGCGGCGCGCTTCGGTTATTCGTTCATCCAGGACTTCTCGAGCATTTTCAAGCTCAATACCGAAACGCTTCCGCTTATCCTCGCCGAAGGCGACTCGTTCCTCGATGTACACCGGTCGCTTCTTCTCAAGACCTATACCGAAGGCATTACGGAGCCGCACGGCGACGAACGGAAAGGGCTCTCCCGCACCGCCGTCGTACTTGCCGTCTACCGGGACGGCGCGACCGCGCTCGCGCAGATGCCGGGTATTTATAAGCAAGGCGACCAGTCGACGGAAGAGATGCGCGACGCGTACGCGAAGCAGCTGCTCCGGCTTGATCACGACGGCGACTATAGCTACGGGGAGCGCACGCGCGTACATTTCGGTTTCGACCAGCTGGAAACCGCGAAAAAAGCGCTCGCGGACAACCCGGGACGCGCGACCATCGTGCAGCGCTTTGATCCGACCGAGGATATGGGCAGGTCGCGTAACCCGGATACGGGCCGGACCGAATACACGCACGATCCCTGCCTTACGCACGACATCTTTTTCGTCCAAAACGGAAAGCTGCATTCGTTCCACGTCGCCCGGGCCCATAACCTTCCGAACGCGTACCCGGAGAACATTTTCGGTCTTCATGATGCGTATGTCCGCCCCGTCCGCGACAGCCTTGCCCTCGCCTCCGGAGACCTGTACATGCTGTCGAGTCGGGGAAACATCCTCCTCCTTACCGAGGAGCAGCGCGTGCGGAAGATCATCGCGGAACCGTCGAAACCGATGGGCGCGGTCGATAGCGTAAGCGGCCCGTTTCTTATCGGACCGAACGTGCGTTCCCCGGCCGTTCCCCAAGGAGGAATTTCTTATACGACTATCAAGCTCGAAGAAAACACTTCCTGCTCCCATCCTTTCCTCGATCGCTTCGCTTCGTTTGAAGGCATCGATACCATCGAACGGGCTATTTCCTATCTCGAAACTAAGGGCGGGGCGCACAACAACCCCATCCTCACCACATACCAGGCCGGAAAGTCGGACCCGCAGGAGGACCATCTTGTCTTCTTCCAGGCGAACGTGTTCGGAAAGCGCCTGCAGGCGACCGCCGTATTCGCGAACCACGCGCCGGAACCCGTGGACCGTGCGCTTATTTTCGCGCTTGCCACGCGCTTCGCAGGCCGGCTCAAGGTCGGGCTCGGAAATGCCGCCATTTTCTATGTCAACGCAGGCTGACCGATTCAAAGACGTGCGCGTCGTCGGATTCGATCTCGACCAGACGCTGTATCCGAAATCGCCGGATATCGATACGATGATCCAAAAGTACCTGTATGAAAAGATAGCCGAGCACCGCGGCATCGCCCTTATCGACGCAGAGCTGCTGTTTAAAGAGCTGTACCGGGACGGTTCGGGACTGTCGGGGCGGCAGACCCTCGAATCGCTCGGGCTTTCCGAGGCGTCGAACCTGGTGCAAGAGGCCCTCGAGCGCGCCGACATCGCCGCGGTGCTGCGTCCGGATCAGACAGTGAACCGATTCCTTGCCGAGCTGCGCGTTTCCTGTGATGGAATGGATCTGATTACCGGCTCGAACCTGTCTCAAACACAAAAGAAGCTCGCGGCTCTCGGGCTTTCTCCCGAAAGCTTCACCCACTGCCTTACCGAAGACCAGGCGAGCAAATCGGACGGTGCGGCATACCGGCTGTGGCTTTCCCTCTATCCGCACCTTCCGCCGCGGCACTTTCTCTATATCGGGGACCGGGTGCAAAGCGACCACGTGGTCCCGGCGGCGCTTGGCATACGCACCGCACTCGTTAATGTGCGAGCTGTCGACGCGCAAATCAGCGTCCCCCAGCTTCCGAGTTTGCTTGATCTGCGGGGCCTGCTCCCGGCACGATAGCTATAATAAAAACAGGCGCCGTTTAGGGCGCCTGTTTTTATATTCAAAGGGTAATCCCTAATTCCTGCCACCAAACCCAGTGCCCTGAACGAGCGTGAGCAGACGCTCCTCCTGCTCGGCAAGCGTCTTCGTGCGGCGGTTGAACTTCCAGGCGATCTCTCCGACGAAGAGGTACAGATGCGTACGGCGCATGCCGCCGATGCATCCGAGACGACGCTTCAAGAGCCCCCAGAAGCCCTCGATGTTGTTCGTATGCACGTCGCCGCGTACGAGCTCTCCGCCGTCATGATCCACGTACTCGTGACGGTACCCCCGCTTCTTGAGGCCGCGGTATGTTTTGAAGCCGTCGGTATACACGTACGCTCCCTCCGGCACCAGCCGCTCGATCGTGCTGAAGATGGTCCTCCAATCAAGCTTCTTGGGGAGTATGGCGACATATACCTGTCCGGAGGTCCGCGAAAAGAGCCCGAAGATGGGAAGCTTGTCGGTCCCGTGACCGCGCTTCGTTTCCAGACGCCGGATGTGGAGACGTTTGTTCTTGCGCTGGCCGCCGATGTACGTTTCGTCCATCTCGATTGGACCGGGAAGCACGGCTGGCTGGTCAGCCGTCATGACCGTACGGAGATGGAGTGCCATGCGCTCCACGCGCGAATGCGGTATTCCCGTCTCCTCAACGATACGTTTGATCGTCCGCTCCCTGAGGAAGACACGTATGCACTTCCGCCACTCGGCTTCCGTGCTGCGGATGCCCTCAACTGGAGCTGCGTGCCCGCTCCACTCGCGTCTGCACCGCCTGCACTTCAGTTTGTTCCTGCGGAGTTTCCAGGCACGGCGGAAGGCGCAATACGGACATACAGGAGCGGGCATATATGGTGGCACTATTAGGTATTGCACCACTGTGCCCGTCAGAGAGCCTCACGCAAGGATATTTCAAAGATATGTGGTGGCAGAGTTAGGGATTACCCATTCAAAAACTTATTTGACCTCCACGCCCATCGAACGGGCAGTTCCCTCAACAAGGCGGTCGGCAGCTTCAAGCGAACCGGCGTTGAGGTCCGGCATCTTCTCCTCGGAGATAGCGCGCACCTGGGCCTTCGAGAGCGTGCCTGCTTTCTCAAGCGGAGTCTTCCCGGAACCCTTCTCGATACCGAGCGCCTTGAGGATAAGGCGGGACGCGGGCGGGGTCTTTAGGATAAAGGTGAAGCTGCGGTCGTCGAAGACCGAGAGTTCGACCGGGATGATAATACCCATCTTCTCGCGGGTAGCTTCGTTGAACTTCGAGACGAAGTCGCCGATGTTGACGCCCGCCGGGCCAAGCGCGGTACCGACCGGAGGAGCGGGCGTCGCCTTCCCGCCCGGGATCTGGAGCTTTATCTTCTTTACGAGCTTTGCCATACGTATGGAGACTCTACGCTAGAGCTTCCTGATCTGCAAGAAATCGAGCTCGACCGGCGTCTCGCGGCCGAACATGGCGACCAGAACCTTGACCTTGCCGCGGTCCTCGTCGATCTCCCCCACCTTGCCCTCGAGGTCCTTGAACGGCCCGTCGTTTATGACGACCGGATCGTCTTTCACGAGGTCGATCTTGTGCTTCGCGACCTCAGCATTCATGCGCTTCATGAGGACGGCGACTTCCGCCTCGTCCATCGGGACAGGGGTTACGCCCGAGCCCACGAACCCGGTCACGCGAGGGGTGTTGCGCACCACGAACCACGAGTCATCGTCGACGAGCATCCGCACGAGAATATACCCCGGATAAATCTTTTCCTCTTCGGTCACGCGCTTCCCAGCTTTCACGCGGATCTTCTTCTCGGTCGGGACGACGACGTCGAATATCTTCTCCTCCATGCCGAGGGACTCAATGCGCTGCTTGAGGTTGCGCTCCACGGCGTTCTCGTATCCGGCGTACGTGTGGATCGCGTACCAGCGGGCGTCTTCCTTGCCGAGCCTGGTCTGGTCGGTGATATGGGTGCTGTTGGGTTCCATGGCCGGGGAAGTTATGCGCCGACGTAGTAGCTCACGACGGTCGTGAAGACGTAGTCGAGGGCGCCGATAAGAAGCGCGGTTATAAGCGAAATGAAGAGTACGAGGAGCGTGTGCTCAATCGCTTCCTTTCGTGAAGGCCAGGTAACGTGCGAGAGTTCTGCGCGCACGTGCGTGAGATACGAGAAAAGTGAAGTCATAGGGTGGTGGGTAAAAGCGGATTCGCCAATTAAAAAACCCCTGCGGGGTCGGTACGTTTCCCATGATAGTACGGGCCGGAAATCGAGTCAAGCAGCTGTACGCGTCCAGTACCTCTGGCACTCCTCGGCCGTTAATGAGGAGAGTATATACCGGAGCGGCGGCACCTGTCCCAGGGACTCGTGCGGACGCCGGGCGTTGTACCAGAGCAGCCAGTCGACCAGCTTCAGGTTGAATGCCGCGACGTCGTCCCGCAGGAGCGGCCGATTGAGCATGATGCAGTCCTCCGAGATCGTCCGGTTGAACCGCTCGACGAACGCGTTCATCTTCGGGCTGCGGGGAAACGTATTGAAGTGGGTGAGGCCGAGGGCGCGGCACCCCGCCTCGAAGTTCTTGGCGAACTCCGGGCCGTTGTCGGTCTGGAGCTCCGTGATGTCGAAGGGGCACACCGCGATGACGCGCGCGAGGAAATCGGCGGCGGACGCGGAGGAGTGGACGGTATACGCGCCGGCGAAGGCGAACTTCTTCTCGACATCGATGGCGGTCAGGACGTACCGCTTCACGCCGTCGATGAAGCGGACGACGGTGTCGAGCTCCATGCCCCGCTTGTGCCGCCTGCGCAGCTTCGTGCGCTTCGATACGGGCTTCTCCCGATACGTGCCGCTTCGCGCATAGTATGAGAGCGGCTTGTGCGGGAGCAGCAGCCCTCTCCTCTTGAGGTCCGCGACGACCCTCCCGACATACGATTCGGATACCCGGTACCCGTCCTCCCGCAGCAGGGCTGCGAGCTTCGCCTTGCCGAGCCTCGGATGCTCCGCGCGCTCCTTCAGGATGAACGTCTCGACCTCGGGGAGGACGATGCGTCTCCTCCGATTCTTCGGTGCCGTCGACTTGGGATCGAGCGCGTCGAGTCTCCCGTGCGCGCGGTCGAGCTTCGCCTGCCAACGGAAGAGCGTGCGGCGAGAGACGCTGAAGGCGTCCCTGGCCGCACGCTCCCCGTGCGTTTTCCAGAAGTCCAGCACCTTGACCCGATGCCGCACCTCGTCGTTGTTCCTCATATGCAGGAAGCGTATGCTCCGCTCGCGCATATACAACCAGCCCTCGGTATCCTTCAGTATGTTGAATTGACGCATCGCTCCTCAGTTAGGAGGAGTGCCATATGTATCTGAACTTGTGCAGCGGTGTGCAAGTATAAAAAAGACCTCCGCAACCTTAACGGTGCGGAGGTTTGAAGTGTCGAGGAGTCGTGGCGATCAGGCCGCGATGCGATCGCAAGTTCGCGCTTGGCGGAGTACTGCCGCCCGGCGCGCGATTTCTGCGTCGCTGAGTGAGCTGGGATGGCGTGCCACAGCGAGCTCGGCCCTGAAGCCCTCCAGCTCGTCGATGCCGGAAGCCTGCGCGTTCCTGAGCGCTTCGGCGACCGTATACGCACCGTCCCGAACCAGGGTCTTGAGGCGCGCTTTGATGCCATCCTTCACGGTGGCGAGATCGCGCTCGAGGTCGCGGACCAGGCCCACGAAACCGGCGGCGCGCGCCTGGCTGATGCCCTGTTCGAGGGTGATTTCGCGGCCGCGCACGCGACGGCGGATGTCTCCTTCCGTTACGAGCTTCGCGCGCTGACGGAGGACTTTGGCGGTGATATCCATGGCATACCCCTTTTTGCATAGGAACGGCCCAATGCCGGTTCCTGACTAGAATGTAGCATAGTAGTATACGTCTGTCAAGCGAGGTTTCTTAAAATACGAGAAAACGCCGTATATACGGCGTTTCTGTCCCTTACACCGGGATCAGTATGGCTATCTGATTTCGTAGGTGATGGAAACGGTCGAGGTAGTCTCATTCTCCCCTGTCGGAAGCGAAGGCGCTGCGGCCATATCCATGGCCTTGCCGCCAAACGCGCTTTGCGAGTACATAGGATACGGCTGGCCGCCGGTTTCTTCGTAGAAGTTCACGACGCGGCCGAGGCGGACCCCGAGTTCCTTGGCGAGCGCCTGCGCTTTTTCCTTCGCGTCCGCGATCGCTTCCGCGCGTGCCGCGGCCTTCACGCTGCCGTCCTCGTCGACGGTGAAATTGGGGCCGCTGATGTTCTGAACGCCAAGGGTTCCGAGCTCCTGGAGCACGTCACCAGCCTTCGCGGTGTCGCGCACCGTCACTTGGATAGTCTGCGATACGTCATAGCCCGTGATCGTTGCCGTGTTGTTCGGACAGAAGACCCCCGGAGGACAGGTCGGATACGTGTATTGCGGGGATACGCTGTACGCAAGCGTCTTCACGTCCTTGTCCTCGATGCCGGAATCCTTAAGCGCAGCAAGCGCGTCGTTGCTCTTTTTGGTCGCGGCAGTCTGCGCGTCACCGACCGACTTCGCGGTCTCGGTCACGGTGTACGTGATCTTGGCCACGTCCGGCACCGCGTTCGCGGTTCCCTGTCCGCTTACGGTAATAGTGTCGGTTGCGGGCGCGCTCGGGTGGTTAAGGTCGCGGATCACCGAAAGCGATTCCACGAGAAGGAAGAGTGCGAGCATGGCGAGCGCAAACGCTCCCACCTGCACGATGCGGTGCGGCGGTTCGATGCGCAGGGTCTTTTCGTTTTCGTTCATATAGTAAATCGGTTAACGGGTAAGTGCGGACAGTATAGCAGAATCTCTCAGGCAAAGCGCCGCTTGCGTCCTTCCCCTTTTTGAAGGTTTACATACTTTCGGTATTCGCAGCCGATGCCTTCCCAATTTTCTGCCGAGAGGTGTACCGGCTTTCCGTTGAAACTAAGAAGCGGCATAGCCTCATGACCTTCCTGCGCAAGCGCCGCGGCCGTCTCCTCCGGCGGCCTATCCGGAGCGAGGCGAAGCATCGTGGGCCTTGACCCGGGACCTATGGGAAACGGCTTATACAGGTCGACGAGTTCGGGATGCTGGTATGCGATGTCGATCAGCACTTCGGTCCACAGGAACGAGTGATTGAATCCCCATGCGGAAAGTATCTCCGGCAGAAGCTCCGCTACGCCGCGGTGTTCGCTCCTCCTCAGGATTTCTGCGCAGTCCCGGATACGGTTCGGCAGATAGGCACAGAGAAGCTTCTCGCGCGTCGGATACCTGCTGTTAAGAATAGTACTTATCGGAAACACGTACGGAACGCCGTACTTCGGGCGCGGATGCGCGAGCAATCGTTCATGCACTTCCTCGTTCTCTTTGACATCGAACGAAAGAAGCCCGGTCGAGCGAAGCGTCTCGGGCCGCGCGACAAGGCGCGCGAAGAACAGATTCATAAGCAAAAGAGAGAAATCCCCGGCAAGCGGGGCGAGCATACGATGATACTCGACGGTCTGCCGGTCGAGTTCGCGGTACACGTTACAAAAGCGTTACGCCGCAAGAACCGGATCGTCGAGCTACGTTAAATTCCGTGTTGGTCAAAATACGCAAAAAAGCTTGAGGTATCGAGCCCTTTTGCCTGTTTTGAACGCGAATATACAAACACTTGTTTAATTGGCGGGAAAAACGTATTTTTCAAGAACCTCTCCGGGAGCAACGGACCTGTTCCGGCTCGTATGTACGGGCTGGAATTTTCGCATTTAAAGGAATACCGCTTTCTCCGGTACGGAAAGATACCAACACGAATGGTTACTTAACTCCGGATCGTCCGTGTACGGCGCGGCAAGACCGCGCGATTTCTTGTCCCAAATACGCATGCGCTCTCCCGCAAATGCGATGACGGGATCAAGAAGCGCCCGCGAAATGGAATCGTGCGAAACGGCTGGTTCAGGCCGCTTCGCATGATTCTCCCAATGCTTATACAAACCCTTGAGTTCTTCTGGAATTTCGTAGAGCTCCATGAGCTCCTGCCCTATGGCTTCGATACCTGGAGCGTCGAGAGCATCTTGAGGAGCGCGGCATGCGCCGGAAGCTCCGAGACTACAAGCTTCGGGTCGGACCAGTCAAGCACCTCCTTATCAAGAGCCTCGAACCGGAGCACGTCGGTTGCGCGCGGGAGATAGTAGAGGGTGTGCACGTACGCTTCGAAACGCTCGACCGTAACCGAATAAAACGTTTTCCCGCCTACGACGACCGGCTTGAATTCCTTCATCGACTCCGCCATGTTCCCGGAAGATTCGTATTGCGTGTTCGCGATCATCACATCCTCCGCGCTTTTCCCTTCCGGAACCGGATATTCCCGGATCACGATCGTCTCCGTGCTTGAGGCGACGAACGCGGCGCGAAGCGTCGGCTCCGCCCCGATCGCGTTCTCGTCCGCCGCAAAGCCCGCGGGAAGCGCGTACGCGATTCCCTCCTCGCCCATCTCAATATTCGGAAACGCGCAGGGGGCGAAGACGCACCCGGGACCCGAGCGCCCCACCGCCGTGCCATCGGGACATATCTTCGCCTCAAGCGTACAGGCGGTCGCGCCGGGCGCCATAGGCTCTCCGCGATGCTCGACCGCGTTCCTGTAAAGGAATCCGGCGACGCCGATAAGGACGAGGAGCGCGACGCACGCGAGAAGCTGTTTCATATCCTTCCAGTCTATCATTTCGGCCGTTTGAGCTCGTCCCGTATCTCCCGCAGCAGGATTACCTGCTCGCTCTCAACCGGCTTCGCAGCCTGTTCCTCCTGCTTCTTCTTATACGTCAGGCGGTTCAGGAGCTTCACGACCAGGAAGAGCGCGAACGCGATCAGTATGAAATTGAGCACGGCTTGCAGGAAGAGCCCGTACTGTATCTCGGCACTTCCGCCAAGCGGAAAAGAAAGCTTCGAGAAGTCGAAACCGCCGAGCAAGAGGCCGACGGGAGGCGTAAGGATGTTCGTCGCAAGCGTGGTCGTGATCTGGTTGAACGCCGCACCGATCACGACGCCAACCGCGAGATCAAGGGCGTTCCCCCGCACGGCAAAGGTTTCAAATTCCTTGAAGAAGGATTTCATGCGGGTAGTATATTCTTTCGTGAGGCCAAACAAAAGCGGGGCCGCGGCGGCGTGTTATTCCAAAGTGAGCCAGCGTTTACTAGCTAAGCATTTTTTCCTGCCCATTGTCTATAATCAGAACTTCCCCGTCTCTCATAACCATCGATTCATAAGGGAGATGTTTCATCCTTTCTAGAGCCTCTTTCTGTAAAGGAAGGTACTTCTCCATATCCCAGTGCGGCCATATAAAATAGGGTATAAGACCGAGGCCTTCCCACACTATCTCCGGTGCTTTGCCCGGATCATCCATAAGCTCAATAAGACGCAGCGAAGGCCCGGCCACGACTGCTCCGGCACTCCAACCTCCATAGGCAATACCTTCTGCAAGAAGGGTCCTGATGATTTCGTCGAAGCCACTTGTCTTCATGGCATATCGTAATGAGAAAGAGTTTCCTCCGGCGCACCAGATAAGATTACATGTTCTTAGTTTCGTAATCAGCTCTGCAGTTTTGCCTGTATACTCGCGTAAGTCGATGTTCACCGGCTCGAAATCCAATGAACTAAAAGTATCGTTCAGGGCACCAATCCGTTCCATTGCGAGGTCTTCAGGGTATGGATCCTGTGCATTATTAATAAGAGCAACCTTCGCCACTTCGCCAGGAGATACCGCAAGAAGTTCTCGGAGCTGGTCAGATCTTGGAACTCCTTCGGAGGACAGAAATAGTTTCATATCTTAACCGCATTCCTCCACAAACTTCTCAAGTACTTGTTGGAAAAGCGCGAGACTTTTTAGATCAACCCATTCGTCCGGCCCATGCGCTCCGTTACCTTCTGGTCTTGTCACGACGACTGGAATGCCCGTGTGTGCGAAAAATCGCGCATCACAGGTTGACGGATATACGCTCGTTTTTACTGATCGCCCCGTCTTCTCTTCGATTATCTTTAAAAGTTTCTGCGGTAGCGGGTGCGCAAGATTTGCCTGGTACGGCTCAATACTTCTTTTGATAATCACCTCGGACACGCCTTCAAGGCCCTCGGCGGTCTTCTTGAGCTCGTCAAAATCGAAATGCTCGGTGAAACGAAGATTAAAGCTTGCAAACGCATGGTCTGGGATGACGTTCGAACTGGTGTTCTTTGTGCTGATCGATATCGGGACGAGCGTAGTCTCGTGCGTTTCTTTCTCCTGCATTCCAGGGTACTTCTTTTCCAGAGCGACGAGCAGCTTCGCCATAAGTTGTATGGCATTCTTGCCTTCCCATGGCCGCGATACGTGCCCGGCTTTAGTGTTTATCGTTACATCGAGCCATCCCACCCCCTTGCCGCCTTCCGCGACTTCAAACGCGTTGCCGCCATCGGGAACGATGGCGATCTCGGGCTTCAGAGGATGCTCGACCAGGATACGGCCTACGCCGTCTTTCCCGCCAACTTCCTCATCACTTGTTATGAGCACGCCGACGCTCGGCACAGAACCATCTGTACGCGCGGTTTTCATAGCTTTTTGGAAAACAAGGAGAGAAGCGATGAGCGGACCTTTCATGTCGAAGGAGCCGCGACCGTACAAACGGCCGTTCGCTATTCGCGGCGCGAACTGTGGCTCCTCAGCCGGAACCACATCTATGTGGCCGACAAAAAGAATTCTCGGATTTGGTATTCCGCTTGGAGTTAAGAGGAGACTGGGCGCAGATGGATGTGGAAAACGCGTTACAGAAACGCTACTACCGAATTCCTTCTCGATCGAACCGATACACGCCTCGATTTCCTTTGCTTCCGTCTTTATGGTCTTGAACTTTAGCAAGCTGAGAGCGAGCTTTTCGAGTGCTGCAATCTCTTCCATGTGCGCTCAGTATAGCCTGCTGCATAGGTAAAAAGAAAAGCCGCCTCCAACGGCTCCCCGTTGTGGCGGTCTTAAACCGCGATTGTTGGTGTACCCCAGATCTTGTCGAGCACCCATTCGGGCAGATATGCGGAGCGATTGAACGTCTTCGCCACCCAAGCGATGGCTTCGTAGCAACTGCCATCGACCTCGTCATGGCCATATCGGTACGCCACCTCAAATTGAGACGACTTGCAGTTCCGCCATTCGCAACGATATCTGTCGCTGATATTGTGGTCTGAGAAACGAACTCGCATCACTTGGCTGCCGGGCTGCTCTTCATCCCAAATCTCCACGTATTCTGACTCGGAAATCCGGGAAACATCCCATGCGGCAACGAGTCCGATGGTCTCACAAACGCTGAGCACTATCTTGGCGCGTTTGCATAGGTGCTCGGGACGTAGTCTCTCGAAGTACATTCGCGCCTCCTTTCAAGTCTGCGCAGCACGAACTACCCTACCATACGTATACACTGATGTCAATCAATGCGTAAGCTACTCTCAACCTCTAACTGCCCGCATATGATACCACGTATGTATACCCACCTAACGTTCGAGGAACGAGAATGCATTGGTCTTATGCGTGCAGCCTACTTCTGGCCAGTCGAAATCGCACGCGAGCTCAATCGCGATCCTAAAACCATCAGACGAGAGCTCAGACGCTCGAAACCGTTGTTTGAAGGATACCGACCAAGCCGGGCACACAAAGATGCACGAAAGAAAAAGAAAATCCCGAGACGCGGGAAGAAGCTCAACTACGCGCCTCTTCAGCGTGTCGTGTATGCAAAGCTCCGGCTTCGCTGGAGCCCGGAGCAGATTGCGCAGTACTTGAAACAGCACTACGCTACAGATACTCGTATGCAAGTCTCCCACGAATCCATCTACACCTATATCTATGTGCTCCCGCGCGGGAGCCTCCGCAAGGAGCTTACGTCGTACCTGCGCCAGGGCGCCGAAGGGCGCAGGCGCAGGTATCGGGTGCACGACAGGCGAGGAAAGATACCCAATATGGTGAGTATTCACGAGCGCCCCAAAGAAACGGAAGACCGCTCAGTACCTGGACACTGGGAGAGCGACCTCATTATCGGCAAAGGACATCAATCAGCCATTGCGACCTTGGTGGAACGCACCACGCGCATGACCATTCTGGTGCCGCTCAGAGAAAAGACCGCTCCTGCGGTGCGCATGGCACTTACGAAAACCGTGAAGAGCTTGCCCCGCGAAGCCTTCCGATCAATCACCCATGATCGCGGCAGCGAGATGGCTGAGCACGAACTCTTCACCAAAGAGACCAGGGTGCAGGTGTATTTCGCTGATCCACAAAGCCCGTGGCAGCGTGGTACAAACGAAAATACCAATGGCCTTATTCGTCAGTATTTCCCCAAGGGAACGGACTTCCGGCGGGTGCCAACTAAGTATTTGAAGCAAGCGCAGAAGCAGCTCAATACTCGGCCCAGAAAAGCTATCGGCTTCAAAACACCTGAAGAAGCATTTGCGCTATTATTAAAGAAGCGGGCATTTAGAGTTTGAATTCAAGTAATGGTTCAATACCTTGGCACCACTAAGCCAAGTCGCATGCCATACACCACCAACCCCCGTATGCCCCGCATCCGCCGCGAAGCGGCGGATCTCTTCCGCCAAGGCTGGAGCGCGCGCAAGATCGGGCGGCATCTCGGGTACCATCACACCGCCGTCATGAAATGGGTGCGAAGGGCCGAACGCATCGGATACCACCCGATACCGACGCGCTCGTCGCGTCCGAAGCGCCATCCCCGGCAGCTCTCAGACGAACTCCGCTGGAAGATCTTCCATACCCGGCTCAAGTCGAAGCGAAGCGCGGAAGTCATTCAGCGCATACTGGAGGAGGAAGGGGTGGTGATTTCACTCTCCACCATCAAGCGAACGCTTGACCGCATGGGCCTCCTCAAGAAGAGGAGCCCGTACAAGCGATACCACCCACAGGTCGACCGCCCCCTGCCGGAGAAACCCGGTTCCCTCGTCCAGATCGACACCATTCACACCATGCTCGATTTGAAGAAGCGGATGTATACCTTCACCCTCATCGACGTGCATTCCCGCACCGCGTACGCGAAGACCTATGCGCGCATGGATGCCGCGACCGCCGTGCGCTTCGTCGAGGAGGCGCAGCGGAGAGCGTCCTTCCGCTTCGAAATGCTCCAGAGCGACCATGGTCCCGAGTTCGGGGCGTGGTTCGTCGAGCGCATCCGGAGGAAGCACCGGTATTCCCGCATCGGGAAACCCAACGACAATGCGCATATCGAGCGATTCAACCGCACGCTTCAGGAGGAGTGCCTCGACCATGCGCGCAGAAGTCCGGAAGCGTTCAATGCGGCTCTGAAGAAATACATCCCCTGGTACAACCGGGAGCGGCACCATTTCGGCCTGAATCTCCTGACCCCGGCACAAGTACTCAAGGAGGTGGTGCCAAGGTGTTGATTAGAAGACGTCAATGCGGATGGAGGGAGGTTTGTGCAGGCCTTTCTTTCGGAGCGATGAGATACACCGCTATCAGCGTCGTGATCGGCACCGCAAGCACGAGGCCGATCGAGCCGATGAGGATGCGCACGATCTCGCTCGCAAATACTTCCCCGTTGAGGATATAACCTACCGACGCCTCCGCGTTCCGGAACAAGAGGAGGAGCGGGAGCGCCGCTCCCACGTACGCGATCGCGAGCGTATTCACCAGGGCCCCGATATGCTCGCGCCCGATGCGGATCGCCTTGCGGTATAGTTCGCGCTTCGTGAGATGGCGGCCCGCGCTCATGAGTTCCTCGACCGAAACCGCCTGCCCTATCGCAATATCGTAGAGGACGCCGAGAAGCCCGACCAGGATGCCGCCAAGAAGCACTCCCACGAGATCGATGGTGCCGTTGAACTGGAAATGGAGATAGGTGCTGTCTTCGCTGTTGTATCCCGAAAGCTGCGCCGCGTGTACGACATACGAGGCCGCGAGGCCCGTAATGATAACGGTCGCCACCATCCCGAGGACCGCCGCGGTCGTGGTACGGTTCCATCCGTGCGTTATGTACGAACCGACGATGATGATAAGGGAAGCGACGCCTATGGCGACAAGGACGGGAGAATACCCCGCGATGATGCCGGGCAGGAGAAGATAGAAAATGAGCGCGAGGCTTCCCGCAAGGCTCAGGAGCCCCCGCACGCCCTGTATCCCGCCGAAGGCGAACACGAGAAGGAGAAATATCGCGGCGAGCGCGAGAAGAATATCGAGCCGGTACGGATCGGCTACCGAATAAAAGTCGCTGCCTTCCGAGGTATGCGTATGCCGGAGATAGAAGACGTCGCCAACGGAAAGCTGCGCGAAGTCGTTGTCGAACGTATATACCGCGCCCTCATCGGGACCGCCGAGCACTGTCGCCGAGAGCGTTTGCACGTGCGACGGTGCGCTCGTGCCGGGCGGGGTGATAACGCGGGGATTCGAGATTTCGAGCACCACCGCTTTTTCGAGGACTTCGGTATCCGGCTGCGGGGTTTGTGCTCGCGTAAGAATCGGTATTGTGACTACACTAAACAGCAATAGTGCCCCACAGAACCAATATATGTTTCGCATAACCTGACTTTCGCGTGATTCCATTTTTTTATTAAAAGCAGCTAGGAACCCTCGTGCGGCCACTGCCCTCGCGCAACCATATTAACTGAGGTGATATGGGATTGTGAGCATAAAATGCCAACGATTGCCTCCGCAACGGCAATAGGCGGCATGGCCGGAAGACCGGACTGAGAATAATCATAACCGTAACTTTTACCCATCATCGAAACAGTGTCTTGTACGACTTTCGAGTCGTACATTCCGGTATCGACGATTCCCGGACGGATATCGGTGATAAAGACTTTCTCCTTATCGAGTTCAATCATCGCCGCATTGGCGAAGCGGCTGATAGCTCCCTTGGCAGCCATATGCATACTCCCCGAAATGACCGAGCGGACGGCACTCATAGAAGAAACGATGCAGACGCGGGTTTCTTCCTGCTTTCTGAAACGCGGCAGAAGAAGGCGCATGAGAGTTACCGTTGCTTTCAATACCGAAAGCTCCGCCTCTACCAGTTCATCCGAGAGGTTACCGATAGCAAGATAGGGGTTGTCGTCCTTCAACTTGACTGTACCGGCTCCGAGTCCAACCGATTGCACCCAATACAGCGGCAAATCGTTAGGGATAGAATCGGCCAGAGTTTGAAGCGATCGCAGGTCGTTTAGATCAACCGAAGAATATTCCACTGACGCTCCGGGAACTTCTTGCTCAATCCATTCTTTAACTATTTTAAGATTGTTCTCCGTGCGGGCGATCATATGCACAACCGCTCCGGCTCTGACGCACTCAAGTGCGGCAGCCGCGCCGATATTCCCTTTATACTCTTGGCCGTCTGCCCAGATCGGCGTATGAGTCGGTTTGCCGGTAACGATATCTGTAAACACGGTCGCGAGCGGCTTAATACCTACGCCAGTTATCAGAACACGCTTCCCTCCTAAGCGATTCATAAGAAAAGTATAGCCCGATTCTTGCCAGACGGCAGGCTGAGGCGGCTACCCTGCCGCCTCACGGAAGGCCTACACGCCCGCGAAGTGAATCGCCGCGAACATCACGAGCATCCCGAGCACCGTCATGAAACTCGTGAAGAGGCGCGGATGGCGGTGATGGCTTTCGGGAAGAAGCTCGCTCGCGCCGATATAGAGGAAGAAGCCCGAGAAAAGAGCGAGGATAAGCGCCAGGTACTGCTCCGGGACGCTAAAGAAGAGCGTCGAGCCGATACCCAGAAGAGGCGCGAGCGCGTCGGCGGTAAGCCAGCGACGGGCGATGTGATGCTTCCCCGTTCCCACCATGCTCAGGTTCACCGTATTAACGCCGTCGGAGAAGTCGTGGACGAGAACTGCAACCGCGACGATGGCGCCAAGTGCCGCGGATACCTGAAACGCAAGCCCGATCGCAACGCCGTCGAGGAAGCTATGCACTGTGAGACTCCCTGCGCCAAGGTGCCCCCGATGCCCGTGTCCGCCGTGCCCCTCCTCTTCCTTCACGCCGATCATAAAGATCCGGTCGAGGATCATAAAGGCCGCAAAGCCGAATACCGCAACCGCAGTGATGGCACCGGTTTCGTAATACTGCCCGCCGAGCTCGAGGGCCTCAGGCAGAAGGTCGATGAGCGCGACCGCGATCACTGCCCCGGCGCTGAAACCGAGGATGAGATGTATTTTGTTTTGGAACCTGAGCGCGAGTGAGCCGCCGATGTAGGTAGCGAGCCCTGCTGCGATGCCGATGATGAGTAGGGTCATAAAAAGAGGTAAGGTTAAGCGCACGCGTTACAGGTCCCGAAAAGCTCGAACGCGTGGTCAGAGAGGCGCGCGAAGCCTTTGGCGCTCCTTGGCACCTTTCCTTCCACACCCGGCACGGGGCACGGGATCGCCTCAAGCACTCCGCATCCTTCGCAGACGAGATGGTGGTGATGCTCTCCGCTTCGGGCGAGCTCGTAGTCCTGATGCCCGTGCCGCAGATCCGCAAGCCGGATAAGACCGGCGGTGCGAAGCGCTTCGAGCGCGCGGTATATCGTCACCGTGTCCATTTGTTCCTTCGCCCCGAGCTTTTTTCGAAGCGCCGGAATACCGAGCGGCTCCTTCGCCGCACCGAGCGCTTTCAAAAGCGCCAATCTTCCTGGTGTTGCTTTAAGGTTCGCACTTCGGAGCATTTCCGCGTATTCGTTCTCTTGTTTCTTTTGCACAAAACCAGCGTATAGCAAACGCAAGTATATTGCAAGTACAAACTCAGATTAATAGAAAATCGTCAGGGTTTTATGGTGCGGTTTGGTGAACACGGTTGCCTGAGCTTTAACCCAGAAAATCCAGTCAAATTCCCGCGTGGTTATGGCGCGACCCATGCTCCGCATCGCCGCGACGATTTGCTCGCATGCCACGATCGTGTTCGCGCGTATCTCGATTTCCTTGAGCGATCCGGCGGGAATAAGACGTTCCTCAATTATGTCACTTGCGAGCTCTTCGTCGTAGACGATTACCCCGAGCGCCTCCAGAAGCTGCGGAAGCTTATAGTCGGCAAAGATTGTAAGATTCTCAAGGTTCTTGAATTTGAACAAAGGATGTTCTACGCCCGAGAAATAGAGATCGGAAGGAAAAATCTGCGCGCGTTTAAGGAAAAGTACGGGTTTCCCATGACGTTCGGCAACGTCCCGGAACGTCGGAAAATGTTCAAGGAGCAAAGTAACGAGCTTGTCGACATCCTGTCCGGCTTGTTCGAGAAGATTGAGGACGCTGCCGTCGAAACGATCCCTGAGTATACCGAAGTTTTCACGGATTATCTTATGTCGTTCATCCATGAGAAGGAACTTGTTGCGTCCCGGGAACAGGGCTGCAAAGTCCTCTTTTGAGATATCGGCAAGAGAGGAGGCATCAAGGAGCCGCGGATTTTTCTTAAATGCGTCTTTCACCGCCCGGGAGAAGGCGTAATAACCGCCGCGCCATTCCCCGTCGATCAGGTACTCCCACCGCGTCTGCCCTTTCGGGCCCCAGAAGCATCCTTGAGCGCTGTCGAGGAAGAAATAATAGTAAGCAGTCTCTTCCGGGGTGCCAGAGAGCTGCAAATCGTTATTCCAGGGCGGCACCGGCTCATTGAGAAGCGCTTTCGCCGTATTTTCGACTTCGGAGGGAATGACGGATACGTGTTTGCTCGACTCGATGACGGGCCGTATGGATTCGAGGATCTTCGCGCGCGTCGTCTGCATATCCCCTATCCTACCGCAGGATGAAAAGCCAGGAAATCATGTTTCCATATTCTTTTATCTTCGCCCCGGTCTGTCGTTGCTCGTCTCGCTCAACGCGGAAACCCGCACTTAGGATGAGGCGCTTCATTTCCTCAAGAGAAACGAGATTTATTTGTTCGTGCCAATCGTTTAAGAACACAATGTCACACGCCTCCTGGTCTTCGGGAGAAGCGATGGAAGTATCGAAAAGACAGATGTTGGTAAAGAGATAGAAAACGCCGCCGTCTTCAAGAAGTTGTTTGGCCGAAGAGAGTGCTGCCGGAAGCAGGCTCTTTGGCATGTGCGGGAACGCGTAGAAAGAGAAAATGGTGTCAAACTTCTGATCCGGCGCGTAGTCCGTGATGCTTGCACACTTGAAAACGATATCGCTTGGTTGCGCGGCGGCAAGCGCAATCTGATCGGCGGAATTGTCGATAGCTGTAATCGCGGCTTCTGGAAATTCTGCCGCGACACGTTTGGTGAGCTTCCCGTCCCCGCAACCGATATCGAGCATTCGGGACGGCTGAGCTTTGTACAGAAGAGTAACAAGAAGTGTCTCGTCCGCGTCGTTAAAATCTCCTTTTAAGTCTTTATAGGTGTTGGCGTCAAATTCCTTCATAACTGGGCGGCTAGAGAGAATCGAACTCTCGACGCGGGTACCACAAACCCGAGTTTTACCACTAAACTATAGCCGCCATGAATTGCTCTCGCGGCTCTTCGTAATGATGTACGAGGAAGTGGCAGTTATGGCACAGCCACGCGAGATTACTCAACTTATTGTTTTTCCGGTTCTTGTCAATGTGGTGCACAGCAAGCACCCGGATATCTGTAGTTTTGCACAAACGGCATAATTTAGGAACCTTGTGACGACTGAGTACTGAACGGTAGGAATGCAGCCCTGTTGTAAAGTTTGAATGCTTGTTGCCGACATAAAGTTGATTGCGCCAGCGTGTTTGGCAACTTTTGCCACAGAAAAATAGTTTGCTCTTAGACCCTTTGAGTTGCTTTGGTTTCTTGTAGGAATCTTTCCCGCAGATAAAACATGGCATTTCCTTTCCTTTGCGCATTCCTGCGTACTGACAGGTCGGAGAGCAGTACTTGCCATAACCTTTTTTTATCCAATAAGGTTTTGCGTTGAAGTTTTTACCGCAGAATGTGCAAGTGACGAGTGCCATTCTCATATTTTATCGACCAAAACTGAAAGGTAAACAGGAGGAATTGTGGATATTATAAATTTAACGATAGCTCGGCGACTCTTCGGCTATGCCGGACTTGAAATTCGCAAGGCGCGCGAGCGCGAAGAGGAGCGAGGAGAGACGGTTGAGATACGCGCGGGTGTTCGGGGAAAGCGCGCGGAGGCCCAGCTCGTGCACTCCGACCGCGCGGCGCTCCGCACGCCTTGCAAGGGTGCGCGCGACGTCAAGGAGCGCGGAAAGCTCGGTGCCGCCCGCAATCGAGAAACGCGTGATCGGAGGGATTTCTTTCTCGATCGTGTTGATGATGTTCTCGAGGCTCGTCACTTTCCCCTTCCCTGTTTTCTTCGGTGCCCCCGCCATTTCCGCCTGGATGATGAAGAGGGTCCCCTGTACGTCGCGGAGGATCGCGGAGATGGTGAGTTTCTTCTTCCCTATCGTTACGCCCGAATCCTGCACGCTCTTCGCGCGCACCTTGCAGAGCCCAAGGTATGAGTTGAGCTCGTCTAAAGTACCAAGCGCCTCCGGAAGCTCCGAAGACTTCGAAATACGCTGCTGGTCGCAGCCGAACGTCTTGGTGGTCCCACCATCCCCTTTGCCGGTATAGAGCATAGAGTAAGTTATGGCATTATATCAGTATGCGGACACGGGGATTCACCCTCATCGAGCTCCTGGTTGTCATTGCCATCATCGGCATCCTTTCTTCGGTCGTGGTCGTCTCTCTTAATGCCGCGCGAGCGAAGGCCCGCGATGCCAAGCGCATCTCTGACATCCATCAGATCCAGAAAGCGGTTGAGATATATAACGCGACCGTCGGCTTGCCTCCTGCCCCGGCGGCATACGGACGAGGCAATTCCTCACCGGGGAATTTCGACACCTGGTGGGACCTCTCGACGAACGATCCGTCCAACTTCATGAGCTTCCTCAAAAGCTCCGGCGTGATGCCGCAGGTCTCGGTCGACCCGGTGAACGATCCGGCGAGTTTCAACGGAGTCGCCGGAGCCGCAGGACACCGCTACTTCTATTTCTTCGTGCCCGCGAATTACCTATACCAGGGCGGGGCGTGCCGCAATAATGCCGCGACCTATATGCTCGGCATTACCGACCTTGAGACGGACGCTTCGCGCCCGTCGACGAAGTTCAGCGGAGGCGGGTGCTCCTGTCTCTGGAACAACGCGCAGAACTTCTTCGACGCGAGCTTTGATTACGTCGTGTGCGGGAGCGTGAGCTAGGGATACGAACAAAATGAAAAACCGCCTTCGGGCGGTTTTTCATTTTAGTGCCCAGGTTGACCTCTTTTCCGAACTGCCTCAAATCTACAAGGCAGTACAGGAAAGCATGGTCGGAATAGAGCGTCTTAGGTTCTTGAAGTCCCTTTATCGAATAGCGACTGATACATCTTTAGGCGCTCCTGATAGAACTTCTCAAGTATCTCCGGATGGAGCGGGAAATGCTGAGTAAGGTGATGATGCCCGCCGTCGCCTGAATCAAAGAAAATGTGCTGTTTGAGGTAATAGAGATAGAAGCCGTAGCCGAGCTTCTCCCAGTCATGCGCAGCGACCACCTTCTCGAATATGGAGGTAAGTTCTTCCTCGCGAGAGAAGACTGTCATCGCTCGGTCTGCTGGAGACAATGTTTCGACTGCATGAACGTACTCTTGTGATGCTGCCTCAACTTCAGGCTTTGATGAGGCAATACTGTACTTCTTTACGAAGTGGTCGAGGAACTGCCAGTGGTCTCCCTTTGAGACGTAATCATCAAAAGTCATGTTGTCGGTCTCTAGTTCTCCACTGACCATCTCCATCATCCGACTGTCTTCAGGATAAAGTTCGACACCGGCACGAAGGCTGCTGGCAAACTCTTTTGCAGTCGCAAGCGAGAGGAGAATGATGTCGCGCGGGTCAGCGTCCTGCCACGGAAGTCCGGCAATCTGCTTAACGAGTTCCTTGTGACGATAGACACCTTCAGGAGCTGGCATGGTTTCTGACATGAACACCACTATATCTTGAAGTCAACGAGTTCGGAACGGGTCAAAACGGTTTCGTTTTTTACGAACCTAAAAATCAGAAACGACTGGGTGTTTGCTCAGTCGTTTCTGTTATCTGTCCTATCTGGTGCCCAGGAGAGGACTCGAACCTCCAAGCCCTTGCGGGCGCTACCACCTCAAGGTAGTACGTCTACCAATTTCGCCACCTGGGCAGATGAGCACCTGAGGACTATATCGCAATTACGACGCGGCTTCCACCTTCTCTTCGGCAACTGCCTCCGCCGGTGCTTCAACAGGCGTCTCCGCTACTTCCGCAACAGGGCTCTCTTCAGGCTCGCTCGAGGTGGAAACGTTCATCATGCGGGCGTTTCTCAGCTGCCGCTTCACTTCGCGCGCGACCTTCTCGCGGATGAAGTAGAGCTTCGCGCGGCGCACCTTGGAGCGGCGCTTGATCTCGATCTTCTCGATATTCGGCGAGTAGAGCGGAAAGATCTTCTCGACGCCGATGCCCGAGAGCACGGCGCGGACCGTGAAACTCGCTCCGGCTTCGGTGCCGTGCTTCACCGCAAGCACGAGGCCCTCGAACGCCTGCTGGCGCGTGCTCTTGGTGGTCTTTTCTTTCTTGTCGGCGCCCTTGGCCTTCTTGATCTCGATGATGTTCTGCATGACGCGCACGGTGTCGCCCGGGCGTATCCCGAGACCCGCGCGGTCCTTTACGTTGACCGGAGAAATTACCTGCTGCATATGGGCGACACTGTACCACTCGGCCTATAAAAAAGCAAAACCGCGGCCTTGTATCTGCTTAAAACGGCCCGGCCGAGGGAAACGCAGCAAAGGCCGGCTTTAAGTCCTTAGGAATCGGCGCGACGACCTCCTTACGGCTGCCGGAAGGGAGCGGAAAGTCGAGGCTATAGGCATGGAGGGCAAGGCGCGAGGTGCCAAGATCGCAGGGGTGATTTGGCGCGTAGAGGGGGTCGCAGACGACGGGATGGTGGATGGCCTTCAAATGCACGCGTATCTGGTGAGTACGTCCGGTCTCGGGGTTCACCTTAAGAAGCGAGTGCCCTTCGGCTTCCGCAAGCACTTCGTAGCGGGTGAGCGCTTCGCGCATGATGCCTTTCGCTTTCGGCTGCGCGGAGCGGAGCCGAAAGTCCTTCCTTGAGCGGCCGATGGCAAAATCGATGATCCCCTTCTTTTCTTTAGGCACGCCATAGACGAAGGCGAGATAGGTCTTTTTGATCTCCCGGTCCTGGAATGCCTTCTTAAGAAACGCGTGCGCCTCTTGCGTTTTTGCGAGAAGCAGCACTCCGGAGGTATCGGTATCGAGCCGGTGCACGATGCCGGGGCGCGCGAGCTCCGTACCGTCCGGCAGCCGCTGCGTCTCCCCCACCCCGGCCGATTCCGGATACCGCTTCGCGAACCAGTCCGCGACTGTTTCCTCGGCGGTTCTTCCGTCGCCATGCGTCATTATGCCCGCGGGCTTTGTTATCGCGACGAGGTCGCTGTCTTCGTAGAGGACCGGGAATTCCATATATGCACCCTAGCCCGGATGCGCTACGCGCGCTAGCGCCCGTGCCTGCGCTCGCGGGAAGCAAAGTCCGCAAAAATCCGCTCGAGCTCCTTGCGCGAGAAGTCGGGCCAGAGCGTGTCGGTGAAGGCGAGCTCGGCATACGCCGACTCCCAAAGGAGGAAATTGGAAAGCCGCTTCTCTCCCCCGGTCCGGATGATAAGGTCGGGCTCGGGAATGCCCCGCGTCCAGAGCGCATCTGTAAGGGCGACTTCGGTGATCTCCTTGGCGCCTCCCGCCATAAGGCCATTCGCCGCCTGGAGGATGTCGGGGCGGCCTCCGTAGGAAACCGCAAGCGCGATCGTACCCTCCGCACCTCCCGCCGTCTTGGCTTCAAGCTCGTTCATCATTTCCTGGAGCTTTCCGGAGAACCGGCCGCGTTCGCCAAGAAAGCGCATTCGTACCCCGTCTGAAAGGAGCTGCGGAAGGCGCTCTTCGATCTTCGAGAATGCATGCTCGAAAAGTCCGAGTAGGTCCGCGACTTCGGCCTCCGCGCGGTTCCGGTTCTCGGTCGAGAACGTATAGAAAATGTAGTGCGCAGCGCCCCACGCGTCGCGAAGCGGGCGGTAGTCGTCAAGAAGGCGAAGGAGCACCTCTTCGCCGGCTTGGTGGCCGCGGGCGCTCGACAACCCTTTCGCTTTCGCCCACCGGCGATTGCCATCCATGATGATGCCGATCGACTTCGGTCCCGCCTGCTCAATCATACGCAATCTCGAAGGAATCATACTGCCCCGACGGCGCGGTCTTCGAAACCTGTATGTCGCGCACGTCGGAAAGGAACGACCCGCGCCGCACGCGCGCGAGAAGCCCCGCAAGAGCGTCCGGCGGGCCCTCCGCGATAACGCGCACCGTACCGTCCGTGAGGTTCTTAACCTCTCCCGTAACGCCGATGCGGCGGGCGAAGCGCGCGACGAAGTCGCGATACATCACCATCTGCACGCGGCCGGAGACGATTGCTTCGAAACGTTCGTTCATAAGGATGCTAACTATAGAAAGAAGCGTCGGGTTTCAAAGGAGTCAATCAAACTTCTTCTCCAGCCGCTTATAAAGCGAGCCGCAGACGAGCAGGATGCCGATCCCTATAAAGAGCGGAATCAGCGGATGCTCCCGCAACAAGGGCACCTCGTCGAGGATCTGCTCGAAGCCATAGAGCGTCGTGACGACGCCGAAGGTCCCGAGGAGCGAGAACGCAAGCGGATAGCGGCCAAATACGGTCCGGTTGTGCCGCCGCATATACTCGTCGAGCTTGCGCGTCGTCCGCTCGATTTCTTCAAGAGGGTCGGTAACGGCCATGCAGCAGGAAGTGTAGCACCCGGGGGCCCGCCTGAGTGGTTTGAAAACTCCCCGGTCTCGCGTATGCTCTTTGCAAGGGCGATTAGCTCAGTTGGTAGAGCAACTCATTTACACTGAGAAGGTCACAGGTTCGAGTCCTGTATCGCCCACAATACGCATGCTGACGCGTTCTTAAAAGTGGGCACGGAGAGATTTGAACTCTCAAGGGGTCGCCCCCATACGGTTCTGAGCCGTACGCGTATACCGTTCCGCCACGTGCCCGTGTGCCCCCGCCTGGAATCGAACCAAGATCAAGAGCTTAGAAGTCTCCTGCACGATCCATTGTGCTACGGGGGCGATGCTTAACACCTCTACCCTATCCCGCTCACTTGCGCGGGTCAACGAACTCCGTCTTATTTCGCGCCCGTGCCAGGGGGCACGACGCGATCCGGCACCATGAACGCAAACGTTTCTTCCGTTCCGACGGCAAAGAGCATGCCGTTCGATTCAAGCCCCTTGATGGTCCGGGGTTCGAGGTTCGTGACGAAGGCGAGCTGGCGGCCGACCAGAGCTTCCGGTTCCGGCACGTACGCCGAGATCCCGGAGACGATCTGCCGCGGCACCGCTTCGCCAAGGTCGACCATGAGCCGCAGGAGCTTGTCGGTCTCGGGAACGCGTTCGGCGCTTCTGACCGTGCCTATCTTCACCTCTATGTTCTTGAACTCGTCGATGGAAATCATGCGTGCTTCTCTTTAGAAAGGTAACTGGTAAGGATGAGGGCGGCGGCGGAAGAATCGATGTCGGGATGCGCCGAAGGCGCGCGGGACTTTTGCATTTTCTCCGGGGCCCGGCGCGCCTCGGCGCTCGTAAGCCCTTCCCACTCATAGAATACCGGGAGGCCCGCGCGTTCGGAAAGCACTTCGCCAAGCGCGCGGGCGCCGACCGCCACGGCGTTATCCCTGCCGTGGTAATCCTTGGAGTCGCCGATCACGATCGCGCCGACGCCTTCTTTTGCGGCAAGCGCGAGCAGGTCGCCGACAAGCCTTGGCGTGTTCGGGAGTATGGAATGCGGGAATCCCATCGAGCCGTTCTCGTCAGAGAGAGCGAGTCCGATTTTCTTCGTACCGTAATCGATGCCGAGATAGCGCATACCGCCATCCTACACCACGGCAAAACATGCTATAGTGCCGCGCATGTATCCCGCATACCACACCTTCGGCGCCATGCCCTTCTTCCACAGCCTCGCATTCCTCTTCCTGCTTCCGGTATTCGCCGTACTTGCGGCCTGGGTCGTCATTATAAAAGGCTTCGCGCTCTGGCATGCCGCCCGAAACAGTCAGAAGCTGTGGTTCGTGGAGCTTCTCGTCGTTAACACCCTCGGTATTCTCGAGGTGCTGTATCTCGTTTTCTGGCGAAAGGATAAGAACGCTTCCGCTGCTGTACCCTCATCAGCGGAGAAAGCAGAATAACAGGGATGGGTGGCCGAGAGGTCTAAGGCATCGGTCTTGAAAACCGACACACCGCAAGGTGTCGTGAGTTCGAATCTCACCCCATCCGCCAAACATGAAACCGCTCACTGGAGCGGTTTTAGTGTGTACCCAATATGCGGGTTCGGACCTTTGCTATACTTTGCCTGTGAAATGGCAAGATGCGATTCTGCATCAAAAATTTCATGACCGTAACCCCGCTGAAGTTGCCAAAGAGCTCATCGGTAAGCTTTTGGTGAGAAGAATCGATGGAGAATATCTCGTCGGAATGATTTCTGAAACCGAAGCCTATCTCCCATCAGGTGATGCCGCCGCTCATAATTTCAAAGGCCAGACAAAGCGCAATGCAAGTCTATACAAGGAAGGTGGGCACGCCTACGTCCACAGCATGAGACAGTATTGCCTTCTCGATGCGGTGACGCAGGGTCGAGACGTGCCCGGTTCCGTACTTATCCGCGCCATAGAACCGATTGAGGGCGTTCAAGGGCTTGTGAATGGTCCTGGAAAGGTATGTCGCGAATTCAAGATAGCGAAAACTCTGGATGGAGTCGATATGACGAATCCAGAAAGCGAATTATTCATAGCTGAAGACGAAAAGGACGTTCTTCATAAAATCAATATCTCTTCGAGAGTCGGCATCTCGAAAGCAAAAGATATGCCGTTGAGGTTTTATGTCTCCGCGGTCTCTGCTAAGAGTTTGGGTACGAAGAAGTAATTGGGAGAAACCGCCCAATAAGTTCTAATCTCGTCCACTATCCTCCGCACTATCTTTTAAGCAGTTGCTTCGCGTGTTTGACTACAGCTTCTTTCCACGCGCGCTCATCGGTGGTATCGATTTCAGCAAAGACCGGAAATGACAGCTTCCTTCGGGTCCAAGTCCCGCCTCCCTCGTTTTTCCACGCGTAGTGGAGCGGCGTACGCCGCCACATCTCGCGTATTTTCACTATCGCTCCTTTCGGCCGGTCGCTTCCCTTCCAGGAAGAGGAAGCGCCTCCGAAAAAGTCGTTCGGACTGCCGCTATGCTGCGCAAGAATCATGCGGCCAAGCATCGTATCGATGTCTGCATACGTACGAACAAATACAAGGCGCGCGTCAACATCTTTTGCGTTCTTAATAAAGTTCGCGCGCTTCTCCATATCCAAAAAGTCGGAGTCGAGTATCGCATTCCCTCCCCGGCCCACGACTTCGAGCGCCGCGTTTTCGCCGATTACGCGCACGCGCCGGTACGATTCCTTTTGCTTGCGGAGCGCCACGCGTATCGCGTCGGCTTCGACGACGGTGCCGCCGATATGCCGCGCGAATTCGCGGGCGACCGAACTCTTGCCCGAGCCGACAAGGCCGACAAGCGCCACCATGACTGGCTTTTTCGTTTTACGTTTGGAAATCCGAAGCGACGAGATAAACGTGTCCTGCACCCCGCGTTCCTTTTTACCCAGGATTTCTTTTTGTTGTTTCATAAAGATAAGTATAGGGGATGGTGGGGCGTGGATTAACCGTTGACTTCCCCGCAGTGGCTGATACAGTGCCTCCCCATGGCCCCAAACGTACGGGCCTGTGTACATGCTTCATCACCAACCACCAACCTTTGGGGAATTGAATGGTTCAAATCACCACCGTCCTTAGCAGGAACACCGCCGATCCGCGGATTGTCTGCTGGACTCGCGCATCCACGATCGAACATTTCGCCGCGCTCTTGGTCAATGACCGGAGCGTTCGGGTCGAACCGATGACTACTGTCAAGAAGGAGATGCTCGAGCTTCCTCTCTTGATCGACTCGGGCAAGGCTGTCAGGACCTTCGAGACAGGTCCGGGAGACATGCGTTCGTTCGTGCATCTCATCGAAATCCTCGCGCCGTATCGGCCCGAGCTTGTGCGCGACGGCCGCTGGCGCGCAGCCGCGACAAGGGCGGGCGTTCCCCCGCTCGAACTCGCCGACGCCGCGAAAGCGGCGCTCGAAAGCGTCGCGGACGATCATCTGAAGCTCGTCGCGGTCGCTCTCGGAATCGTCGAGACGGGCGAGCTGCATGACGCGAAGCTCCGGACCTACACGCTTCACGAATTCTTCGGCGCTCTGTGGAAGGCCGTCGCTGGCGACGGATCAATTGACCAGCACCTGCCGGCAGTGGCCGCGTCAGGATAATCGGGTATTGGTGGTTATGGGCTCGGGGGCGCGGCTTCGGTCGCGCCTTTGGCTTTTTATGCAGTTCACATCCGGGCCCGAGCGGCCGTATGCGGGGCCGGACCGGTGCTATAGTTACGCATATGGCGCAGAATTTTGCCTTCGAGTGGCAAGGCAAGGAGTACGAATACGACGAGAAGACCGCCGACTGGTACTGGGCTCTTGGCATCCTCGCGACCGCGGCGGTGCTCGCCTGCATATTGCTTGGCGATTTTCTCCTTGCCGTCCTCATTATCGCGGCCGCGATCGCGATCGCGCTCCAGTCCGCAAAGCGCTCCGTGATACACCGCTTCAGGCTCGACGCGGAGGGCCTCTCCATCAACGGCGACCTCTATACGTTCCACAATATGCAGTCCTTTTCTATTCTTGAATATATCGACGAGACGCTTCCTCCTTCCCTTTCGATCAAGACTTCGAGCCTCCTCACGCCCCACCTCATCATCCCGCTCGTCGGCGTCGATCCCGTGAGCGTCTACGAATACCTCAATATCCATGTCGAGCACGTGTACCACCCCGAGACCCTCATGGAACGCGTGGTGGAATTTTTGCGTCTCTAGTGTACAGTCAAGCAGTTAGCGGTGCGGCATTGCTCCCGTCGTTCAATGGATAGGACGCAACCTTGCGGAGGTTGTGATGTAGGTTCGATTCCTACCGGGAGCACACATTCACGTTAACTCCAGCGGGCAAGCGCTTCTTTGATAAGCTTTTGCGTTGTATGGAAGGGGCGCGTATCATCGGTTTGTTCCGTCTTCCGCTCTCGTCGTTCAATGGATAGGACAGCTCCCTCCGAAGGAGCAGATATAGGTTCGATTCCTATCGAGAGCACAGCGGTTAGAGACCAAAACAATGTCCGTGAGGCGCCGCAAACGGTGCGATATCGCGCGGGATGTTTGCACGCAAAAAACGGAACGAGATTCCGGCTTTTGCGCTATCCGGCATAGAAGTGAGTCCGCAAGTCGTCCTCTGAAATGTAGTGCGATGCCTGTCGGAAGATTCCGACCACCGCTCCCGTCTTGAGCTCCTTGTGATCCGGGATGAGGAGCGCTTGCCGGTGCCCGTTTCGTTCGCGTACAAGCGTTATGTGGCTCCCGCGTTGACGCTCTATCTCGAACCCAAACTGCGCGAGTATCTTGACTACTTCCTGTCCCGAGAGACGCCTCGGCTTAGGCATGCGCGAGCGCCGGAAGCTCGAAATTCACGAGCACCGAAGGAGTAGCGGCAAAGCCGAGCTCGGAAAGGTCCTCACCCTCCAAGAACAGGCCGACTGCTTCGCGGATATTGGCCATAAGCTCGTCAAGGGTGTCACCTTGAGTAACAATAGGCACGGACACGCCTTCGGCGACGTAGCCCCCATCGCTCTCGGACACCTGAAATTGCAGGATGTTTTTCATAGGAGTATTATACCACCCGCCTGATTTTCGAGTGAGATTTGCCCATCTGTCATAACAAGCCTGTTACGCCAGTGCTCCGGCGGCGAAACTCGCCAAAAGACTTCTGTCACGACAACATTCACGGCCGAGTTGGAGCACAAAAAACACAAAGCCTGCATGCGCGGGCCTTTTGTTGTTTGTGAAAAACTTACTTCCCTATCCTCCGGATCGCCTTCACGAGACGGCTCTTCTTGCGGGATGCGGCATTGGCCTTGATGACGCCGCTCTTGGCCGCCTTGTCGATCGCCTCCTGCGCCTTTGCGAGGAGTTTTTCCGCGTCGACTGCCTTGCCCGCGGCGATGAGCTTCTTCACTTCCTTGGTCGCGTCGCCAAGCGCGCGCTTGCGGCGCACGTTGAACAGATGCCGCTTTTTGGAAACGCGCTGCGCTTTCTTCGCCGATTTGGTGATTGCCATTGCCCGATACTATGCCACCCGCCTTGTTTTAGCAAGCAAATGGTACGATACGGGCATGATTCGCCAGATACGCGGCACGGTGCTCTCGATCGAGCAGGAAGGGGTGGTGGTCGAGGTGGGAGGGGGGTTCGGCGTGTTCGTCCGCACCGCTTCGCCCGAAGTTTTCTCGACTGGCGCCGAAGCGGCGCTTTCAACCCACCTTGCCGTGAAGCAGGACGGGCTCGAACTCTACGGATTCCCCGATCCGGCCGACCTCGCGTTCTTCGAGCTTCTCCTGCAGGTCTCGGGAGTCGGCCCGAAAACCGCGCTTTCGATCCTGAAGCGCGCGCCGAGAGAAGCGCTTGAAAACGCGATCGCCAAGCGCGATATTCCGTATCTCACGAGAGTCGTCGGTCTCGGGAAAAAGGCGGCGGAAAAGCTTGCCGTGGAGCTATCAGAGAAAATGAAAAGGGGGGCGGGCGAAGCGGGGGCGGACGCCGAAGTGTTCGACATGCTGGTGGCACTCGGCTACACCGAGCGAGAAGCCCGCAAAGCGCTTACGGGAGTCCCCGCGGAAGTGCTCGGTACCGACGCCCGCTTCAAAGCGGCGCTCGCCTCTAATACCCGCTAGCGATGAAGAATTTTCTCTCCTCGCTTCTCCCCCGCTCCGCGTACCGGGAACTCGTAAAGCCCTACCACTACGCCTTCGCGCTCGGAAGCGCACTCTGGTACGGATTCCCCGCGAGAAAACTCGTCGTTATCGGAGTCACCGGCACCAAGGGAAAATCCTCGGTCACGGAAATGCTCGCGGCCATCCTCACCGAGGCCGGGTATAAGACGGCGCTCGCCGGGACCATCCGTTTCGCGTGGGGAGACGAGTCGCGGCCGAACCTTCATAAGATGACAATGCTCGGCCGCGGCTTTCTCCAGAAGTTCCTTTCGAAGGCCGTTGAGAAAGGCTGTACGCATGCGGTGCTTGAGATGACGTCCGAAGGCACGATCTTGTACCGCCATCTTTTCCTCGAACTCGACGCGCTCGTATTCACGAACCTCCAGAAGGAGCACATCGAGTCGCACGGCTCGTTCGCGAATTATTTCCGCGCGAAGCTCCGGATCGCGGAAGCGCTTGCCGCCTCGAAAAAGCGGCCGCGCGCGATCGTGGCGAACGCCGACTCGACCGGAGCGGACGCGTTCCTTGCGACTCCGGTCGAGGACCGGATTCCCTTTTCCCTCAAGGACGCGAAGGATATCGAACTTGGCGACGGGAGTGTCGCGTTCACCTATCGGAATATCCGGTTCTCGCTTCCGCATCCCGGACACTTCAGCGTACTGAACGCGCTTGCCGCTACGAAGGCCGCGGGGTTCCTTGGCGTACCGGTCGAAATTTCCGCAAAGGCGCTTGCCGCGCTCGCGCGCATACCGGGCCGGGCCGAGCGGATAGAAAAAGGGCAGGATTTTACGGTCGTCGTCGACTACGCGCATACGCCGGATTCGCTTAAGGCCCTCTATGCGGCATACCCGGGACGCAAGATTTGCGTTCTCGGAAACACCGGCGGCGGGCGCGACGGCTGGAAGCGCCCCGAGATGGGCAGGATCGCGGACGAGTCGTGCGATGCGGTATTCCTCACCGACGAGGACCCGTACGACGAGGACCCGGAGACAATCGTGCGCGCGATGGCGGAAGGCATGAAACGCGAGCCTTCGATCATCATGGATCGCCGGAAAGCCATACGGGCAGCGCTTGCGGCCGCGCGCCCTGGAGACGCCGTTCTTATAACCGGAAAAGGCACCGATCCTTTCATCATGGGCCGAAACGGTATGAAGACTCCCTGGAGCGATTCGCGGGTCGCGGGCGAAGAGCTTGAGAAACTCCTTGCCGAAGCCGGAGCCTGATATCATAGGAGCATGCAGCACGATGCGCTCTTCTTCATCGGCATCTTCATATTCATTTTCCTCGTATGGGTGGCGACCGGCGGACCTTCACGCCCGATCTCGTTCGCGGGTCCTTTTCTTTCTTCGCCGACAACCGCCGGGAACGTCACGACCTATTATCTTCCCCAGGCTTCGTTCGGCATCGGGGACAGCAATGAACAACTGTCACTCTACGGCGGCGGCACGACGAGAACGTCCCTTTCAAACATCCAAAGCGAAGCGGACCGGCTCGCCGAACAAGTGAAGGACGCGGCGGCGTTTGGCACTCCGTCGCCATACCGGGGACTCGTGAGCATAAGCAAGAGCACGGCGGGACCCGCGAACGCCGATTACGAACAGGAATATGTCGAGATCGATATGTCGCGCCAGGCGAAAGAAGGCGTCGACATCACCGGATGGAAGCTTATAAGCACCGCGAGCGATCGCGTCGGAGTCATACGCGAGGGCGCTACCGTACCGCGGACGGGAAGCGTTAACCCGACCGAGCATATCGTGCTTCAGCCGGGCGATCGCGCCATCGTCTCGACCGAGCGCTCCCCTATCGGCGTCTCCTTCCGCGAGAACATGTGCACCGGATACCTGGGCCAGTATCAGAATTTCTCCCCGCACCTTTCCCTGAGCTGCCCCGATCCGCTCTCGGAATTCGACCGCTACTACGCAGGCAATCCTCTTAAGGACGACGCCTGCTATGATCTGATGCGCGACACGCGGCGGTGCGAGATTCCTTCGGATAAGAGCCGGAGGCTCTCGAGCTCCTGTTTCGACATGATCGACAACCGCCTCAATTATAACGGCTGCGTCGAAACACACCGGAACGACCCGGATTTCGCGAGAAACACGACCTGGCGCATCTATCTCAACCGCGACGAGGATGACGGCGAAATTTGGAAAGCCGACCGCGAAGGCATCAAGCTCGTCGATGCCGAGGGAAAGACCGTGGACCTATTCACGTATTAGCGGTATAAAAAGCTGGTTCGCACGCGCCCGTAGCTCAGTCGGTAGAGCAGCTCCCTTTTAAGGAGACGGTCCCTGGTTCGAGCCCAGGCGGGCGCACAAAATGAAAAGCCTCCTTATTGGAGGCTTTTCATTTTATACGGGCAGTGTTACAAGTAGCGGGAAGTTCTAGAGGATAATGCCATGATTTATATCTTTGGCCTGGTGCTCATGGCCAATTTGTACCTGAAGCAAAAAGCTCCGGTTTTATGGCCCGTAAGCGCAGGCGCGCCGGAGCCGGAATTCACCGAGTACTCGCGGGCATTTCACGCCATGATCGCCTTCGAGAAACGGCTGTTTCCGTTGGCAAACAGGATCGCGCTTGTGGGACTTCTCGGAATCGCAACAGTTGCGCGGTTCGATTACGCTGCCGCAACAGATGTTCTGTTCGCCCTTGTCTGCTTGAGCTATATCGGGCTCAATTATCTCCCGCAGTACTGCCCTTACGCCCTGCGCGACTCGAAACTTCTCGAACGCATCGTGGGCTAGTGCCGCCTCACCAGAGACCCCTCATCGGCTCTCGGTGAGGCGGTTTCTGTTTAGAATTCACAAATTGCAGTGCCAGTATTCTCTTTTTTCAAAGCCGTACGATGGTACACGGCCGAAATAGATTCGAAATTTCTGCGAAACGCTAAATATGCTATACTGGCAGCAATGAAACACATTATCCAGTACCGGATTTTCAAAGGCGACACGCACTACGTCGCCGAGGGTTTGGACTTGCCGGTGGTGACCCAGGGCGAGACGCTCGACGAACTCGCAAAAAATATCCAAGAAGCCACGGAACTCTGCCTCGAAGGAGAAGACCCCGCGGACTTCGGCCTTTCTCCGGCTTCTCCCGTGCTGGTAAACTTCGAGCTTCCGCGCGCTCTGGCGCATGCCTAAGACAAAAACCTTAAGCGGGCAGGAAGTCGTGCGAATCTTCGGGGGCTTCGGGTTTTCCACAGCGGACCAGCGAGGAAGTCATATCAAGCTGCGTCGTATTGCCAAGGACGGCACCCGCGAGACCCTCACCGTTCCCAACCACAGGGAGCTTGATCGCGGCACGGTCGTATCGCTTTTCAAGCAAGGAACACGGTATATTTCGGAGTCCGAACTCAAGCCGCATTTCTATACGCCTTAATATGCGGAGTTTGATTCTTGTCTCCTGCGCGCGTCAAGCGTGCTCGAGCGCCTTATACCCGTATCCGCTCCCGCTGTCGGTCTTGATGATCCTGTAAAACCAGTACTCCATCTCTCCGTCGGAGCGCTTCGCTCCAATGCCGAAGACATACGGTTTGTGGGACGCGACATCCCCCGACTCATACATGCGGATAACTGATTGCAAGTCGGTAAGGGACGGTTTTGGGATTCCGGACGCGGGATGCGTATGGACATCACCAATTAAATGGAAATCCCTGTACTCGGCGTGCCTTTCTTGTATTTCCTCGATGCGCCTCCTCATCAATCCGAGATCGACCGAAACCGTCTCGACGCCCTCTTTATACGAGCCGTATTTTGTCAGCTCTTCCTCCGTCTCCTGATAGACGCCTTTAATCTGGAGATTGACTTGGCCCGCACTGTCAATCGCATATGACCCGAGCAGAGCACCGTACCGCTCGGTTCCGGTCGCAGCATCCGCACCGGAAACTTTCGGCAAATGATCGACCACATCGGGCGCAAGTTCGAAAGAAACTTTTAGATTCTCATCTAGAAAATCGATACTGGGGATCTGTTCTTGATGAGGCTTTCTTTCAGGAATGTGAGGACCTTCACTCATACTTTAATCATATCATTCCTTAATAATTGCGACGTAAATCAAAGCGACAGCGCGAAACGCTCGAGCGCAAGCGTAAGATCGCTTCCGGTACGGCGGGAATCCTGGAGCAAGGAAATGAGTTTGAGCGAGAGTTCGCGCGCAGCACGCGGCGGATACGCCCTCCCGCCTCCTTTCGCGAGAATGTCGCGCGCCTTCCAGTGGAGGAGGCCGTGGAGCATCTCGGGAGCGTCGCCCTGGCGAAGCGCCCGCTCGATCTCAAGCCACAATTTCTCGCCGTCGCGGGCGGCAAGCGCGTTCGTAAGGTTGATGTTGAACCCGCGGGCGGGAGGGGCCTTCGGAAGGTCGAACGCATAATCTTTCGCGGCCCTGGCGATGATCTTCTTCGCCTTCGCCGCAAGAAGTTTCGGCGCCACTATCACGATCGCATTATCAGACGCGGCGAGCATGTCGAGCGCGGATGCGAACACATCCTTATCCTCCTCCTCTTCCTCGTCTTCCTCTTCGTCTTCCACCGCTTTCCTTTTTGTTTTCGCGAACGGATCGTCAAACAGCACGAGAAGTCGTTTTATAAAGAGCCCCCCGGACTGCGCGGCATCCTCAAGCACGCTTTCCGTGATGTCCTCCTTGGCGATGCGCGCATACGCGAGCCCCGGTTCCTTCGCGCGCGCGGCCGCGACCCAGGCGAACGCCTTCTCGCGCACCTTGTCCGTATCTGAGCCGTGGAAAAGATAGATCATGATGGTTCCATCTCGCCCCAGTTTTTGCCGAACTTGGTGTCGACCGAAAGCGGCACGCCGTTCGTCTCCTTGCTCGTGAGGACGGACTCCATGATGCGGCAGATCTTCGCGCCGACCTCCCTGGCGTGCTCCTCCCGTATCTCATACACGAGTTCGTCGTGTACCTGAAGCAGGAGATATGCCTGCTCCGCCATCCCTTCCGCCCGTATCATCTCGTCTGCTTCGACCATCGCCCGCTTGATGATGTCCGCGGACGTTCCCTGTATCGGCGCGTTTATGGCCATGCGTTCCGCCTGCGCGCGTACGTACGGAAGCGTCGACTTCATGCCCGAAAACTGCCGGCGGCGGCCGAAATACGTCTCGGTGTATCCGTGCTTTCTCGCAAACCCTCTTGTGCGCTCGAGATACTCGGCAAGGCCCGTGAACTGGGCGAAATAGTCGTCATAGAAGCGGTGCGCCTCGGCACTTGAAGTACCGAGCTGGGTCTTAAGCGCGTTCACGCCCATACCGTAGAGGATGCCGAAGTTGATGATCTTCGCGCGGCGGCGCATCTCGCGATCGACCGCGCCGGCTTCGACGCCGAAAACACGTGCGGCCACTTCCGTGTGCACGTCTCGCCCGTTCCTGAAGATCCCGCAGAGTTTCTCGTCGCCCGACAGAAACGCCGCGATGCGAAGCTCGATCTGCGAATAGTCGAGCGCGACGAGCGAGAAGCCTGGCGTCGCGAGAAAAGCTTTCCGCACGTTCCTGCCCCTTTCGGTGCGTATCGGAATGTTCTGCAGGTTCGGGTTCTGGGACGCCATGCGCCCGGTCGTCGTTCCGGTCTGGAGGAAGTCCGCATGGAGGCGGTCTTCCGTATCAAGCAAAGGCGGGAGCGCTTCGATGTACGTCGACAGAAGCTTCCCCACTTCCCGATACTCGAGGATATCCGCGATGATCGGGTGTTCCCCGGCGAGCTTCTCGAGCTCGCTCTCGCGCGTCGAGCGCTGACCGCCTGCCGTGAGTTTCTGGCGCTTGCCGCCGCCTTGGGTGAGCTTGAGCTCGTCGAAGAGCACGTCGCCGAGCTGCTTGGGCGAGCTGATATTGAATTCGTGTCCCGCATGCTGGTATATCTTCGCTTTAATGGCATCAAGTTCGCTTTGATAGCGGCTTCGGAGGTCCTCAAGCACTTCGCGCGAGATAAGGACGCCGCGCGTTTCCATATTCCGTATGACGGCGGTCAGCGGCCTTTCTATCTTCTCGTACACTTCCTTTAGTTTTTCTTCTTCCGCAAGGCGGCTCTCAAGCGCCGCGTATGCCTCGTCGAACGTATCCTTCTTTGTATACGCATACATGTCCTCGAGCGTCGGGTTCGTCGAGTCGGAGGCGAGAAGCCAGAGCATGACCTGCGCGCGTTCGAAACTGGCCGGATCTACCTCTTCCGCGGGCTTCTCGCGTTCTTCCGGCGGAGCTTCGCCAGCTTCTTCCTTCGAAACCGCCTGCCCGGCAAACAGCGCCTTCACCCGCTCGCGAAGCGTCCGGAAGCCGAGCTCGTCGAAAAGCTTGGTGAGGTCTTCGATCTTCGCTTCCCCGGGCCAGGCACAGTCGGAGAGAGAAAATTCGCACGGCGCATCGAGCCGTATGGTCGCGAGCATCTTCGAAAAAATCGCGTCTTCCTCATGTTCCCTGAGAAGCTCGACCGTCCGCGCTTTCACGCCCTTCTCGAGAAACGGCGCTCCCCCGCTTTTCTTAAGCAGCTTGTACATGTTCTCGATCGTGCCGAAGTTGATGATGAGTTCGGTCGCGGTCTTCTCGCCCACCCCCGGGATGCCGATGATGTTGTCCGAGGGATCGCCCCGGAGCCCCTTGAAATCGGGAATGAGCGCGGGCGGAAAGCCGAAGCGCTCCCCGACCGCCTTCTCGTCATAGAGAATGGTGTCGTTTAATCCTTTCTTGAGCGTATAGACCTGGACCCGCTTCCCTTCGACAAGCTGCAGCGTATCCATGTCGCCCGAGGCGATAACAACGTCGACGTCGTTATTCTTTTTGAGGAGATGGCTGATGGTGCCGAGAAGGTCGTCGGCTTCGAATCCTTCTTTCTCATATATGGGAATATCGAATGCCTTGAACAGGTCGCGCGAGCGCTGCAGCTGAAGTATCAGGTTCTGGTCTATCTCCGCGCGCTTTCCTTTGTACTGCTCATACGCCTCGTGGCGGTGGGTGGGCTTCGGGAGGTCGTAGCAGGCGGCGATATAGTCGGGCTTCAAGTCCGCGACGATCTTGAGGAGCATGGTGACGACGCCATAGAGCGCGCCGGTCGGCTCGCCCGAGGGGCCTGTGAACTCGGGAAGCGCATGGTACGCGCGGTGAATAATCGCATGCGCATCAAGGAGAACGAGGCGCTTCTTGCCGCTTCCCGGTTGTTTCGCGTTAGCCATACGTCAGTTTGCGTGCGCCGCTCTGAAGCGCTTCGAGCCGTATCGAGACCGTCGCGGGAGGCAGCGCGTCCGCGACCTTTTCCGGCCACTCAAGCACGACAAGGTTACCGGAGTCCCGCATAACCGCGTCGAACCCGAGAGGACCGAGCTCTGCGCCGCCTTCAAGACGGTACGCATCGATATGCACCAGGCGCTTGAACACCTGGTTCCCGGGTTCGTATATTTTTTCAAGCACGAACGTGGGGCTCGTAACCGATTCCTCGACTCCGAGCGCTTTGGCGAGCGCTTTCGTGAAGGCGGTCTTCCCCGCCCCGAGCTCTCCCGAGAGCGTGACGAGGGTCGCCCTATCCGCAAGCGGCCGGAGTTTCGCCCCGAGTTCCCAGGCTTCCCGTTCAAGGTCTTCGAGGGTCGCGAGAAGCTTCTCCATGGACTGATTGTACCAAGAGCGGCCTAAACGCGTTATCATGTGCCTACTCTATGGCCGGACACTTCGATACCGGGGCGGAAGACGCGAAGCTCGCGGAGATACGCGAGCGCGAGGAGGAAGACCTTGCCCAGATACTCTCGGGGAAATACGGTCTCCGGTATGCCGACCTCTCGGCGCTCCCGATAGACAACGACGCGCTGCGGCTCATCCCGGAAGCCGACGCACGGGGCGCCGAAACGGCAGCCTTCCAGAAAGCCGGAAGGAAACTTTCGGTCGCGGTCAGGAACCCCCAGAATCCGGCGCTTGCGGGAGTGCTCGAGGAACTCGGAAAGCGCGGGTTTATCGTGGAAAGGTTTCTGGTCTCTACGAAAAGCCTCGAAAAGGCGCTTTCGCGCTATGCCGAACTCTCGCTTGCGGTCGCGAGCTCCGCAGGCATTTTTGATATCGGAGGCGACGCGCTCAAAACGCTTTCGGCCGAACTTACGACACTCGGGGCCCTGAAATTCTTCCTCGCGACCGCACTCCTTGAAAAGCGCTCGAGCAGGGTTTCGAAACTTCTTGAAGGAATGCTTGCCGGGGCATTCGCACTTAAGGCTTCGGATATCCACGTCGAGCCCGAAGACGGAAAGACCAGGCTCAGGCTCCGGCTCGATGGCGTCCTCACCGATACGCTCGAATTCGATCCCGAGACGTACCGCTCGCTCGCGTCGCGCGTCAAGCTTCTTGCGGGTCTTAAGTTGAACGTCGACAACCGCGCGCAGGACGGGCGCTTTAGCGTCACGATGCAGGGTTCCGAGATCGAGATCCGCGTTTCGCTCATTCCCGGCAACTACGGCGAGTCAATCGTGATGCGCATTCTCGATCCGGCCTCGATCCAGGCGTCGTCGTTCGACACGCTCGGCATCCATCCGAAGCTTCTCGCGCGCCTTGAGACGGAGATCACGCGCCCGAACGGCATGCTCCTTACGACCGGACCGACAGGCTCCGGAAAGACGACGACGCTCTATTCGTGCCTCCGGAAGCTCCATACGCCGGACGTGAAGATCGTCACGATCGAGGACCCGATCGAATACCATCTCGAGGGCATCGTGCAGACCCAGACCGAAGGAGATAAGTACACGTTCGCTTCGGGGCTCCGCTCCATTCTCCGCCAGGACCCGGACATCATCATGGTCGGCGAAATCCGCGACGCGGAAGTCGCGGAAGTCGCCATCCAGGCCGCGCTCACGGGCCACTTCGTCTTCTCCACGCTCCACACCAACAATGCCGCGGGCACGTTCCCGCGTCTCGTGGATCTTGGCATTGATCCGAAGACGTTCGCCTCGGCTATCACCGTCGCGATGGCGCAGCGCCTCGTGCGGAAACTCGACCCGCAGCAGAGAAAACAGGCGCCGATCGAAGGCGAACAAAAGAGACTCGTCGAGAAGATACTCTCGACCGTTGAGGACAAGTCGCTCCTTCCCGCTTCGACAGACACCGCGTGGGTGCCCGATCCCAAGGGACCGGACGAGACCGGCTATCACGGGCGCCTCGGCCTCTACGAAGCGATATTCATGGACACGAAGATGGGCGAATTCGTGCGCACCAACCCGAGCGAAAGTGAAATCACCAGGGAGGCCGCGCACCAGGGATATCTCACCATGGCGCAGGACGGGATATTGAAAGCCATCGCCGGAGAGACATCGCTTGAAGAGGTGTTCCGCGTCGTTGATCTGCCGAGGGATTAGGTTAAGGAATCTTGCTTTGCCTGCGTAGGCGCGGCTCCATAAATTTTGTTGAAAAACTCGTACTTCTTCCGCATATACTCTCTCCGCTTCATTCCCTCAGCCCCGAGCTTCAGTTGCTCGTATTCTTTAGCGAGTGCCGGTGATTGGAGAAGAACTTCGTGCGTCTTTATTTGTTCGGCTAAAAGCGGGCTGAGGGTGCCGTTTAAATAAAGCTCGACGGGAAAGCCGTTCCGCTTGAATTTCCACTCTGCCCAGTTTCTCTGCGGTTTGAAGCTGGTTGGCTCGCCGTATAATCTTTTCAGTGATTCCAGTTCGTCGTCAAACGATCCCGAGCTCACGATACTAATATCAATGTCGTTCTCTCCCGCGATACCAAGCCGACTTGAGCCTATATAATGAAGAGACGACCGGGATAATATTTTCCCGACTTCTTCGCAAATCTTGAAACCCTCCTCCCGTGCGCGCGGGTCAAAGAGCTTAATACGGACGATCTCCTCGTCGGATAAGGTCCCGAGATATTTTTCTTGGGCGGGAGTAATCATTCTGCTGAGTATAGAATACAAAAATCCCGCGCATAATCCTCCAGGCACGCATTCTATAAATAGAATGTGGACGAGACACCTGAGGATGCAACCAGCGCACCGCGAGCAAGCGCGGTACCAGTCAGTCCTTGGGGAAACGCCCTAAGCCGTCAAGCCTTGCCTAGAGGATTATATGCGGGATTAAAAGAAACGGGCCCTCGGGCCTGTGTGATACAATGCTAGCATAGTGCAATTTTATGTCAAGTACCCCCGATCTTAAGGCCGCTTCTCTTCCGCCGCTTGATCAGGCGCTTGACGCGGCGCTCCGGCCTTCCGCCTGGGACGACTACGTGGGTCAGGGGCACGTAAAAGCGAACGTGAAAGTGGTTTTGGAAGCCGCGAAGAAGCGCGGCGACATGCCCGAGCACATTCTTTTCTACGGACCGCCGGGAGTCGGCAAGACGACGCTCGCGCACCTCGTCGCAAACACGCTCGGAGCGCCCCTGAAGTCGACGAGCGGCGTCGCGATCGAGCGCGCGGCCGATCTCGCAGCCATTCTCACGAATCTTGAGCCCGGCACGGTGCTCTTTATCGACGAGATACATCAGTTGGGAAACAAAATAGAAGAACTCCTCTATCCCGCGCTCGAATCCGGGACTCTCGATATCGTGCTCGGGAAAGGACCTTCGGCGCGCACGGTCGAGCTCGCGCTTCCCCGCTTTACGCTTGTGGGCGCGACGACGCGCGTCGCGCAGATCTCCTCGCCGCTGCGCTCCCGCTTTGGCGGCGGCGTATACCAGCTCGATTTTTATAACGACGACGACCTGCGCGCGATCATCAAGCGTTCCGCGAAGGTGCTCGGGCTCGACGCCCCCGCGGAAGTCGTCGAGCGGGTCGCGGCGAGAAGCCGCGCAACCCCGAGAATCGCGAACGCGCTTCTGAAACGCGTCCGGGACTTCTCCGAAGTCGAGGAAAAGAAACTCTCGGCCGAGCTCTGCGACGAAGCCTGCGAGCTGTTCGGCATCGATACCCTCGGACTTACCAAAGACGACCGCCGCTATCTTGAGACACTTGAAAAGGGCTTCAAAGGAGGGCCCGCGGGCATTCGCGCCCTGGCTTCCGCGCTTCATGAGGATCCTGATACGGTCGAGAACGTGTATGAACCTTATCTTCTTCGCCTTGGTATGATCGAGCGGTCGCCGCGCGGGCGAATGCTTACACAAAAAGGCCGAACATATCTGAAAGGTTAGTACTGCGCGTGCTGAATTAGCCCCGGGCTCATTACCAAACGACAAGGACAGGGCCGGGGACATCGGTAGTTCGAAACAGTTCAGGCTTGGCCGATTTACATAAGCAGGAAGTAGTCGAGTGGAAGCTTCACTACATTCTCTTCCCTTGAGAGCAACAGGCTTGTAGTGCAGACAACGACTCCGAAATCGGTCTTGAAGTTTACCATCGTCGCTTTCACTTGTTCGTAGTTCTTTCGTCCGAGACCGACCTCAAAGGCAAGCTGCTTCTTGTCGGCGATCTGTACCAGGAAGTCGGCGCTACTCTTGGACGGGTCGTGCGTTAATCCTCCCGTCCTGGTTGCCACGAACTCCCGATAGAAGTGGAGGCCTGCTATGTCTTCAAGATACTTGCCTTTTCTCGCAAGATACGTGCCTTCAATGCCGCTGACACTGAGAAGCGCCGAGCGAATTGCCGGACTCATGAACAGATACTTGGCTGGCTTACGCGCTTGCGCCGTTTTAGAGCCTTGGGCGGGTACTTTGATTATAAGTTCGGCTCGTTCAAGCACGTCCAGTACGGCCATGACCGTGTTATAGCTTAGCTGGACAACATTTTTTACATTGTTGACGCTTACAATGTCGCTATCGGCCATGATAAAGAGGAGGCGCTTGATCGCGCTGAGCGTCGGCGCATCAAACTGCCCGAGGTCCTTTATATCTTTATCAATGATTCGATCCAGGAGAATGTTGATGTTGTCGTAAGCATTCGGGGTTATCGCGCGGAGAGTAAAGGGCAGGGTGCCGTTCAAAAGGTATTCGTCGATTTCGGCTCGGTCAAAACGGGCCCACTGCGCCGCGACGTTTTGTTCAAGTTTCTTAAGCCGGTCGAAAGCGTCTCCGGCATTAGAAGCCCCATATAGCGCATCCTTAATCTTCTCCTTGAGTCCCGCCTGAGGGAAGATATTATGCTTGATCATCTGGTACTCACCGAAACTAAGGGGATAAAGCTTCTCGAACTGCGCCCGACGAGCGACGTCCGGGTTTGACTGGAGCGACACCGCTGATGAACCGGTGCAGAACAGGAATACATTTCTCGCTCGGTCATGGAGAGACTTCAGGACCGCTGCCCAGTTTTTATCCTGCTGCACTTCATCAATGAAGAGCAGCACCGGAGTATCGAGGCTCTCGAACGGTTTCCCGAGAATGGATTCATAAGCGTCTAAAGCATCGTTCAGGGTCATGCCCCGGGTGACGAGATCGTCGACCGACATATAAAGGAAGCTGGTCGGGGCTTTGGAGACACGCCTCGTAGAGAGAAAGACCTGAGCCATTGCAGTAGTCTTTCCAACACCGCGCAGCCCAGGGACAATTATCCAGCGTACCGTTCGGGCACCTTCAAGGAAATCATTCACATACTTTTTTATACGGATAACGATATGTCTTTCCGGAAAGGTGAACGTGGCCGTTTGAAACACGTACGGGCGGAGGCGGTCCTCGCTACGGTTTAGCTGATTTTGAATATACTCAAGGGCTTCGGTATTCATAGGACTTATTCACTAGGATAATGAAGTGTTGTCGACTACTTATTCAGTCTATTGGATAAGTAACTTTTGTCAACAGGGAAATCATAGAATATGGGCTCTTTTGTCGAATTTACTTTTTATCCACATAATCCACGGATTGGGGATAAATATAACTGAGAAAAGGTTCTTTGCTAAGTTGTGCTTTTTGGAACAACTTTTTAAGGACATCTGTCGAGGGGTCTTCAACTCTTTCGACGAACGGCGATACGACAAAAGAAAGGGGGGCGTCCACTCCTGGGACACCCCTTTCGTCGATCATTATACATGCGGCGGATGAGGCTTCAAAGAAACCTCATCAGTCACATGTATATATCTCTTTTTTTATACTAGTATTCATACCGTGGCCGGACACTCCAAATGGGCGCAGATAAAGCGGGCGAAGGCGGTGACGGACAGCGCGCGGGCGCGGGTCTTCGCACGATTCGCCAAGCAGATCACACTCGAATCGAAGCGTGCGGGAGGAAGCCTTTCGGACCCGGGACTCGTGGCGGTGATAACGCGCGCGAAGGCGGCGAATATGCCTAAGGACAATATCGAGCGTGCGGTCGCGAAAGGCCTCTCAAAGGATTCCGGAGCCCTGGAGCGCGTCGTATACGAATTCTATGGGCCAAGCGGTGCCGCGATCATCGTCGACGCTCTCACGGACAGCCGGAACCGGACGACCCAGGAGATAAAGCACCTGCTCTCGAAGAACGGCTTCGAGCTCGGAGCCCCGGGCTCTGCGGCCTGGGCATTCACGAAATCCCGCGAAGGCGGATTTTCTCCGAATGAGCCTTTGACGGAACTTTCGGAAACCGACGGCGAATCGCTCTCCTCCCTCCTCACGCTCCTCGACGACTACGAAGACACCCAGGCGGTCTATACGAACGCCAGAGGCTATGAAAGCACGGAAGAATAACGTGCGCCGCGTTCTTGCGATCGATCCCGGCTTCGACCGCATGGGGCTTGCGGTACTTGAAGGCGACCCGAGTCGCCCTACGCTCGTCTGGAGCGATTGCGTGCTTCCCGCGAAAGGACGCAAGGAGGAGCGGCTTGCGGAAGTCTTCAGGGCGGTCGTGGCGGCGATAAAAAAACACCGGCCGGACACCTTCGCGCTTGAGACCCTGTTCTTCAGCGTCAACAAGAAGACGGCGCTCGGGGTCGCGGAGGCCCGTGGCGCCGTGCTTGCCGCGGCAGGCGCTGCCCTGCTCCCCGTCCGGGAATACTCCCCGCAACAGGTGAAGCTCGCCGTTACGGGGCACGGAGGGGCAGATAAAAAGGCGGTGGCGCTCATGATTCCCCGGCTCCTTTCGCTCTCCAAAAAGCCACGGCTTGACGACGAGCTCGATGCGATAGCGGTCGGTATCGCGGCGCTTTCCGACCGCTATCCACAGGCCTGATCCGGACGGCTTGCAAAGGAAACGTCTTTACGGCACTCTGGTGGCGACGCGCGGGCACTTGCAAAAGGAAGCAAGCGCAAATTGATGAATTAACTGCTCTACATGTCGGACGAACAAGAGGACGTGCTCGGTGAGGAAACGGAAGCACCGAAAGAACTCGACGGCGACGAAGGCGAGGATCTCGGACTCGACGAAGTCGAGACGGTCGGCGAAGAGGACGAGGAGGAATCTTTCTAAAGAAAGCAAAGCGGGCGCGGACCCCTAAGTCCGCGCCCGCTTTGCTATACTGACGGGCAATGACCAAGCGAGCGCGCGTCCGCCCGAAGCGGCACCACTTCATCCTTACGCTCGCGCTTTTCGCGGCGGGCCTCGTGCTTATCCTCGTCGGCGTCGGCGCGGTATGGATAGCCCTCGCGCCCACCCCCGACATCGATTCCTTCGCAACCCGGGAGATAAGCCAGTCGACGAAGATATACGACCGTACCGGCACCATCCTCCTCTATGACCTCAATACCGATACCCGGCGCGATATCGTAAGCCTCGCGAGCACGTCGCCCTATGTCCAGAAGGCGACGGTCGCGATCGAGGACGCGGATTTCTATCAGCACTCGGGCATCCGCATCACCTCGATCTTCCGCGCCATCCTCGCCGACCTCACGCCGGGCGGCCTCACCCAGGGCGGCTCGACCATCACGCAGCAGGTGGTGAAGAAATCCATCCTCACGGACGAGAAGAGCATCACCCGCAAGGTGCACGAATGGATACTCGCCATAAAGCTCGAACAGAAATACTCCAAGGATCAGATTCTCGAAACGTATCTCAACGAAGTCCCGTACGGCGGCAGCCTCTACGGCATCGAATCGGCAAGCGAGGCGTATTTCGGCACGAATGCGGGAGGGCTCTCGCTCGCCGAGTCCGCGTATCTCGCCGCAATCCCCCAGGCTCCCACGTACTATTCCCCGTACGGAAGCCACCGCGCCTCGCTTGATGCCCGCCAGGCCCTGGTGCTCGAGCGCATGAAGGAACTCGGGTTCATAACCGACGAGGAATACGCGGCGGCGAAGGCGGAGGTGGTGACGTTCAACCCGCAGCAGCCTTCCTCGATCATCGCCCCGCACTTCGTCTTCTATATACGGGAATACCTCGAGAACAAGTACGGCCCGCAGGAACTCGCTTCAGGAGGGCTTAAAGTAGTGACGACGCTCGACGCGGATCTTGAGCACGACGCGGAGTCTCTCGTAAACAAGTATGCGCTTGAGAACGTGAAGAAATTCAACGCGAGCAACGCTTCCCTCGTCGCGATCGACCCCAAGACCGGGCAGATACTCGCGATGGTGGGCTCGAGGGACTATTTCGACAAGGACATCCAGGGGAACTTCAACGCCGCGACCTCACACCGCCAGCCAGGCTCGACCTTCAAGCCCTTCGTCTATGCGGCGGCGCTCAGGAAAGGCTTTACGCCCGACACCGCGATATTTGACGTGCCGACCCAGTTCTCCACTTCCTGCAGCCCCTCGGATATTTATAACGACACCCCTCCCTGCTACGCTCCGAGCGACTATGACGACAAGTTCCGCGGCCCCATGACCTTCACGACGGCGCTCGCGCAGTCGATCAACGTGCCGGCGGTGAAGACGCTCTATCTCGCGGGAATACAGAACGTGCTCGATGTCGCAAGCGCGATGGGCATCACCTCGCTTGGCGACCGCAAGCAATACGGACTCTCGCTTGCGCTTGGCGCGGGCGAAGTTTCGCTCCTTGAGCTCACGAGTGCGTACAGCGCCTTCGCCGCCGACGGGGTACGGAATCCTCCGGTCGGGATACTCTCGGTCACCGACAGCGCCGGAAACACGCTTGAGGAATACACGCCCGCCCCCGAGCAGGCGCTCGATCCGAACGTGGCCCGGGAGATGTCCGCCATGCTCTCGAACAACCCGGCCCGGTTCCCCGAATACCCGCCCCAGAATCCGCTCAATATCCCCGGATATGATGTGGCGGTCAAAACGGGAACGACGAACGACTATAAGGACGCATGGACGGTCGGCTATACGCCGTCGATCGCGATCGGCGTGTGGGCCGGGAACAACGACAACAGCCAGATGGTGAAGGAGATCGCGGGCTATATCGTCGCCCCGATGTGGAACGCGGTGATGGTCAAGGCGCTCGCCAAGTATCCGAAGGAATACTTTGGAGAGCCGATACCACCGCCCGAGATTTCGCCGATACTTCAGGGCATCTGGAATCCCGAAGGGCAGGTACACAGCGAGCTCTACTGGCTTGATAAAGATAATCCGCAGGGAGGGGCGCCGGGGAATCCGGGGAACGATCCGCAGTATCGGTACTGGGAGTATGCGGTGCAGTCGTGGTTTGGGAGGTCTATTTGAGAAGGAATAACCTTGCGCGAGTTGGTCGTCTAAGACGATTTTGGAACATGCCCTGGCACAGCGAGGTTCGAACCCCGACAACGGAGCACGACATTGACAGTAGTAACATAGTTTAGTACAAGGATTATAGGGTCTAGATTCTTCCGGCAGTTCCAATCTTCTGTCGCGCTCAGGAGGGCATCATGTATTACTCTGAATCTTTGAGCCGCCTCGGCTTCAAGAAAGTTACCGGGCCTGTGCCCTGTCTGCACCGGACGCATCGCGGCGTTTATACCACCGGAGAATATTTTGGCACGGTGTGGACCTGCGCCAGCGACGAAGACTATGCTCTGTGGATCAAGAAAGGAAATGGTGAGATTGGTCAGTATGGCTTTACGAAGGTCTCCAACCTTTCCGTGGATATAACAGGGCTTGAACCGGTTCCCTTGGAGTAAGGGAGCCGGTTTTTTGAACGTCTTCCACCAACCTGATTTGAATATTCTTCGTGAAAATGTCAGCTAGCCGTCCGGCACGAAGTTGGAGCCTTAGCTCAAGAAAAAACGTATATTTATTTTAACCCATAGCGACTCATGAAAGTTATGGGCCGACCGTCTCGAGCGCGCAAGGGAAACTGTCTTACTCAACCCTTATTAGCGGCGTTGCCCCGAAAGTAACCTTCTGTGGTATTCCGTCCTTTATATCGCTAAATGTAGCTATTTCCCCTCTCGAACTAAATCCGCTCCCTCCTTTTAATAGGAACTTACTTTCATCTATCGACTGAAGAATCGTTTTATTGCTACCAAATAGTGGAGAGCTTGTATTCATATCAAAAGAAACTAGCGTATCTTTTATCTTAACTACTACCTTGTCTTCTCCAGAATTCCGATAAATACCTTCGTATTTTATACCATCAACTTTATTTTCCGACGTGTAATCAGAATTATTTTCAGTAAGACTGTATATTGCTTGAAAAATGCTCTGGGCATATGCCCATACCGGAGCTTTTGAGGTATTTGCGAGCACAACAACACCAAGTTCATTCCCGTAATCAATGGCAACCTTTGATACAAAACCTTTGAAGCCTCCGCCATGGCCATATACTTTTTTAGAACTAACGTCATACATTTCAATCCCTAAACAGTATTTATCCGTACTCCTGGTATAGAAATCAGGCTCTGTAACCATACTTTGTTTAGATTCATTCTTTAAAAGAATCTCTGGTGCCTTAAACGGGAAGGTGGCTATATATCTTGCAAGATCAATAGCATTTGAAATAAAGCCAGTCGCTGGCGCATAGGCATTAGCAGAGTAATGCCCGTACTTTTCCCTTTCCTGACCTGGTATTTCTCGTCCAAGGCCATTAGCAAGACCTCCTATATCTTTTTTATAATCAGTGAAGGTTGAGACCATGTCTAGCCTATCTAAGATATTTGCTTGAATATATTCCTCATAAGACAGGCCGCTTACAGCAGCAATAAGTTCGCCTAAAACCGCGAAGCCGTAATTGGAGTATTTGAACTGAGAAGATGGTTTAAAAACCAAAGCTTCGTCTAAAAGAAGCTGAAGCGTCGTGGGGAATTCACCTGTAAACCAATGGGGTGTAGTACCTTCGCTCCAAATACCAGACGTGTGAGACAGTAATTCGTTAATTGTAATATCTTCTAATTTGCCGTTTTCATTCTCTCCTTTGAACCATGGGAGATACTTTGAGACTGAATCTGTGAGTTTGATCTTTTCTTCTTCTACGAGTTGAAAAACTGCAACCGATGTAAACATCTTTGAAACAGAACCAATGTGATATAGGGTGTTTTCACTAACTTCAATCTTTTTTTCTAGGTCAGCATATCCAAAACCCTTCTTATACAAAACTTCTCCTTTATAAATAATTGCAATTGAAACACCAAGCACTTTATCGTATTGCAGTCTTAAAGGAAGCCATACCTCCAATAGATGCGCGACTTCTTTGATTGCTGATTTAATGTCGATCTCCACAACTATAATTGTAGTACAAAAAATGAAGTACCACGAGCAGTACGATTGTTCTGCGCCTCTCAAGCGCGAAACCCTGGCACGAGTTGGCTGGCCGCCTCGAGTTCGAACCGTATAGAGACAAGTCCGGGTTAGTACGTTTGATGAGTTTCGAGAATATAAAACGATGCGTCTCGTGCGGCGAGGACTTAGTTACCAAATACTACTTCTACATTATTTCCATCTGGATCTAGTACAAATGCTCCGTAGTAGTTTTCGTGATATTCAGACCTAATACCTGGTGTTCCGTTATCTCTTCCTCCCGCATCAAGAGCTAATTTATGGAACTCATCCACCTCCTGTCTTGATTGAGCTTTCCAAGCGATGTGTGCTGGACCACTTATGGGTGCTTCACCGGCAAAGAACGTATTTGTCTTACCATCCTTTCCGAAGCCAATAACACGAACATGATCTTCATATGTTTGATCAAAGTTCAGTGAATATCCAAGGGGAGAAAGCGCAGCAGAATAGAATCGAGCTGTAGCTGCAATGTCACTTACTTTAAAAGTTATATGGTCGAGCATATATGAATTATATCAGCGCGGTTCTTCTTCGGTTGCTGTAGGCTCATCTTGTACAGACGCCTGTTTAGCTGCAGGAAGTGCTCGGGCTCGACGGAATTTATAAAATCCCTCCAGTGCTGAAATGACTGCATCGATTACTTCGTTTGCATCCTCTTTGGTTACTGGCGCCGCTAAATCATCTGGGTGCATAACGTCATTACGGCCGAGTCGAGCAACTGTGCTATCTGCAAATTGATCTGCATCGATCGCATCTCCATTCTTTAGCAACTCCAATCTCTTTTTTAGGCTCTTTCCCGCATCTGAAGGTGACTTTAAGAATGCATTTACAAGTGCATCAAGCATAATTCCCGCTAAGGCAACTGAACTTCTGTAATTGCCATTATTGAACTCGACATACATTTCACCGCAGATCTCGCGGTAATTCTCTGGGAGCCAAGATGGTACTTGATGAGTTGAAATTACTGGATAAACGAATTTTACTCTGTTTTTAAATCCTGGCTCATGTTCGACGACAAAAGCATGCCCTCCCGGACATTCAACTACGCAGACGGTTTGTCCTTCACGGAACTGGTGTTGCCAAACTTCTGCAAAATAGGAGTGCAGCCCACACCTAGGACAATTGCCACTCCATCTATTTCCGTCTGTCCATGTCATTTGAATCATATTTTCATTATATCGCTTCTTGCGATTTTGCTAAGCGACGCCTCCCAAGCGCGAAACCCTAGCACGAGTTGGGTGGCCGTCTCAGACTCGAATACTAAGCTTGTTATCGAATCCCCTTCACCGCCACCCCCGCCCCCCGGAGCGCATCCGTTATGGCCGCCTCTCGCAGATGCATTTCGGACTTAATCACAGGGGATACTTTAAGCGACACGGTCTCGTCCTCATAAGACACCTGGCTCGCCTTTATCGTAAGGCCAAGGACGCTGCTTATGGTCTCCGCGCACACCCTCCGCCTCTCGGACTGCCGGAGGCCCGGTACCGGGTGCTTGAGCAATATGTCCGAGAGGGATTTCATGGAGAGTCAGCTACTGATTCATCGGCATCACAAGATACAGGAACGACGCATCGCCGACACCCTTTATAACGAGCGGCCTTCCGACTCCCCCGGCAGAAAGCGTGACACTCTCCGCGCCTGAAAGCGCCACCGCAGCCTGAAGATAACGATGGTTGAAGGAAAGCTCGATATTCTCTCCTGTAAGACTCCCAGAAATGGTCTCGGAAGATTCTCCGACATCCGCATTCCTGGCCTGGAGCGAAATCTGCTTCTTCTCCTTATCAAACGCCATACGCACCTTCTGGAACGAGTCGGAGAAGATCGTGGTGCGCTTGAGCGCGGCATCAAGATCCCTCCGGAGCACGGTCGCTTCCGCCGAAAACGTCTTCGGGATGATCTGGCGATAGTCGGGATAGTTTCCGCTCACAAGCCTCGTGGTCACGAGACTCCCGCCCCACCCGATGGCGCACTGGTGCTCGTCGATCGAGAGCGTCACCGCCTCGTCCGGAAGCGTCTGTACGATATCCAGAGCATTCTTTGCGGGGATAAGGAGCGAGAATGAGGGGACGGAGCCTGGAAGCGAGGTGTGCTTCTCGGCAAGACGGAAGGAGTCCGTAGCGGCGGTAACGAGCGACCCTCCCTCGCTTGCGACAAGCACGCTCGCGAGCTCCGGGCGTATGGTCGAAGTGGAGGCGCAGGAAACGACCGAGTTGAGCGCTGTGCGAAGGAGGGTGCCCGGAATCTGGAACGTGCTCTTTGGGGACTCGGGAAACGGTATCGTCGGGAAATCCTCGTACGGCACGGTCTTAAGGACGCCGCGGGACGTGCCGGAAGAAAGCACGACGGTATCCCCGGTCCGCTCGAGCGTCACGGACCCGTTCCCCTGAAGCGCACTCGCGACTTGCTGGAGGAGGTTCGCGGGGAGCGCGACCACGCCCGGAGTCTTTATCTCCCCGTCCGCCTTGAGATCGACGCCGACTTCGAGATTTGTGGCACGGAATTTGATGCCGTCATCCCCCGCAACAATCAGGATCGAAGAGAGCGCGGGAAGCGTCGCGGAGCCCCGCTGTGCGAATCGCGCCGCCGTATGCACTACTTCCGCGAGTCCTTTCTTTTCTAAAATAATAAGCATAAATACTAATACTATTAGCTCTGTGGATATCGGGAAAACTCCCGCAAGCCCCGCATGTACGGGGCCGTTTCGGAAACCCCCGGCTGCATAACTCCGCTTTTATCTCCAGAAACCGGCGCGGAAGAAAACCGACCGGGAGCGGAGAACGGTTCCATCCGGAGTTTTCCCGCCGATGTCCCTGTTTTTGTACGGAGGTTATACATACGTAATCCCCATTATACCAACATGGTACGGATGTCCTGGATCTCCTTCGCGAGGTCGCTGTTGTCGATGATTTCACGCTTCACCTTCTCGCAGGAGTGGATGACGGTGGTATGGTCGCGCCCCCCGAGCTTCGAGCCGATGGTCGGATACGAGATGCTGAAGTCCTCGCGAAGGAGGTACATGATCACCTGCCGCGGCCGCACCACTTCCCTCCTGCGGGTCTTCTCATAGATGCTTTCCTCGCCGATGCCGTAGAATTCGGCGACCTTCGAGACGATATGCTTCACCGAGACCGTCTTTGACGGTCTCGCGAAGGACCGGAGCGACTGCCGTATCTCGGCGATGTCCGGCGGCACCCCTTTCACCTGCGTGTGGCAGACGACGCTGTTCACGACTCCTTCGAGCTCCCTGATAGACCCCGGGACCGAGAGCGCGATATACTCCGCGACCTCGTCCGCGAGCGTAACCCCGTGGGACGCGGCCTTGCGCCGGATGATCGCAACCCTCGACTCGGTGTCGGGTTCCCCGATATCGACCGCCATGCCGCTTGAGAAGCGGCTCCTGAGCCGCTCCGCGATGTCGGGGATAGCCGCGGGAGCGCGGTCCGAGGAGAAGATGATCTGCTTGTTGTTGTCGTGGAGGGTATTGAAGAGGTGGAAGAGTTCCTCCTGATATTTTTCCTTCTTCGCAAGGAACTGTACGTCGTCCATGATGAGGAGATCGTACTGGCGGTACTTGTCCTTGAAACGGTTCGGATTGCCCGCCTGGAGCGAGTCGCTGTATTCGACGCAGAACTTCTCCGAAGTGAGATAGAAGACCTTGCGGGTCGGATAGAGCTTCTTGAATTGGTTGCCGATCGACTGGATGAGGTGGGTCTTCCCCCGCCCGGTGTCGCCATAGATGAAGAGCGGGTTGTACATGATCCCCGGGCGCTGTATCACCGCCTGCGCGGCGCTATAGGCAAGCTCGTTGAAGGAGCCGATGACGAACGAATCGAAGGTGTAGCGGGGGTTCAGGTTGTCGCTTTTGTTGATATAGAAGTCGTCAAGCGGCATCGAGACGGTCTGGCGGTCGGTTTTCTGCTCCCTGGCGGGCTTCCGGCGCTCGTCTTTCACGATCGCGTACTCGATATTGCGGAACTCGTAGGAGACGCCCCGGATGATCTTGAGGAGAAGGGCGTTGAAATGCTTCAGATACCAGTCGCGGAAGAAGGGGCTCGGGACGCCTACCTGCACGATCCCGTCCTCTATCTTCACGATATGGCTCGCGCCGAACCAGGTCTTGAAATTAGCCGGGGAAACGGAGAGCTCTACCTGCGTCAGCACGTGTTCCCAGAGCTCTCTCGGATCGGTACGGTTCATCGTCGCGTCATTATACGCGTCCGGTCCGGAATGGGTAGCGGGCGGTTTCGTTGCTTCTCCGGGGAGAAGCTGTTAATATCCTGTGTATAGTCGAATTCATACCTGACGCATGTCCACCAAGCGAACCTATCAGCCGAAAAAGCGAAAGCGCGCCCGCGCGCACGGATACCGCGCCCGCGCGAAGACCCCGGGCGGCCGCCGCGTCCTCAAGCGCCGCATGCAGAAGGGCCGCAAGAAGCTCACGGTCTCGAAGCCGCGCCTCGTCTAGCCAAAAGCCATGTTTCCGCGCGAAAAGCGCGTTTCCCGCGAGGATTTCCCGAAGCTTCTTGCTTCGCGCACGAGGCTTTTCTCCCCCCACTTCTCCGCTACCCTCTCCGAAACCTCCGCAGGGGTCGCGGCCGTGGTGTCGAAGAAGGTTGAGAAGACGTCGGTCGGAAGACACAGGCTAAAACGCCGGATTCTGGGCGTTTTAGCGTCGTATAACACGCTTCCGGCGCTCGGGATCATCGTATTTGCGAAAGCCGGAGCCGCAGCCCTTAGCTCAAAAGAGCTTCGGGAAGAGCTCCGGGAGCTTTTCAGAAAAGTGTAGCCCAAATAAAGCCGCAGACCTTATCTGCTACCATTACCCTATGGCAACAATAAATCCCTGGATTAACTTCAACGGCAATGCCGAAGAAGCCTTTATGTTTTACAAATCAGTATTTGGCGGTGAGTTTACAAAGATTATCCGTTTGAAAGATCTTGCGAGTTCCGAGTTTCCCGTAGCGGACGCGGATGCGGAGAAAATCATGCTCATCGCCCTGCCGATTGGCAAGAACAGCGTATTGATGGCAAATGACGTACCCTCATTTATGGGTAGGGTGAGTGAAAATGAAAACCGAAGTAAAATCTCGGTCAGTACAGAGAGCAAGGAGGAAGCGGAGGCTATATTTGAAGGCCTCTCGGCAGGAGGGCAAGTCGAAGCGCCGCTCGGTGAGAGTGCGTGGGGAACCTATTTTGGCATGTTCAGGGACAAATATGGCATCGAGTGGATAGTGGAGTTTCGATTTGAATAAGTTTTTAATCAAAAGGCGCACAATCTTAACCCCGCTTAGACTCTCATGCTTCCCAAGCTTACAGACGACCAAATTAAAAGTGTTTTTACTAACGTTGGCCTCGGCACTCCGAACACCATCAAAAAACTCAGTGTCGGCTTCTCAAACGATGTGTATTCCGTAGACGATAAATACATTTTTAAGGCCATTAGGAACGAAGAAGACACGTCGTATCTAAAGAAGGAAATCCACCTTTGCAATTTGTTTAAGGAGAGGCTGCCCGCACCAGTAGTCGTGCATTCCGATACCGCTAAAGCCGCCCTTGATAGGGCGTATGTCATATACGAGAAGATTCAAGGAGATAACCTTTATATGCGGTGGCACGAATATTCCACCGAGGAGCGAAAGGCGATAGTCGAACAGATTTGCTCCTATCTTAAAGTCATTAACACTGAGCCTTTTAAAGATTTTACTGACGCTTTCAATATTGATACCAAAACTTCATGGCACGAACGGATAGCTACGAAAATACAAGAACATAAACTGAAAGCCCTTTCTGTTAATGCTATTTCGTCTGAACAGGCGGAGCGAGTAGATGAGTATGTGAGGACTAGTTTAGTAGCACTCGATGAGTCCGTTATGGCACTGACTTACTTTGATGTTCACTTCGATAATTTTATCGTTCGAGACAAAAAGATAGTCGGAATGCTCGATTTTGAGAGGACGGATTTTTACTCGATAGATTTCGTATTGGATATCGTGCGACGCATGGTCAACGAGCCGACTAAATACGCTTCCGAAGAAGCCGAACCGCTCATCAAGGCAGAGGATTATGCGAGTTTGATGGAACAGTACAAAGAGTATTATCCTCAACTCTTTGACTTTGAAAATCTTGAAGCGCGCCTCAAGCTATACTCAATAGACCACGACCTAGACCAACTCCATACGTGGCCTGAATCAGCGAGCCTTAAAGAGAGCTTGGCGAGGAATACTCAGTAGGCAAAATGTTCCGTTTCATCAGCCGCATCAAACACCCGTTGGCCCATCTGATTCATATACTCTCGGTTGAATAGCAGGGGTGTATTTAGGTGACGCTCTGAGGGAGAACGGAATCGATAAATGAGGTATTATACGAAGCACGCATGATCTCAAGCCTTTTCCACACGTTCTTCTACGACCCGATCTACAACCTCCTGGTATTTCTCGTATCCGTCGTCCCGCACGGGGACGTCGGTCTCGCGGTCATCGGCGTTACCATACTCGTCCGACTCGTACTCCTTCCCTTCTCGCTTTCCGCCTCGAGAACCCAGCGCGCGATGAAGGTGCTTGAGCCGAAACTCAAGGAAATCAAGGAACAATACAAGGACGACAAGCAGGAGCAGGCCGCGAAGACGATGGAACTTTATAAGACCGAGCGGGTAAACCCGTTCGCGAGCATCGTGACACTCCTTATACAAATGCCGGTCCTCTTCGCGCTCTATTTCGTTTTCCTCCACGAGCCGTTTCCGCAGCTAAATGCGCACCTTCTCTATACGGCGACTCCCGTTCCGGAAACGATCTCGCTTCTTTTTCTTGGGATCGTAAGCGTCCTGGGGCATAGCATCGTGCTCGCGGTTATCGCCGCCGCCGCCCAGTACTATCAGGTCATCCTTGCGGTGCCGAAGCCCACTCCCAAGATAAAGGGTGAAGTTCTCAGTACCCAGGAGGAATTCACCCGGATGATGGGCCTCTATATGCGCGTCATCATTCCCGTGCTCATCGGCGTCGTGGCATACACGACCTCAGGCGCAGTCGCCCTCTATTTCATCACCGGCGCGGTCGTAAGTATTCTCCAGGAGCTGTATATAAAGCGCCAGTTCGACGCGAAGCCGGTCGCCCTATAAATCGTACGCCCAGAGCGAGCCGTCGCGTTTGTTGAGGAACACGAGCACGTCCTTCCGGGGATCGACCGTAAGCGCGGTCGCGTCAAGCGGCCCGTCCGTCGCTCCCGAGAAATCGAGCGCCAGCTCGGCAAAGCGCCCGCCGACATCTATCTTCCAAATCCGGTCCGTGAACGAAACGGCCCCCTGATACCAGTCGTCAGGATAGGTCGCGGTCGCAAGAGATCCCGGAACCGGCACGCCGCAATAGACGGCGCTTTCGTCAGACGTCCACGCGCATTTGTCCGCGATCGTCGCGACCGGAAGCGCTATCAGCTCCCGGGTCCTGATGTTCAGAAGCGAAGTCTTCAGATTGCCCTGCTCGGTATAGCTTAAGAGCGCCCAGGTTCCCAAAGGACTCGGAAGCGCCACGAGTCCCGGCACGGGGCCGAACAGCCGGTTCATGGCGCCCGCGGTGTCGATGAGAAAGGCGTAGCCGCCCGAAAGTCCGGTCGCTTTCGTATACGCGACGAACTGGCCGCTTCCCGCAGGGCGTGCCGAAAGGCTTCCGAGGGGGGAAGAAAATGCGGTGCGCGAAGCGCTGCCGTCGGCCTTGGAGACGGTGCCGATGGAGCCGTTGCCGCCGCTTGAAAGCGAAAATACCGAAGATGAGCCGACGGTCGCGATACCCGCGATGTTTACGGGAAGGAAAAAGCCCTCCGTACCGTCAGCCGGGAGCGCGTAGGTGTCGATCTCCGGGTTTTCCGCGGTGCCGCCGGCGTAGCGAAGATATGCGAGCGACCCGTCGGGGAGCCACGTCGCTTCCTGAGTTCCCGGGATCGTTTTGTTGACCAGGCGCTTCGCCGCGCGCGCATGGAAGAGATAGGAGAAAAGATTTCCGCTCTCGCGAAGCGCGTAGCGGACTTCGGTATCGGGGACCGGGAGGCTCACGGTGCTTGTGCCGCTCGCTTCGCCCGCGGGAAGCGGCGCCGTACTGCTTGAAATAAACGCGACGGCGCCCGGCACCACCGGGCCTTTCGTTATCTCAATGAGCCGTTGCGTAACTACGGTTCCGGCGGCCGCGCCGCCCGTGTCCGGGTCTACGGTATCGCTTTCGCCTCCCGCAGCGTCCCCTGCGGGGTTTCCGAACGGGTTCGTGCCGGTATCGACGACGAGGGTCGGCGTTCCGGCGAAGATAAAGAAATATGCGGCGGCGCCGAGGCCTCCAAGGACGATGAGTATCGCGAGGATGATAAGTACGCGCCGCATAATCAGGAATCGCACACCTTGCCTGGTGCCGCGGACGCAGGGACGATCTCATCGACATCCGCGCTCGTGAAATCGCATTTGAGGTCGTACACGTTCGCCTTGTATCCAGGATAAGCGGAAACATTCTTAGCCGCGGACTGCTGCGCCTCCTGAAGACGTTTCGCGCAAAAGGATTTTGTGTCAACCGGGGTACGAGGAGATTCCTCGGTGGTGTCGGGTGTTTTTATCCAGTTGGCGCTCGCACCGAGGTGGGTTCCGCCGCCGTACACCCAGCAGCTCATTAAGGCCCTCGACTTATCGTTTGAAACGATTGCCTCATCGTCATACCAGTGCCACCAGGTGAAAACGTAGTATCCTGCCGCGCCGATTTTGACCGATACGGCGTTCGACGCCGACGAACTTACGCCGGAAGCATCTCGCGCTTTGACGGTAAAGGAATGGTCCGAACCGGCCGCGAGTTTGGAGACGGTGGCGGTCGTGCCTGCCACGGATTGCGCGAGGGTGCCATTGTCATACACGTCGTATGCAGCAGGAGCCGTGCCGCTCGGGGGGGCTTTCCAGGTAAGGGTCACGCTGGTAAGAGTCTGTGCCGTGACGGTGAGACTTTGCGGTGCCGTATCTCCCACCGTTCCGGTCCCGTCGCCGTCCCCTCCCGTATTGCCTCCTCCAACCTGGGTACCGTCCGGACTTCCCGTGCCTCCTCCTGTGTTTGAAGAATTGGTCGGCTGCAACTCATACGTATTTATTTTAAGGCTCAGAATATCCGGATTTATAATGCTAAATACGAGAAACGGAGCAAGGACGAGCACGAGCCCGATGATCGCTCCGCCGATCTGATCCCGGCCTTCCGAGTGCGCCGTAATACTGTCGCCGCTCATCACCTTAAAACCGCCAAGCGTGATCATGAGGATGGCGAGAACCGCTGCGGCGCCGATGCAGAACTTGTAGAGGCCGTTGAAGAATTCGGCAAGGTTATTCGGGTTTACGTCCGTAAGCCCCGGAACCGCCGCAAGCGGTACGAAAGAGCTTCCTTTTGCTGAAGATGGGGGTGTAGGTGTTGGGGAGGGAGCCGGAGTCTGTGTCGTTACCGGAACAGTACATTGATACGAATCAGCCGTTTTCCCGGGAAGACCCTTGATGAGAGCGCAGTTCTCCTCCTTGCCGCCGCATGCGCTGACGCAGGACTTGAGATCCGGATAGGTCGCATAGCTTTCCGCAGCGGCTACGTTCGGGGAAAAGAATGCTATGACAATAAAAGCGAGGATAGGAAGATATTTCATAGTCCAAATATACCAGTACCCCCGCTCGTCTCCCCGAAGCTTATGCGCAGCGCACGCGTCGCCGTTTCAAACAATTGAGGGAGGGTCGCCGTGACGGAAACCGCCGCACTCCCCTTCCCGCCCGTGGAGCGCAGCGTGATAGCGGGGTTGCTGCCGCTTGCGCCGCTGTTGACGGTCCAGACGATCGCGGGCGTTCGTGCGAATCCATACGGCACCGCGACGAACGTCGCTTCGGCGCCCGGCATGGCGAACTCGTCGCCAAGCGCGCGGTCGTAGCGGATTCCAAGGAGCGGATCGCTCTCATACACCCGTACGGAAGGGTCTGATGGAGAGATTCGAAGAACGCTATCAGCCACCAATGATTGGTCGGGACTCAAGACTGTTACCTCGATCGTTGCGTCGCGGTAGCGGACGGGTGCCGTCATAGAAACAACTGAGCGGCCGATGCCCGAAAGATCCGCGAGTTCCTGCCCGTTCAGTTTCCATTTATACACGAGCGTACCATCGGTGAATCTTTTCCCGCCGGTTGCTCGCAAGTCGGGAAGGGCGACGAGGCGTACTTGCCCTTGCGACGGAATACCGAAGCCTCCCGGGTAGAACGGATGGCTTGTTGCCGCAGGCTCTGCAATAAGCGCGACTTCGGCAGGACGCACGGTCTGGCTTGCGCTGTATGCTTGGCCGCCGATGGTTGCGATCGCTTTCACCACTGTCGCGCTTCCGGCCGCGCCAAGCGTGACCCGCGCCCGCCCGTTCGTCATTGGAATTTCTTTCCCGTCGGCAAGAATCGTTATGATTGCGGCCGCCAAGTCAATGGAGTTGCTCGACAGGCTTGCCGTTATCGTGTCATAGGGCCGTGGGTAGTCTGGTGAAATGGCGAGCGTAAGCGCCGGCCCCCCCGTTCCAAAGACGCCCTGCGCGAATACTGTCGCGGGCAACAGAATACCAAGGAGTGCATAAGCGAAGAAACGCATGTCTTCAGTATACAAGCTTTTCGGTATCTTCAGGCAGCCTCCTGTGCACTTTCCGTGGTCTCCTCGTTATCGTTTGCCGCCGCCGCTCGCATCTCGGCAGCTCCTCGAGCGTATGCATCCGCGCGCCGCCGCTCGGCTTCCTTCGCCTTTATCTCCGCCGCATGGGCCGCATTATATGCGGCGTCCTCAGTTCGGCTGATGATGATAGTGCTTATAACCCCATAGGTAACGCCGGGCAAGGAATTAAGCAAAGGAGTCGCTTCAAGCACGGCGCTTCCGAGCAGGTTGAGCAGCTTCGCCGACTTGCCTTTCGTCATCTTTATGCCAAGCAGCGGAAACCACACCAGATAGAAAACGATACCGGCAAAGATCGCCACAAACCAGCTTCCGATAAACGCGACGGCATTCCCCACGACCGGAATTGAGTTAAGAAAAAACAGAAAGAATTGAATCAGATCGAAAAGCGCCGCAAGCCCGCACATAAGCGCCGCCACGAACACTCCGACACGTTTTTGCTTCATGACGCCCTCCCTCCCTCAAGCCGGTCCTTCTCGCGCTTGATCGAAAGGAGCTGCGAGGGGTCGGACGTGATGATCTGATCTTCGGTATACGACGCGACGACCTTTATCGCGACGTGCTTGAGGCCCGCGAAGAAAAGCCCCTCCCCCACTCCCGACTCGAGAAGCAGGTATTTCTCCTCGTCCGTGAGGTTGAAGGTTTCCTTGAGAACGTCGATCGAAGTCGGCGATTGCTTGAGGAGCAGCTGGATCGAGGAGTTGTTGAGGATAGGGCGGCCGTAGGGGGAACGGAGGAAGTCTTCCACGTCCTGCGTGATGGTCGCGACGCCGAGATAGTATTTGCGTCCGCGCTTGGCGAGGGAGTAGAGGAAGGAGGCCGTATCCTCGGACTTCATCATCCACCACGCCTCGTCGATCACGAGGAGGCGCTTCCGGAGTTCGTGCCGGATCGCGTTCCAGATGAAGTGCGTGATGATATACATCGCGATCGGCTTGAGTTCGTCCTCCATGTCGCGGACCGAGAACACGATGAATTGCTTCTTGATGTCGACGTTCGTCGGCTGGTTGAGAAACCCCGCCCACGTGCCGTGCGTGTACTTCGAAAGCCGCTGCACGAGGGATTCGCTGCCCTCAAGGCCCGACAGTACCTGCTCGAAGTCGGTGAGAAGCGGCGGCTCCTGGCCGGTGAAGTCGCTGTCGCCCGTGATGTCTTTGAGGGCGTACGTCTCCCCGATCGCCCGGTCGATAAGCGCGTCTTCCTCGGGCGTGAGGCCGCCGAGCATGATGCGGAAGAGACCGACGAGCGTAATCGTGTTCGAACGCAGGATATCCCGCGGGTTTTCGTCCTCCTTTACCGGCGGCAGGTCGAACGGATTGATGTGATGCTCGCTCGAGAGCGAGATGTTGAACGACCTGCCGTCCGTCGCTTCCGCGAGCTGCTCGTATTCCCGCTCCGGGTCGATCACGATCACGTCGGTGTCGAACATGAGGGAACGAAGTATCTCGAGCTTGGTGGCATAGGATTTCCCCGAGCCCGACTTCGCGAAGACGACCGAGTTGTAATTCTCAAGCGAGAAACGGTCGAAAAGGATGAGCGAGGAATTGTGGCGGTTGATGCCGAAGAGTATGCCCCGGTCGCTCGTAAGGTCGAAGGAGACGAACGGGAAAAAACTCGAAAGCGGCGGCGTATCGAGCTTGGTATTGACGAGCAGCTCGTCGGTGCCAAGGGGAAGCGCGCTGCGGAACCCCTGCTCCTGCTGGAAGAGCGCGGGCTTGGTGTAGACCAATACCGAATTGAGCCGTCCGGTCACCTCGTTTTCGGTCTTATCAAGCTCGTCCTTCGAGTCGGCGTAGAGCGTCATGTAGAGGCCGACTTCGAACAGCTTCTCCTCCGCCCGCTGCAGGCTGTCGCGGAGAGTCTCAAGGTTCTGGTATGACGTATCGAGGAGCGGATCGCGCACCAGTCCCTTGTCTTCGCGCTCCGATATCTGGCTTTGTATTTCCGCCACCTTTTTCTGGAACTGCCTGAGCGCCGCTTCGGTCTCGACCGGGTGTATGTAGAGCGCGATGTCGAAAGGTTTGTCGAGGTTCACGATCGGCGAAAGCCAGGAATCCGAAAGCGTGCTCGGATAGCTTATGGTATAGAACGATCGCGCGAATTTCTCGCCAAGCTCGAGTTCCCGCGCGCTGATCTTAAGCGCCGCGGGCGCGATGGTGTCGACGAGATCGAGCGCGCCCTTCCGGTAAATGTCTTTCGGCAGCACCGGGATCACCTCCGGGGTCTGCTGCTGTTTTTTGTTTAAGAAGTCGAGAAGTGCCATGCGTAGTCGTACTATAGCCTATGCTTCGAGCCTGATCGGGTTTTCGATCTCGCCGGGATTGAAGGAACGGTACAGGAGTTCGATCACCTCCTCGGTCCCGAGCGGTATCGCCCGGAGCCCGGTCGCCGAAAGTCCGCTTGAAACGAGCGCCATGCGCTGCTCGAGCTGCGCGCGGTCTTCTTCGAACGCTCCCGGCGCCTTCGTTGCGGCGGACGAGGCTTTTGTTCCGCCGAAGATGCCGCCGATCGCGCTTGCGACCTGTACCCCGGCCCCGGAAGCGTACGGCACGACGATATAGAAGGTTTTCGTCATTATGTTCGCGCGCTCCGTGAAATCGCGTACGAACTCTACGTACTCGCGAAGCTGTAGCCGCATGAGGTCGGTTTTCTGGGAAGACTCTTTTGTCTCAAGAAGAGCGAGGTACGGGCGGATGTCCATCTTGCGCGAATGGACGACGATCTCGACCGAGAAATCGAGCGTGTTGAGAAAATTCTGGAAACCCTCGAGAATGGCGCGCTGCTCGTCGTTTGACTTGAGCGCGAAGTTAAGTGACGAGCACATAAGGACTCCCCGGTACCCTCCGTCTTTGAGGGTTATGATGCCGTTCCGGATTTCCTTGACCGGAACGAACTGCTGCGTCGCCTGGCTTTTCTGGGGAGCTGCCATATCAGGATTCATCCTTCCTGTCCTGGACGTCAAGCGACCAGGCAAGGTCCCGGAGCTTGCTTTGCGAGAGTTTCGGAAGCGCCGACGGCCGTACTTCCTCGGCCTTGGCGCGGGCGGCCGCGGCGGCAGTCGTCGCGGCCGCCTCGCTCTGGGTCGGGTCGGAATGCCGCCACAGGAAGAGCTTTCCTCCTCCGTAGAAGCCGATCGCCGCCTCGATAAGCTCGACGAATGACTTGCCGTTCACTTTATAGAATGCGAGCGCTCCCGCGAGCGCAACTACGGGAATGCAGAGGATGATGGCGAGGACGAGCGGCAGGGAGAGGATAATGATGGCGCAGAGGCCGCCGCCGCCCGCGATATAAATGAACTGCTTGAGCGTGAGCGGGCCCACGATCTTGTCCTCCACTTCGATGAATTGGGGTACCGGATACTCCATTTGCTTCCAGTATATACCAAAAGAGCCGCGCGAAGCGGGCGCTATCCTCTTCTTCTCCTGTATCTAGTGTTGATCGATCGGCTCGTGATACGGGTCCTCGGCATACTCCTTCACGATCGGGCGCGGCAGCGGCGGGGTCTCAAAGGGAGGGCGTGTTTCCGGAGTAGCTGGTGGTGTCTGATATTGCGAGACTTCCTTTTGCTGCCGTACGACAGCGTTTTCGGCCCCGGGCAGGTTCGAAGGGGGAGGTATTTGTTTTGCGATATGCGTCGGAACTTGCGGCACCTGCCGCATTGATGTGTCCTGCGGCGCTGCTGCGGTTGCCGCGCGCATTTTTGCCTGAAGCGGCTGGAATACATCCTTATTGATATCCTCGAGGATTGCCTTCAGTATTTCCGGCGCGAGCCCAAGCTCCTCCTGCAGTGATTGTGCGAGTTCTGCCGGTGCTTCTGTCCCCGTTAATACCAGCATAAGCTCGCGCCGCACCACTGCTCCTTGGTCGACATGGAGCTTGTATTTGGAAGTAATGGCGCGCGCGGTATTTGCAAGGCCGTCTTGTGCCAGATATTCGCGTATGGGCGGCGGCAATATTTCCATCATCCGTCCTATACTTTCTTCCAGCGTCGGTTCGGTTTCGTTCATATGTTCTTTGATTATTTCGCACCCCCCGCGTTTTCAGCCGCCTTTTTGAGAAGCCCCTCGATAGTATCGTATTCTTTTTCGGTTTTCTTCTTTTTTGCCTCGGTTCGGATTTTTCGTGCGGCGGCGTTGTCGGCAGCGCGCCCAGGACCGCTGAGCCAGTATGGCTTTTCAAGCGGTATACCAAAGAGGCTAAAGTCTTCTTCAAGAGCCTGCGCGTACCCTTTCTTTCCTTTCCTGATGATATTTCCGTCCTTATCTTTGATTTCTTCAATACCGATTTGAGGAGCCTTGCTGTACGTGTCGATGATTTCATTCTGAGTCTTCTCAACAATCTTATGAGCGGCCTTGGCACGCTCAAGTTCCGCTTTTGCGGCATCGATATCGGCCTGCACGCCGGTCGCTTTTGCCTTGTCAAGCTTCTCCTCAAGCTCGTCGACGTGTTTCTGCGAGGCGTTTCTTTTAGCGTCCGCCTCGTCAATGATTTTTTGTTCTTCCGGAGTGTTCTTCATGCGCTTAGACCGTTCCAGACGTCCCTTTTCAGCGTCCGCTTCCATCTGCCGGTAATTACTCTTCGAGGCAGTACCCAAATCAAGGCCACCTGCCTTAGCAATTCCCCCAAGGGCTCCGCGCCCGTCGAAAGTCGCTTTCGCGCCTGCATCCGCAACGCGGAAGGCGATGCTATTAACCAGCGGACGCTTGCGCAGCCACTCGCTCTTTTCGAACCGCTTGCCAAGGCGGTTGAATCCTCTGCCGATCGTGCGTCGGCCCACGGCTGCGCTGATGCCGAAGAACGCACCGCTGGTGGCTTTGCTTGCCGTACTCACCGCAAAACCAGCCCCCATCGCGCCGAGTTCCTTGGCCGACATGAGCGCGGCGATCATAAAGCCGATGATGATCGCGAAGGTGATGAAAACGCTTACGGAACCGCCCCCCCCGGCCGCAAGCGCGGTCGCGAAACCACCGCCTCCCGCCGCCGCCGAGACCCCCTGGCCGATTTTGAGCCCGATAAGTGTGAGGAGGAGATAAACCGGAACGAAGAACGACTGGTGGAGTATCGTCGTCCACCATTGCTTCGCATACCCATGGAACATCGGCAGCGCCATGCCAGCAAAACCGATCGGGGAAAGGACCATCAAAAAAGCGAGCACGACGATACGGACTACGAGCATGATCGCGGCGGCGAACAGAACGACGGCCGCGATCAGCACGAAGATGGTCGATAAAATTAAGACAATGACACCGTTGAAATTCCCGCTGAATTTGGTATAGGACTGAAGCCCGTCTTCTCCGAAAATAGTGCCGATGCCAAGCGTGCTGAGGACCGCTCCCGCAAGGCCGGAATCTGTAAAACAGCTTGCACTATTGCTGCTTTGTATGCTGCAGGTGCTCGAACTTTGGGAACTGATGTTCGAATAAATAGCGGTCGACAGAAGGTTTGAGCTGTCGATAATCACTTGCGAGATAAAGAGCGAGAAGTTGAGAAGAATCGCGAACAGGAGCAGCTGGGGCAGTGATTTTTTGAGGCCGTAGTTTTGAAGGCCGAGGATGATGGCGATGCCGATAAAGACAAAGCTGAATATGAGTACGATATTCCCGACGTCGCGCAGCACCCCCCAGCCGATTCCGATGCCGGATGCGGTACCGCCGAGCGTCTGGCCGAAGTTGAGGACGCTGTAATAAATAGCCGTATTGAGCAGAATGCCCGAAAGCCACAGAAGGCCCGATGCGAGCGTAAGAAAAAGATAAGCAATGCTGCCCATCGCGCACGGTACCCACGTGCTTACGCTCCAGATGCTGCATTCGGTTGGTCCTTTGGTGCCGGACTCAGGGGGTCCCGGTGTCGTTTGCGCGGGCGCTGCCGGAGTATTTGTCGGCGGAGTGGTCGCTGGCGGAGTGGGTGTCCCGAATCCGGGCGTCCCGTTTCCGAGTGCGAGCAACGAAAGATTTGTCGCAGACGCTACGCTGGGAAGTGCGAGAATCGCGAGCAACAGAAGCGAAAGAAGGAATTTTTTCATGGCTCAGTGGATGACTGGCGAGAGACAAGCATTCGCCTCCTTCACGATATTATTCATCGTGGTTATAAGCGTACCTCCCTCTCCCCCGGAATCGGTGCTTTGCGTTTCGGCGTCCGCTATTTCGCTCGCGGAAGGCGTGGTTGAAGCAGAAAGGAATTGCTGATAGTTGAGTCCCGCCCGCGCAAGCGCGCCCGCGGCGGGAACGGAACCGTCCGCAGGCGTTACTTGCTCGGAAAGAATGCCCAGTGTCTGAAGCGAAGCGACGGCCTTCGCATCTGCGGCGGAAGCCTGGTCTATCACAGGATTCACGACCGTTTCTATCACGGCGCCCGCGTTCGCTCCTTCTTCAAAAGTGCAGGCACCGAAGACAGTATGGCTGTTGGCAGCCTCCGTGGCCGCCGTCTTTGCCGCATCTGCGGCGGCACCGATCTTCTTCCAGTCGTTCTGATATTTCGTAATTTGCGTTTTTCCTTGCTGGAGCGCTTCCGAGAGATTGGATACGACATTCGAGACGTTCCCCGCATCGGCTGCCGCGAGGTCCGGTCGGCTGAAATAATCACTGCCGCCGCCTTGCGGTTTGGAAAGACCCAGGAAGCCGCTGCCGCCGAGCACGTTCTTGATAAGTCCCTGGAGAACGGCACCGATAATTTCGTCTATCTCGTCGGCCGAGATGACGGAGTCGATCGGGGTGCCGATCGCCTTGCTCGCGGCGTCCGCGATGACCGAGCCCGGGGTCTCGATATCGTATTCAAGACAGTTTGCACCATTGTCCTTCACGACCGGGTCGGAGAACTGGAAGTCCATCGTGCCGTCCGGGTTTGTCGTTACGACCGGGTCGGCCACTTCAACGGTCTGCGGCGCTTGACCTTGCAGTTTGCAGTCGCCGCGCCAGGAGAGGAAGCCCTTATTCTGAGTTATTTCATCTTTGCTTTGTGTGACTGCCGCAGTCGCCCGGGCGATGAGCTCGTCACGCGCCCGCATCGCGAAGCCCACGGGGTTATTCTGGGAATCCATCGTGAACCTGAACCATCCCGAGAGCCCGCCTTTATTGAAATCGAATCCGGAAGATGAAACCGCAACGGTCGCGCTTCCGAGCGTGCACTGGTTGAGAAGGAAGAATGAGTTGCTCGACGTCGACTTGTAGTAGTCCGCCTGGAGAAGCGCCGCCGTATTTACTTTGAAAGGCAGGTCGAGTGAGAAGTTACCGATCTGCGAGAAGAATTTCGACGCAACCTGATCGACGATGTTTCCGAGATGCACGTTCAGGTTCACCACGAACGACGGTGATCCGTTGAAACCGTTGCTCGCCCAACTGACGATGCTTTGCACCATGGCGGCCTTCACTTGCTGCACGACCGCATAAGCGAGCGGATCGAGCACATATTCTTTTATTTGGAGTGCAAGGGCGTTTTCGGACGTTACGGCATCGGCAGCAGCAGAGATCGTTTGCTTTGCGATTTCGATGAAGGTGGTGGGTGCTGAGTCGCTTGCTATGTGCACAGTCTGTGCCTGCACGCGCGAAGAAGCGAAGAGTGTCGGGGCCGCGAGCGAAAGCCCGATGATAAAAACTGCGGCCCGGACGCGACTTGAGGGGGGTTGCGGCATAGTTAATAGCCGTTAACGGGCGAAATGCTGAGAAACTGTGATCCGGGCTCTCCTGCGGGGACGACCACTCCCGCATCCTTGAATGTCTGTGCCATCGCGACGAACGCGTTGCGCATCGCGATGACGTCGTCAGGATACTTGGCAAGCCCGAGCGAAGTCAGGAGCGGATCGCGATCAAGCGCAGCGAGCTGTTGTGTCACTGTGCCCATGTTCGCGAGCGCGTTCGCGAGCGCGAGATGTTTCGTCGCGAGTTCCTCGGGTACCGGCACGCTGCTGAGGGCATGTGCTCCCCCGGTATAGGTCTCGGCGATCTTCCCTATCATGTCGAGCGCCTTTGTGTCGCTTCCACTTATCGCGTCTCCGAGATAGAGGAGCTCGCTCTTTTTTGAAGGGGCTGTATATCCGGCAAGCGTATTTTCAGCAGCGGCCGCGTAAGTCCGCATTGCTTCCGGGCCGCTTCCCGATACGTTCATTTGCCCGAGCGTAAATGCATCCTGTTGCGGCACCGCGCGCTCCAATTCCGAAAGCGCGCTCGCGACGAACGTTGCCATATCGTCCGCGGAAAGAGGCGCTCCCTGATGCGCCGCGACGTATTGCGCGAAGAATGCCTGGGCGAACTGCTCGGTGAGGGAGCCGGGAGCTGGCGCTTTCCCCGGAATGTTTTTTGCTATGGTCGAGGAAGCAACCGAGGATGCCGGTATCGGCGCCTTCGGCACGATAAGTCCCTGCGCGACTGCTTGCGCGTCCGTCATGCCCCGCCCGCCGGTGTCGGTCTTATCCGGATCCGTACCGTAGAGCGACTCTTCCCAGTCCGGGAGGCCGTCGCCGTCGGAGTCTTTTACGGCTATGGCCTTGAGGAGATCGTCGGTCGTCCCGGCCTCCGCGTTCGACGCTTTGAAAAGATGCGGCCACTGCGGGATGAGGTACGCCGCAAACACCATTACCAGGGCAATGGCGAGCGCAACTGGCGTGCTCCATTGTTTCGTTTTGTTAGTCACACGCGTACCGTAAAGGATAGCACGCAAGCCCGTTTTACCTCACTATACCTTCATGGTGTGTGCATAGCGCTGGCGAGGAGAAGCCATGTGGAAAGACCCAAATCTTCCGCGCGCGCCTTCTCCGGAACTTCCGCCGCAAGAAACGCATGTTGGATCGCTTCCGGTGCGGCGATTGCCTCCAAATTTCGCGCCAAAAGCTTCCTTTTATGGGCGAATCCGGCACGGATAGCCGAGAAAAAGGACTCTTCCTGGGCCGTATTCTTGAAATTAGCACGGCCGATGTTTTCTATGGTGAGCACGGCCGAGTCTACGGCCGGAGCGGGCACGAACGCGCCTTTGGGGACCGTAAAGCGGTATTTCGGCTCGCCGTACGCCTTCACCGAAAGCGAAAGCAGGCTCTCCTTCTTGCTTCTGGCGATACGAACGGCCACCTCCTTCTGCACCAGAAGCGTCATCGAGGCGGGCTGGTGCGCGTCGGTAAGGAACCGGCGCAGGATCTCGCCGCTTATGTAGTACGGAATATTCGCCACGAGGAGATAGCGCTTCGGGAACGCTGCCGTGTCGAACGCGCGGATGTCCTCATGGATAAGCTCGAGCTTTCCTAAGCCAATCTCCGCGGCGAAGGTTTCCCGGAGTATGGGAATAAGCTCCTTATCGGTCTCGACGGCGACCACATGCCCGGCGCGCGAGAGGAGTTCCCGCGTGAGAAGCCCGGTTCCGGGACCGATTTCAAGTACGGTGTCTTTGGGGCCGATGCCCGCGGCATCCGCGATGCGTGCGGCAATCGAGGCGTGCATGAGAAAGTGCTGGCCGAGCGATTTCTTCGCGCGCATAGATTAGAAACTCCGGCGCTTTAACGCGCGAAGCAGGTCCGGCCCGTATCCCTGGCTTCGATGCCGCAGAACCAGGACGATCAGTTCGTCTTTTTTGCACCGGCGGATGGCCCGCCAGTCTCCGACCCGGAGGGAGCGATAGTCCGAAAGCGGGTACCCGAGAGGCTTCCCGGGAAGCGCCATGCGCGCATACTGCTGTTCGATAGACGTATGTACGCACTTCCATACCGAAGCGTCGAGACTCCGCGCGTCTTTGGCAATAACCTCGCTATGATAGCTAACGCGCCACGCGCTCATCGTGCAATTTGCGCCAGAGCGCGTCTGCCTCGCCCGCGCTGAGGTATTTCGTGCCCGGGGCGGTACGTTCCTTGAGCATCTTCGCAAGCGCCCGCTGCTCTTTCGGCGTTATATATTCGAATTCTTCTTCCGCAATAGCCGCGTCAAGCATTCTGGCGGCGATGGTGGCGCGCGGAGTCCGTTCCCGCTTGGCGCGAAGGGAGAGCGCCCGCGCGGTCGACGGCGCGAGTGTCACCAGCATGCGCTCCTTGGTTGTCGCCATATATCAAAAGTGTATCACCTGCTCCGCGCGTGCGCAACCGGAATCACGCCTCGATGATACGTTCCTGTCCGGAATGTCTCATGAGCGCGGGATCGATGTCGTGCAAGAAGTTCGACGGCTCGGTGATAAAGTCGGCGCCGTAGATGCGGCGGATGCGTGCGAGCGTAAGCACGAGGCGTTTTTTCGCGCGCGTCATCGCGACATAGAAGAGGCGCCGCTCCTCTTCGTCGTCGTCTTCCTCGTTGCGCTCGTGCGGGAACAACCCTTCTTCAAGTCCGCTTACGAACACCAGATCGAACTCGAGTCCTTTCGCCGCGTGCACCGTCATGAGCGTAACGCCCGTCTTCCCTTCAACGCGGTCGAGCTCGTCCTGGTCTCCCGCAAGAGCCGCGTCCGCAAGGAACGCCGCGATGCCTCCCCGCCCCGGAGTATCGTCGTAGCGCGTCGCCAGAGTAGCGAGCTCCTGGATGTTCTCGAAGCGTTCCTTCTCTTCTTCGTTTCCGTGCTCGAGTTCGGCCTTAAGCCCGCTCTTCTCGACGACGAGCCGCACGAACTCCGAAGGTGCCGCGCTTTCGGCGCTTCGCGAAAGTTCCCCGACTATCGCTTCGAACGCCGCGACTTTCGCCTTCTCGCCCGCCCGGAGCTCGTCGCGCTTTCCTGCCGAAAGTTTCCCGAGCGTCGTCTTGCCGATGCCGCGCGTTGGCGCCTGCACCGCGCGCATCCGGTCCGCTTCGCGCGAGGGTTCAAGCGAAAGACGCACCCACGCGAGTACGTCTTTCACCTCCTTGCGGTCGTAGAACCTCGTACCTAAGAGCTTGTACGAAATCCCTTCGGCAAGGAACGCCTCCTCGAGCGCGCGGGACTGGAAGTTAGTGCGAAACAGAACCGCGATTTCTTCCGGTGCCGTGCCGTTTCGTATCACGCGTCCCGTCTCGTGCGCGATCCAACGCGCTTCGTCTTCCGCGTTGTCCGCGACGTGGAGCGTGATCGGATCGCCAGGTGCGTTTTCCGTAACCGAGCGCTTTTCTTTCCGGCGCCGGTTTTTTTCGATCACGGCGTTCGCCGCGGAAACGATCGTCGCCGTCGATCGGTAGTTATGCTCGAGCATGATGGTTTTCGCGCTCGGGTAGGTTTCGTCAAACGCGAGCAGGTTGTCTATCGTCGCGCCGCGCCAGCTATAGATGCAATTGTGCGTCGCGATGCCATTCGCGACGAAATTGTGTGTGCCTTCAATGTCGATGTCGTATACCCGCACTTTCCTTGCGGGGACGCGTTCAACCTTATCTACAAGGTCGTATCCTCCCTCGGAATCAAAGACCGCCATGCCCGGCCGTACGCTTGCGGCGGGAAGGAGCGGAAGCGAATTCCCGTCCCTGAGCCTCGCCTTTTTCCCGCCAAGCCGTGCCGCACGCACGATGCTCGCGCTTGGAAACGCGACGCGAAGGCGTTCGACGCTTTCAAGCAGTGCCCCGTAACTCTTATGGGCGGATTCGAATCGCCAGCTGGCAGATCCTTTCTTTGCCGGACGCACGGAGAATCCGGCCTTTCGTAAAAGGATGCTGCCTTCCTCGTCGCTACCCACCACCGATATCCTGTGCATTGTTGTTTCCCCGCGCCGGTCGCCGCACAACGTTATGTTGATGTTTCGCCGGTCGCTCCGGGTCGCCTGCGCGCGGTGGTGCGGATGCGCAGGAGAAAGGAAGAGGTCGTCCATAAGTTTCTTCGCACCGGACTCAGTATCGAAAGAAGCGAAGACGGAATCGATCGTTCCTTGATCATGAACGTATCCTCCGGTGCCGCTCCCCTTGCGCGCGACAAACGGGAGCGTCGGGATACCATATGAAAGGGACAGCTTGTATTCCATCACCCGTGCTGCCCGGGAAGTATCGTGTGTCCCGAGAACCCACACCGCGTCTCCGTGCTCCTGGTTGCAGCGCTGCTGGAATCCGGCCATAGCCAGGCGCTGTCCGTTCGTATAGGCGCGCGAAACGCCGAGCCGCCAGCCGACACCGTTTTTTGCCATGAGATACGTAAAATAAAGTTGCGGCATGAGTCCGAGCCGATATCCGGCGAAATGCACGTGTTCTGGCGTGCTCGTGAGGATCCGTCCCGCGGCCGTGGTTATGCGCACCAATGTGCCAGAGTGCGTCCGCTGCTTAGCGCGAATAACGCGCGCGGCGCGCGTATCGCCGCTTCCGTAGTTCGACCGAACCTCGTCGCCTATTCGTATCTTCTCGATGTTCCTTTCGGAACCGTCGGCCATTGCCACTTTCGTCCCGGCGACAAGGCATTGATCGATATCTCCGACCACAAATACGTTCCCGTGCCGCCTGGAAAGCATGCCGACGAGCGTTCCTTGAAGCGCGTTCGTATCCTGAAACTCGTCAATGTGGAGATAGTCCCAGCGCTCCTGCGCGAGCGCACGTACGTCCTCATGCTCGCGCAGGAGCCGTACCGGAAGCGAGATGAGATCGTCGAAGTCGAGCGCTTTCTCTTCCCTCAGCGTTTTCTCATAGCGCAGCCACGCTTCGGCGACGATACGCCCCCCGAAGCTTTTGCGGCCATGCTCGGCATAGAAGCTCTCCGCGGTTTCTCCCGCTCCCTTGGCCTTCGATATGCGCGACAACACCGCTCTTGGCGAAAGTTCCTTCGTGTCGACATCAAGTTCCTTGAGAGCCTTGCCGATCGCTTTCTGGGAGTCGTCCCGGTCGAAGATGGTGAAGTGCCTCGGCACGCCGATCTTTGCGCCGTACGACTCGAGAAGCTCGCGGCCGAGCCCGTGGAATGTGGCGATGAAAGGCGGCCGGCCGCCGTGAAGAAGCCTTGAAAGCCGCTCGCGCATCTCGCGCGCGGCTTTGTTGGTAAAGGTGACGGCGAGGATCTTCTCGGCGGGCACCCCCTCCTTTATAAGGTGGTAAATCCGGGTGGTAAGCACCTTCGTTTTCCCCGATCCTGCCCCGGCAAGCACCGATACCGGGCCGGCGGTCGCGAGAACCGCCGCTTTTTGGGCGTCATTAAGGTCTTCGAGGTGGTTCACCGGTCAAATATACCCCACATTCCCCTATCCCCAGCTTCACCAAGCCTTCATTGACAGGGGTTTTTGCCCGGGTAAGATAGCTGAATCGACTGACCCGGAAGAACTCAAGAAATGGCCCATATAAGCCGTTTTTGTACTTGGGAGCACGCCTGAACAACCTTTAAACCGTATCTTCTCGAACAAGAATCTTCCTGATTCCAAAGGGCGCAAAGGTGCACCTCAGGACGCATATCGGCTGATCCACCCCGCAACCGCGGCGTGCCTCGCCCTCTGTCTTCTTTTTCTCCTGGCCCCGGGCCTTGCGAAGGCTTTTTCGCTTTCCGGGCTCTTCGGAAGCCCTGCCCAGGGTGCTTCGGGGGTAATGACCGTCGTTCCCGACCCGGGCCTCGCCCTTCTTGCTTCCCCGACCAATTCCGACCCGAATGCCGGAAGCGCTCCGGACGCCCCCGACACCACCGGGGGCGCTGCGCTTGTCGCCCATACCGGGCCTGCGGGCACCATCGCCGATATCGTCGAAATGCCCGCAAACGACCAAATTTCTACATATGTCGTTCGTTCGGGCGACTCGATTTCCGATATTGCCCAGATGTTCGATGTTTCCGTAAATACCATCATTTGGGCCAATAACCTGAAGAGCGCCAAGGATATTCATGTGGGACAGACGCTCGTCATTCTTCCGGTCTCGGGCCTCAAGTACACGGTCGTTAAGGGCGATACGCTTGCGGGGGTCGCGAAGAAATACGGAGCGGACGCGGAAGAAATAGCGCAGTTCAGCGGTCTTGAGGGTGCCGCGCCGCTTGTTGCCGGGCAAGTACTCATTATTCCGGGAGGCGAGCTTGCGGCTGCGGCTCCTGCGAAGAAAACCAGTACGTCGAAAACTCCTGCGAACCCGCTTCGCGGCGCGAGCGGTCCTTCCATCCCCGGCTACTACGGAAACCCTCTTCCGGGCGCCATTCTTACGCAGGGCCTTCACGGCAACAACGGCGTCGACCTCGGAAAGCCTTCGGGAGCACCTATCCTTGCGGCGGCGGCGGGTACCGTCATCGTCTCGAAAGCCGACGGCGCGTGGAACGGCGGATATGGAAGCTACGTGGTTATAAGCCACGGCAACGGCACCCAGACGCTTTACGCGCACATGAGCCGCGACATCGCGACGGTCGGCGAGACGGTCGCGAAGGGCGACGTCATCGGCTACGTCGGCCGCACGGGCGAAGCCACCGGCCCGCACCTCCACTTCGAAGTCCGCGGCGCGAAGAATCCCATTCCCGCTTCCTGCGCCGTCGGGAGGGCGTGCTGGTAACAATATTTCAATAACAAAAGCAATTACTGGTACAAACATAAGCTGCATCAGCTTAATATCGCACTAACATATCGAACACTCTTGCAGTCGAGCATACGGCGTCTTGAGCTCGATGCCAAGGTGCGGCCGTTCGTGGTTGTATTCGCGCAGAAAGGCCTGATACTGGGCATTGAGGTCCTCCATTGAAGCGGGCTTTTTCATGAAGCGCCAGAAGAACTCCTCCTCGTCGGTGCGGAATGACCGCTCGATGACCGCGTTCTCATTCGGGTTCGCCTTGTGGATGAAATGATGCTTCCAGCCGAGTTCCCCAGTCACGAAGGCGCGGAAGCGGCTCTGGAACTCAAGGCCGTTGTCGGTCTGCACGAAATCCGGTACGAACGGCAGCGAAACCGTCCGCAGGGCCTCGATGGAGAAGTCCTGCACGAGCTCGGGGAAGATGACGCCAGCTTTGTATCGGCTCCAAATATCAATGACGGCATACAGATACAGGGTATGCGGGAGCCCCGACAGCTCGGGCGTCACGTACTTCACATCCATCTGAAGCTTCCCGGGCGCGGTCACGTTCTTGAGATACATATGCGTGGTCTCCTGATATCTCGGCCGTCGGTATGACGCGCCTTCCAGTATATGACCTTTCGCTTTGAGGAAGCGATGGATGGTCGCCGGGTGCTCGGAGAGGCCGAGCAGCACTTTGAGCTTGCGCGCCCCGTATCCTTTCTCTTCGCGCAGGCGCAAGAGCGCCTCAGCCCGCTCTCCCGAGAGCGTCCTGCGGCGAAGACGCTTCGGTCTTGTCGACTTGCGGACAAGCTGCCGCGTCGAGAGCGCAAACCGGCTCCGGATGCTCCGGGCTCGCTTCTTCCAGAACACCACCGTGCCCGGAGATATGCCGAGTGTCCGTGCGGTTTCGCGCACCTTTCCTCCCGACTTCTTCAATTTCCTGATGATTTCCCTGGGTTCTTTGCGCATATCCTCCTTAGTATTAGGGAGTGTTCGATATGCAGTGCGACCTTAAGCATCAGTTGCGTTCGCGACGGTTTTTGATAGCATTCGCGGAATCGCCGTAGGTTTTGGATGCGGCGCAACGAGTAAGAGGGAGAATAAGATGGGCGACAAATCGCCAGAGTACCTTCCGTACGAAGAATTCCACGCGTGTCTCAAAAGACGCCTGCCCAGGCTAAATCCCGGGAACAGGGACGACATGCAATTTCTGAGTGCCGCCGCCGTCTTGCGCAACTGCATCGCAGAAGAACATCGGCTTGCCGTGCTTGAGGACATCAGCGCGGGTCTTGCTGTGCTTCACGGCAACGAACATCCGGACGCCGAGCGAATGCGGAAGCTCCTGGAAACGCTGCGCCGGGGCGTCTACTTCACCGGGTATCCGTCGGAGGAATCTGCAAGCAAGACTCCTCCGCTTCCGCGGGGCGGAGTTATCAATGGCGACTGCACGCAATCCATGTGACGGATTCGGCACACTTGCAGGCGGCGGGGGATCGTTTCCTCCCCCGCCTGTTTTCTTTTGTACAGATTGGTTAAACTGAAAGTTGTATGCGGAAGCCAGCGACTCCTCTCACCGAACGCATCATCGATGCGCTATCAAACGGTCCGCGCGGGAAAGTGGAACTGCGCAACCGGGTCGTCGGCAAGGATTTTACCTACCAAGGCTTCTATAAAGCACTCGCCTCGCTCCGCGCCGCGGAAATAGTTACCCTCCATCGTGACACGGTAAGCCTTTCCGTCGTCTGGCTCGAGCGGGAGCGGGAGCGTATCGCGAAGAGTGCGGACGCATATCATCTCTCCGGATATCAGAGTTATTTCGGCGGGTTGAAGAATGGCAAGAAACTCTCTTTTAAATTCAAGACGCTCCGTGAACTCGACCTCTTCTGGACGCAGGCGGTGCTTATCGCGATGCAGGGCGCCGGTCGCGGCGTTCCCATCATTTCCTTCATCCCCCACGACTGGTTTTACCTTCTTCGGCCCTCGACCGCCGACGTATGGTTCAAACTGCTTGGCAAGGAGAATCCGCATGTGAACATCCTCACGCACGCGACTCGGGAAGAAAAGAAACTGAGCGAGCATCCTCGCGTTGCCCGCATCGAAAATATGTTCGGCGAGAACCCGCTCCGGCAGAAGGAATCCGCGTATATGAATGTTATCGGCGATCTGGTGATCGAAGCTGCCCTTGATGAGGCAGTCGTACCCGGGATTCGACGGGCGGTCCGCGGTGAGGCGGTCGACATCGACAAACTCACGGCTCAAAAAGGTGTTTTCAAGCTTTCTATCCGGCGCGATTCTGCCAAGGCTTCTGTCTTTACGAAGAAAGCCCAAAAGTACTTCAGCATATCTCTGTAAACAACCGGAAGTTGAAAGTATCGACAAATCCGGGAAGTTATTTGCCGATCCTGTTCCGAGGGCTATCTTTCGTGAAGTTACGTGCGATAGAGGAGATGCGCATGATGTGTTCTGTATGGCCCTACATAATTACTGTCGCGTTCCTTGGAGCAGGGGCTTTTTTGTTCTTGAGTCCGGAATTGAATAGGTACACGGCTCACCGAAGGACGGAACTTGGTCTTCCTCCCCTGCCCGCTACTTTCGGTCAAGTCTTCGTACATGGTCTGTGGGCCGCCTTCATGATGTCCCTTATGAGCGGTTTCGTGGCGTATTTGGTCTATATCACCGTTCACGCTTCCGCGGCCTGCCGCTAGGCCAGCCAACCCGCCCGGTTTCCGACGAGGAAACCGGGCGAACTATTATCAGCACATGCAACTTTTAGTTGTTTATATCCATACATACCTTCATTTCCTTCGCTTTTATACTTTATTAATCCTAGGCTAGCGGGCATGCGCAAAAGCGATCCGAATCCCTCTTTCGACTGGTGGGATGAACGCGTCACGAACGAAATATATCTTTCCACGAACCGTCCGGATTGGTGGCGGTTCTGCAAGGCTGTCGCTGGGCTGCTTGCTGACGGAGAGAATGTGCTTGATGTCGGAACGGGCGACGGCCATACCTTCTGGCAAATCATCTCGGTCGCCTCCGCGCTTCCTTCGTACCGGATAAATAGCCTGTTCCTGCTCGAACCGAACGAAAGCGGCCTTCGAAGGGCCATGCGCCGCTGCTCGCAATTGCCCGTGGAGCGCATAGTGCCGTACCGGAGTTCGTTTGCCGATTTCGCGGCCGCATGGGAGCGGAATCCTGAGAGGCTTGATGCGCCGAAGCAGTTCGATAAATTGTTCGCGGGACATGTCAATTACTACCTCGCGGGCACCCCGAATAACGAAAGTTCGTACCGCGCCGCGCTCGACGCCATGGCCGCTATGGCGGAGACGCTCGTCATCGTTACCGCCCCGCGGGACGGCGACTACTACAAAATGGTCCCGAACCCGTTTGGAGAGTATGTGTACAGCGATGTCGTAGCCGAGCACTACCGATCCAGGGGTCTGCGGGTCGAGGTAACGGAGATGCCCATGCGTTTTTATATTGATCATGTAAATCAGAGCAGGCATGAAGCCGCCGTGCTGTGGCAGTTCTTCAGCAATACCGAGCGGAAGCCGAGTGAAGCTGAACTTGAAGAGTTTGTAGCGAATGCAAATAAGACCAAGGATAGGAACGGGGATATAAATTTTAAGGACCAAATTCTAGTTATAAATACGTAAGCAGGAGACGAGAAGTTTGGTGAACAAATCGCAAAGTTAAAGACCGTCCCACAAAACGTCAAAAGCGTCTTTCAGATACTTCACGATCGCCTGATTCTCGATCATCACTCCCACGTTGTCCTTGTACGAGAAGAAATACGCGCGGTTGCCCACAAAATAGATTCCCGCTTCCTGCTCGTCGATGTCGAGCCGTTTAACGTTTCGCCCGAGCGCGGTCTGCTCATCCCTGATGCCGAAGTTGTCCGGCGCGTCCGCGATGAGGAGGTTGGTCGTGACTCCGTACGAGTGCCGACGCTCGATAAATCCGCGGATGTATTCTTCGAGTCCGCCATCGAAGCGATTGATGCCGAACCCGCGGAAGCTTTTGGCTTTGGTGCCTTTGTGCTGCGTAAGAATATTCTCGAACAGTCTCTTCAGTCCCTCTTGCCCTTCGTAGTACTGCACGACCGGGAATGCGCCTCCGCGCTTGTTCTCCGCAAGAAGCTTCGGCAGCTCCCGCTCGAGCGTCTTTTTCTGCTTTTCAAGTTCGTCTTTCCTTTCGGCGACCAGCCGCAAGAGCTCGTTCGGGTCGGCATAGAATTGCCGGACGCCCCGCTTGTCGCTCTGGTCGATAAATCGCTTCTTGACCAGATCGGCGAGGAGCGAATAGACCGTCTGCCGCGGCAGTCCTGTTTCTTTCGCAACTTTAGCGGCGCCCGCAAGCCCGATTCGTAGTAGAGCGAGGTACACACACGTTTCTTTTTCGGACAGGCCGAGTTTTTGTAGGATTTGTTCCACACCCATACCTATAGCTTATTGCTGACGAGAACTTTCGTCAATTCTTTTAAAAGAAGGCGGACAGTAAGCAATTCTGTACACGACTTGTCATACAAGTCTTGATTATTACTAAAACATCAGCAAAGTAGGGCGCAGGAACCTGTACGGTGTAAGAAGGAGCAACTGAAGATGAACTACGATGTTTATGGAGACCTGAAAGACAGATTGCGGTTTAGGAGTGGAGTTCGCTTCGCCCTTAGGATGGTCGGCGGCAGAATTCCTTCAAATTTCACTCTTACCAAACACGGCGCTTCCTGGGAATACATCACGCAGCCCTTAGAGGTCATCGTGCTTTACGAGGACAAGCCGGAGCCGCGCGTGACTGTCGATTATTCCAGAAACAATCCATTCTTTTCCGCCGTTTTCTGTTGGCCGGAAGAAGGGCGAGAATCGGACAATGACAGGATGCCATCCAGCGCCCGTCGCCTATGCCGGGTTTTGCTCCGCCGGGCGCGGAGAATGTACTCCCGGCGTATGTTCTGGGCGAAAGTCCGCCGGGCTCTTTGGCTCGGCAAACCCTTGACGGATTGAGAAGACAGGAAAAGCAGCGCGGTGTTTACACCGCGCTGTTCCTTTTCCGTCCCCCGGTTCTTATCCGTTCAAATGTGCCTTACAGGTCGCCGCAGCAGGGTCGGCGTTAAGGCGGTCTTCTTCAATCGGTTCGCCGGAAACGGTGCAGATGCCGTAGGTTCTCTTCTCAATGCGGTCGAGCGCGGCAAGCACTTCGTTATAGCGTATTTCAAGGTCGCTCAGAATCCCCGCGTTTTCCTCATATGCCTCCTTCTGGTCCGCAGCGTCTACGGGATCCGGTTCGGAGCCGGTCTCGGGAGGAACGGTTTCCCAGTCGCCCGAATTCCCGGGATTCCTGCGCCCAAGGCTTGCAAGCTCGCTTTCAAGCTTTGCCTTCTCTTCCGCAAGCCTCGCTTTGTATGTATTGGTGTCGGTCATATCGGCCGATTCTAGCACGGCTTATTGCTTGCGAGTAGTCGCAAGGCGGTTCATGAGTTCGGTGAAGGCTGCCGCGTCGCGGGCGATGACGAGCGTCGACTGGTTCCAATAGCCGTACATGATAAGGCTTCGTCCGCTTGCGTCCCGAAGCGTCCGCACGTCATGGTTTGCCACCACTTCGTCCTTAAATGAAGGCGCGGGAAGAAATTGCGCGGAAGACACCGAAGAAGAGGGTGTCGTGGTTGATGCGATCGGCTCGGAAACGACGGCGGCGGGATATGCCGGGTACAGAAGCGCCAAATCTCCGGGAAGGGTCGGCTCCCACGCGAGCATGCCGCCGAAGCTGCGTTCGAACGAGTCGACTTTGAGTATGAAAAACGGGCGCGTCTCTTCCCCGTTTCGTACGACGCCGAGCATGCTTTCGGGCAAGATGCTGCGGAGCAGGATGTCCGGCGCGGGGAGCTGCATGGCCGCCACAAGGGAGCCGCCGGAAACGGGGGAACTTGAGGTTATTCCGTCCGCGGTCGTCGTGCTCACCGTCGCATACACGAGGCGGACGGCCCCCGCGGCAAGCGGCTTCTGGGCGGCTTCTGCAAAGGCGGCAAGAAGATCGCGCCCAGTGCCCGTGATCTCTTGCTGCTCGTCGACGAAAATAAGGGAAGGGGCGCTCACTACGGTCGGGATGATATTGGCCGCCTGCATGAAGTAGTACGCGGCGTAGAGTGCGCCTCCTCCAAGAAGCACGATCGCGATTCCCGACAACATGAGCGCAACGCCTCCCTTTTTCACGGGCGCGGCGGTAACTTTTCGTGCGGGCGCGTCCGATTCGGTTGCGAGAACGCTTATAGCCGAAGCCCCTTTGTCTTCGATGTGTTCCGCGAAATCATTCTTATACGTATGCAGTCCGGCAGAAATATCAGGCGCTTTGACCGGAGCGGCCGGAGCCGGAACTGGTGCGGGCGGCGGAACAAACGCTTCCGGTACCTCAAGCGGGCTCGCTTCTATGAGGCGCTCCGAGGCGGTGGGAGCATATCTGTCCCGTACGCTCGCGGAAGCGTTCCGGTCCGCGTCGAACGCCGATTCCGGAGGCGCTTGCGCGGTCTCAGGCTGCCGCACGGCGCCCGCTTTCGCGCGGAGGCGCGCGAGTATGGCGTCACGGTCTTCTTGCGCGGCCGCTTGCGGCGCGGGAACCGGCGGGGGCACTGCCGCGCCCTGCGCGGTCACGCCTGTAATCGAGGCGACATCGCCCGCATAGGTGCGTATCACGCGCTCCGGCACGTCGCGGCCTCCGGCGAGTGCCGGGGCCTCTTCGGTCGCATCGATGTAATTGTCGTCCTGCATCGCTTAGGAAAGTATAACCGAAAAGATATGCGCGAAATCCCGGCGGGTGCCTTACTTTTTTGAGGGGGGTGAATATTTTTGGGATGTATGCGATAGTGCCGGACAGCGGAATTGTTCCAAGGAGTACCTGAAATGCGAATACTAAGGCTCGAAGGGGACGGGCGGATCCTGGAACAGATCGGTGAACTGAAAATCCATGACCCTCCCCCGTTCTCAGTTTCGGTGCACGGACTTCACCTGCGGGGTTGTGAAGTCACGCGTACAAGGAATTTCAATCGGCGCTTCAACGCAATCCGCAGACCAGCGCTCGGCGACGCAGCCATCTGCATATGGAAACTCAGTCTCTCCGGCGTTTCGGACAAAGCAACGGCCGAGGACATATTCGGACCGTTTCCGGTACCCGTAGAGATAGGCCATGCCAGAATAGTCCTCGCCCGGCATCTGAAAAAGGGCGGCCTCCTAAGCGAAGGAACGGAGGCCAACATCTTTCCCGCCCTCGCCTCGGGAGACGAAATACACACTGTTCGCTTGGCGCGTGTTGCGCGCGGGAAGTGGATATACGGAAGTCCTATAGCGCCGAGACCGCTTCAGGACGAATATCGAAGCGGCACATACGTGCTTTCCTATCCGCCGGGAGCGTAAACACACAGGCCCCGGGACACATGCGTGTCCCGGGGCCAAATTTCAGTCTATATGCCTATCCCCGGTGCCCGATAATGAATTTCTTCGGGTCGTCGCACATGTCGGTGAAGGCATGTACCGCTTCCTTGAGCTTCGCCGAGGAAGACTTGCCGAACGAGATCGCTTCCACCTGACATCCCTCGTTCATGTCGAGGTATTCGACGAGCGGAACGTAATCGCCATCGCCGGACGCGATGATAACCGTGTCGAGCTTCGGCGCCATTTTGACCGCGTCGATCGCGAGCCCTACGTCCCAGTCGGCCTTTTTCGCGCCGTCGGAGAAGACCTGGAGGCCTTTTACCTTGGTCTCGATGCCGATTTTCGTAAGGGCGTCGAAGAACGCGCTCTCTTCCCCGCTTTCGGTCGAGATGACGTAGGCGATGGCGCGCACGAGCACGCGACCGCCGACCGCTTCCTTGAGAACGTTCGCGAAGTTCACGCGCGCCTTATAAAGATGCTTCGCGCTGTGATAGAGATTCTGCGTATCGATAAATACGCCGACCCGCTGCGCGGGATGTTTGATGACTGCCATAGAAAGTAATGCTTATGAGAAACGTTTATTAAAACAGGACGGAAGTCCTGAGCTACATACTACCATCCCGCAAGCGGCGGGAAGAAGCTACTTCTTAAGCCCGAGCTTCTTGACGACCGCGTTGTAGCGGCGCTTGTCGTTGTTCTCGAGATAGTGGAGGTGGCTCCGGCGGTCGGCGACCATCTGGAGAAGTCCGCGGCGGGAATGGAAATCCTTCGCGTTCTTCTTGAGGTGCTTGGCAAGGTCGTCGATCTTCTTGCTAAGAAGCGCGATCTGCACGTTGGCAGAGCCGGTGTCGGTCGGGTGGATACCCGAGTCCTTCATGATTGCCGCCTTTTTCTTCGTAGTTAGCATGTGCCGATACCCTACCACATCTTGATTATTTATGCAAGGGTTGTATTGTAAGTGCTGGTTCGGCAGCACTGTTTTAACGGAGGAACTCATGCATAAGATAGTCGCTTCTTTTTGCGCCGACGGGCGGGAAATCCTGACCCCCGAGGTCAGAAAGGAAGCTCGCACAATCGGGCGGGCGCTGAAGAAGAGAGCGCCCCTTACGGGCTACATGGTTGTGGCAACCGGGAAAGGGATTCGGACATTTTCAGTTCTCCATGTTCCGAACATTAACCGGCTCAGTCTCGAAGGGGGCGGGCGCGTGTCGGTTTGGTGGCGCTCCAGTCGCAACGATGCGGATACCATGTTCAAGCAATTGCTCGGTCTGCCCGAGGTCAGCTGCTGGGTGCTGACACTCTGAGTGTTCGAACGCCAGACAATGACGACCCGCGGCTGGTGCCGCGGGTCGCTAATTATTGTGCGCACATCGGTGCTACACTTCCCCATATGAATGCCGAGCAGCTCAAGCGGCAATTTCTCGAATACATCGAAATCGAGCGAGGCCGGAGCGTGAAAACGGTCGAGAACTACGACCGCTACCTTTCGCGCTTTATCAAACAGGCGGATATAAAAGACCCTTCCGATATTACCGAACCGAAAATCCGCGAATTCCGCATGTGGCTCAACCGCCAGTCGGGCACCGGACGGGACTCGATGAAGCGCCGCACCCAGAACTATTACCTCATCGCGCTCCGCGCATTCCTCAAATACCTCCGGAGGCTCGAGATCCAGACCATAGCCCCCGAGCGCATCGAACTCGCGAAGGTGCCGGAGCGGCAGATCGACCTTATAACCTCGGCGGAGCTCAGTCGCCTTATAGACTCCCCTGCCGAGGCGCTCAAAACGGAAAAAGACCCGCACGTGCGCCGTACCCTCCTTCGCGACCGCGCAATCATGGAACTTCTCTTCTCCACGGGCCTGCGTATCGCCGAGTTGTGTTCCCTCAATAACGATCTCGATCTTGGAAGGGACGAATTTTCCATACGAGGCAAAGGCGACAAAGTCCGCGTGGTATTCCTCTCCCCTGCCGCCAAGGAGGCGGTACGCGAATACCTCAAGGCTCGCGCTGATATGGAGGAGGCGCTCTTCGTCGACGGCCGCCCGAAGAAGCTCCACCGCATCACTCCCCGCGACGTGCAGCGGCACCTCAAGGCGTATGCCGCCCGGGCCGGTATCACGAGCAAAGTGTCTCCCCATACCCTTCGGCACGTCTTCGCGACTGATCTTCTAAGCAACGGCGCGGATATCAGAAGCGTCCAGCAGCTCCTCGGCCACGCCTCCATCATCACGACGCAGATCTACACGCACGTTACCGACTCGCACTTGCGGGATGTGCATAAGAAGTTTCATAGCAAAAACCGCGAGTAGTTGTTTAGGAAGAAGGAAGGCCTCTCGGGACTGCATCGAAGTGTTCTATGCCCTCATATTCTTTTATATACCTGGCAAGCCGCTTCGTAAGCGGGAGAACAACCATTTCACAGAGTATCACCGCCATCCAGCTGACAGTCGCTGCGGAAGCCATAAGCGCAAGCGGCAGGATACCCGCGAATGCGATCCCATAGAAGAAGAGCACGTTCACTATCTGTGCTACCGCTACCGACGTAAGAGCCCTACCGTAGAAGTACCGAGCCGTGAAATGTACCTTCAAGCGCGACATGACGTATGAGTTGGTGAGTTCTGTGACAAAGTACGCAATAATTCCCGCAGTGGTTATGCGCGGAACTTGGGAGAAGAGAGTGACGAACGCCGAGTTATTCGCGTAACCTGCCGCAGGCGGGAGGAATACGGCGAGTTCTATGAAAATGGTATAGACGATAAGACCTCCGAGCCCGACCCACAGAAGTCGTCTCACTCGCCGATAGCCGTATACCTCGGCAAGAATGTCAGCAACGATAAGCGACAAGACATAGCTGATTTGCGAACCGACTATCGAGATCCCGAAAAAGTTGACGAACTTGAGATTAAGAACTTCGGTAACAAGCATGAGCGCCATCATAGGCATGGCGAGGTACACCAGCGCTTTTGGCTGCCAGGTGTCGCCGACCGCAACCTTTAATTCCTTCATAACTTCACCTTATTTTCGACAGGGAAAGGCGTCAAAAAAGTCGACAAAGTGTCTAGAATCAAGAAAATACCCATGGTTTACATATGGTATTGTTTGTCTGACTAGCCGTCAGAATCATGCAAAACCGGGAATCGCTCAGAAAAATGCTCATACGCTCGGGCCTTAACGATCACGAAGCCGTAGTGTATCTTTCGATGCTTGAACTCGGCCCCTCGACCGTGCTCAAAATCTCCCGACAGTCGGGGGTAAAACGAACAACCATTTACGCCGTTATAGAGTCCCTGCGCGCCAAAGGACTGGTAGGGATTGAGGAGCCGGGTCTCAAGCGCATATACGTAGCGGAGAATCCGACGCGTCTTGAACGCATACTCGATGAACAGAAGCATGCCCTTCAGTCGTTTTTTCCCGAACTTCAGGCACTCTATTCGCTGCGCGGCAATAACTCAATAATCCGTTATTACGTCGGTACCGAGGCGATGAGGAGCGTCTACGACGAACTTCTCGCGGAACTCAAAAGCGGTGACGACTATTATGTCTTTGGGGACCCCGAGCGGTGGGATGCGTTCGATAAAGACTATTTCAAGTCTTTCATTGCTCGCAGGCTGCGGATCAATCTCAAGGCGAAGATCGCGCTCATACCCTCAGAAGTTGCGAAAAGTTATAAGCTAAATGAGAAGAATTTTCGGGAAGAGGTTCGCTTGCTTCCGAAAGGCACGCGGCTTGATGCAAATATGCTGATAACGCCTCGGAAAATCGTAATTCACCCGCTCACCTATCCCATTACGACCATTGTTATTGAAACAGACGCCTTGGTTCGTATGCAGCAGGAGCTGTTTATGGTGACGTGGGAAGGACTCATATAAAAATCTGGAAGACCAGCACCTTAAGAAACCTGTATATTTGATTGATCAAGTTATAAAACAGAGAACCACCTTGCAGAAGCCGGCCTTAAACAAGGCGATTCTCTGCATGGTGGTCGATTATGCGGCATCGTCACCTCCTGTTGTCGTTGCCGGGACAGTCGTTGTCGTGCGAGCAATTTTGCACAGCCAGTCGAGCATGGCCCGGCGAGCCTTACCATTTGTCTGGGTCCGAAAATACACATACACGTGGCCTGCGTGAGAGGTACCGTGGATACCGAAATAGTCGTCCGCGATGCCTAACCGCTTCGCCATTTCTTTTGCAGACCTCTGGGAAAAGGACTCAAACTCTTCCTCGGATGTGCGGGGGCGAAGAAGAAAACGGGCAACTGTTACCGCGGACCCAAGGCTTATTCTTGCCGTGAATGTCCAGGTCACTCCTGATGCTCTACGCATTGTTGGCACCCTCCTTAACGATGCCGCTGATAAATGTATACCTGAAATACGTAAAAGCAACCGGCCGGGAACGTGTAAGATAAAGAAATGAAGATCGTCTCGTGGAACGTGAACGGTATACGTGCGGTGCACCGGAAAGGCGTCTTTCTCCCTTTCATTGAGGAAATAAAACCCGACATCCTCTGCCTCCAGGAAACGAAAGCTCAGGAACACCAGTCGGAGATAGATCTGCCGGGCTATACGGAATACTGGAACTCCGCGAAGAAGGCCGGGTACAGCGGTACGGCCATCTTCTCGAAAGAAGAAGCGCTCGACATACGGCTTGGTCTTCCCGAGGATCTCGTGGCGAAATACGGTCTTGCGGACGACTCCTACGGTGACCCTAATACCGAAGGAAGGGTTATTACGGCCGAATACCAAAAATTCTTCGTAATCTCCGCGTATACGCCGAACTCAAAGCCCGACTTAAGCAGGCTCGGCCTCAGGCATACGCAATGGGACCCAGCGTTTCTTGAGTACTGCAAGTGGCTTGAGGAGGAGAAGCCGGTTATATTCTGCGGCGATCTCAATGTGGCCCATACGCCGGACGACCTCGCCCATCCCACGGAGCATGAAGGCGGGCACGGCTACACTAAGGAGGAACGCGAAGGGATCGACCAGATCATAGCGGCTGGCTTTATTGACACTTTCCGTTTATTTACCAAGGGCAACGGACACTACTCCTGGTGGAACCATTGGAACTTCGCCCGGGAGCGCAACATAGGTTGGCGAATCGATTATATATTCGTATCAAAATCTCTTGCGCCGCTTATTAAAGAGGCGGCGATACATCCGGAAATCCTGGGCTCCGACCACTGCCCTGTTTCAATAACGATCTAAAGGACATAAAGGACACTTATCCCCTGCTTGCCTCTTTACTTCGTCCTTTACAAGAGTATCCTTACCTTCGGGCAGTTGTACCGTTGATCGCTCTTTAGCTCTTTGTGCGAGCAAACATCAATCAGTGAGCGCCAAAGCACGAGACAGCCAGCCTCCGCCAGGGACGAATCCCTTACGTACTCAGGGCTTGGCCAGTTGCACGTGAAAAGACGCCCAGTTCAAGGCAATCTCTCGAAAGCCGCCAGAAACCCAGTCTCTTATAGTGAAGGACCATCAGTTCTCCCCCGTTCCCCCATTTGTGGTCCCCACTCCTTCGGGTTACAGGCGGCTTTCTCTTTTCCGTACTGTTTCCCGTGTAACTGATTTAACAAACGTGGTGTCTCTCGAGGATCTTCTGTAGTTCCGCCTCTTCCTCCGCTTCCCTCCTCTTCATGCCTGCGTCTCCGAGCTCTTTAAGTGCTTTGTCGCTAAGAGTGCTGAACTCTGCTATCTTCCCGTCCAAATACTCCAAGGAGTTCTTTTTTGGGTCCTCAAGCACCTCTTCAAGAAGTGCGTGAAGCATCCAACCTATCCTTGGCCCCGGTTGCACGTGTAACACTTCCATGATCCTCCTGCCGTCAGTTTTTAGCATAGCTACGGATATAGGGTCCCTGAGGGCTTCGTCCACCATCGCTTTGTATTTACGGAAACGGAACGGCTGCTCCTTGGGCCTTCCGGTGCCTATACGGTCGCATATGCGCAGATTGAGCAAGTCCATGATGTTTTCCTGCCCCACGTTCCGAATCATTCTCCGTACGGCCGAGAGGGTTATCTGATCAGGGTCGGAGAAGAACATGTGCCAACGGACCAGTTTGGTGACCTTTTCGATGGTTTCACGTGGAAACTTAAGATCTTCAAGGGCCTTTTGTGTTACACGTGAACCAACCACCTCGTGTCCATGGAAGGTCCAGTCCTGCTTTTCCTCTGACCATCGACGGGTTTCCGGCTTAGATACGTCGTGGAACAGGGCAGCAAGGCGTATATCGAATTCCCAGCCCTTGTCTGCAGCGTGCTGCATGCTCCTCATCAGGTGGCCAAACACGTCATAGCTGTGTGCCTGGTTCTGGTCGATCCCTATACCGCGGGTTAAGTCGTGGGCGATATAACTAAGTATTCCAAGCTGCTGTGCCAGCACAAGGGCCATCATGGGCTGGTCGGACTCAAGAATGCGGGTGAGCTCATCGCGTATGCGCTCCTTTGAAATATGCTGCAGGTTTGGGGCCTTTGCCTGGATAGCTGCAGCGGCATCGCCATCAAGTGCGAAACCTAGCTCCGCCACGAGCCGCACCGCACGCATAAGGCGCAAGGCGTCCTCTTCGAAGCGTAGAGCCGCCTCCCCCACCGTTCTGAGCACTTTGTCCTTTATGTCCTTTTGACCGCCGTACGGGTCAATTAGATGTCCTTTAGACTCATCAAGGGCTATGGCGTTGATCGTGAAATCGCGGCGCGCGAGGTCTTCGGTAAGGCTTTGGCCGAATTCGACCTTATCCGGCCGTCGTTTGTCGGTATAGGAGGATTCGGTGCGGTAGGGTGTAACCTCGATCACTTTAAGGCTCTCCTCGTCCGTTTCACGTAGAACACCAACGGTTCCAAAGTCGTTGGTGTAGTAGGAATCGGGGAATATACGCTGTATATCCTCAGGTTTTGCGTTGGTAGTGACATCCCAATCTTTCGGCTTACGGCCTATAAGAAGATCGCGTACGCATCCGCCGACAAGATATGCTTCGAACCCTTCCTTGCGGAGTATTTCGGAAACCGAGGAAACTTCTTTTGAAATAGAGAAGTGCATAATCAATAAAATAGTAGCCCGCGATTAGGCTTTCTCCTAGCCGTGTCTTAGTATCAAAGAGTTCAATGCCCCTGTGGTGAAATGGATATCATTACAGACTTCGAATCTGTCGTTCCAAGTTCGAATCTTGGCGGGGGCACAAAAAGAAGCAGGCGGCTCTGGGCCGCCTGCGGGGAAGTTGGTGTAGGGCTTATTGTGGTCTCCGGACCAGCTCGCCCTTCTTGTTGATGTGAAGCTCCGCGATCAGAACTTCGGCGCGGTCGAGAGCCGCATTGATTGCCGACCGGGGATTCGGATGCTTCCCGCTTGCGAGCTCCTCGTCGGCGTAGCTGTACACGCCTTTGGCGAATTCGAGCGTACCCCGAACCACGCCGTCCGGGGTTTCCGGAGCCGCGGTAACGAGCTTCAGGGCCGCGAGCTCACCGCGGATTCCGGCGGGAAGGTCCGGCCACTTTCCGTCGATGACCTCTTGATCGAGATCCTCGATGCATCCTTCAAAGAGCTCGTGGGCGCCGTTCCTGGCGCGCTGGGCAAAACCTGATGGGGGCATGGTCTTCTCCTGTTTCCGTTAGACCTTCTCGGTCCGAGGTTGAGATTACTAAGTATGATTTTATAATGCGATTATACTGGCGCTTTTTATATACTTTTGTACTTTTAGTTCAAATAGAGTATCCTCTCGATAGTGATATTCAGCCGCACGGAAGACCTCGAAGACCGTATCATCGAACTCCTCCTTGAGGGTCGTTTGAGTATCAAATCGATGCACGCCCGGCTGGTCTTTCCTGAGAAATCGCTCTCGCTTCGCGCTATTTATAAAGCGACGGACAAACTCATCGCGGCGGGCGTGCTCATTAAAACCGGGAAGCGGCTGATGGTGGACGAAGAATGGGCGCGAAGGGTAGGGGAGCGACTTCGTCCTGTCCCGGTCGCGGCGCCCTCAGTCGGGGAGAAATTTTCCCATACCTTTACATCGATCGAACACCTCGATGCCTTCTGGAAGACAGTGGTCCTCCCTATTGAGGAATCGGTTCCGAACCCCGAAGTCTTCTTCTACAACCCGCACGATTTCTGGGCATATATGCCCGAGCGCAAGGAAAGCGAGGAGGCGTATTATCGGCATTTCGCTAAGGTGGGGCGCCACGGCTTTTTTATCGTAGGAGGGGAGTCTGAGGCGGACAAGGAATTTAAGCGGGAATACCAAGGCGAATACCTTCAAATAGATACAAGAAATATCCTATCCCTTCGCCGAAGTGACCATGTGACCGTTATAGGCTCTCTTATCGTCACGGTACGGCTCCCTAAGGTATCAGCGACGCGGATCGATAAGCTCTATGAATCGAACAGGCCGATAAAGGACACACTTCCCGAGCTTCTCCCCATCTGTCGGGCGTTGGGGAAGATTCGCTTCACCCTTGAAAACGACCCCTTGAAGGCAAAGAAGCTCAGAAAGCTTCTTGCGAGGAACTTCTATTTTCCGAAAACGTAGCGGCTGTTAACAATCTTGCGTCATAACCGTACTCTCGTCGTAGAGTATATATATGCGAAAGGATAAAGACAAAGCTTTTGAATTACGCAGGAATGGAAAGAGCTACAGAGAAATCAGGGGCGCCCTTAAGGTACCAATAAGCACCCTTTCTGGCTGGTTCAGTGAAATTGGATGGTCTAAGAAGATGGCCAGAGATTTAGCAGCAAAGGCCCAGATACAGCACACGGCCAGGATAATCGAACTCGACAGGATTCGGGGCGTTCATCTGGCTCGGATATACGAGGAAGCGAAGGAAGAAGCCCGGACAGACCTTGAGATTCTCAAATACAACCCCCTCTTTATAGCCGGGCTCATGCTCTATTGGGGCGAAGGAGACAAGACGACGAAAAGTCAGGTGCGGCTCGCGAATACCGACCCGGAATTAATCAGACTCTTTGTCGTCTTCTTGAAGAACGTATGCAATATACCCGAGGAGAAAGTGTGGGTCTCCATCCTCACTTATCCGGATATAGACGATGAGGCGAATCGGCGTTATTGGTCCCAAGCATCCGGGGTCCCGCTCGATAAGTTCCTCAAAAGCATCCTTATACAGGGCCGCCATAAGACGAAGCGTCTCGGACACGGCGTCTGCAGCATCTTCGTCTCAAGTACGTACCTGAAGGTGAAGATGATCGAGTGGCTGCGGTTGTTACCGCAGGAATTGATGAACTTGCAATATTATGAGAATATAAAGCCCGAGGCGGACATGGTTTAGTGGTAAAACAGGATCTTGCCAAGATTCAGTCGGGGGTTCGATTCCCCCTGTCCGCACCAGCTTCTTGAAGCGCAAAAACGGCCTTGAATGGCCGTTTTTGCGCTTCGGACAAAAGTGGATAAAGGTGTTAATACTGGGGATAAAGGACAATATTTGACGCTCTGTCCACCGCGATGGTCTGTAGAATTGCAAGCAAATAGGCCCTCATTCTTAAAGCCGTGAGGTCCTCTCGGAAAATGAAGAAAGGACATAAAGGTTTTAGGCGACCAAAATGTAAAACACCCCTGACGGGGTGTTTTACATTTTGGTCGGGGCGCCGGGAATCGAACCCGGTCATCTTGCTCCCAAAGCAAGCGTACTACCGGTATACGACGCCCCGAGTGCAAGCAGAGTAACACGGGCCCTTAACCCTTGCGACTTTTACATTCTCCGATCAGTGCGGAAAAGCCCCGTAAGTGGTATTCTCGGGAACGAAGCGGGATTAGTTTAATGGTAGAACATCAGTTTTCCAAACTGATGGCGGGAGTTCGATTCTCCCATCCCGCACAGCGGTCAGAGACCCGTTTTTCGTCTGCGAGGCCTCGAAAATAGTTCGCAACCGCGAGGCCTGCCCGGTCGAGCTTTAGTGTTCCGCATCCGTTCCGTCTAAATTAAACCGACCCGGCAAGCTATACTTACCTCTATGTCCCACGAGGTCCCGAAACTCAATCAGAGCGAATCTAAGGAAAAGCCGCCTGTTCTGTACCATGGAACAGCGAACGGTGATATCAAGGAGTTTGAACCACGTTCCGCGGCAGAAAGACCCGATGAAGAACCGGCGGTGTATGCATCTCCTGATCGTGAGATCGCCATTCAATCAATGGCGAATAAATTCGTGACAAACGGCGGTATCGTAAATGGGCGTAAATTCGTATGTATTCCCATGACCCGTGAAGAATTTATAGAACAGGATCACGGTGGCACGGTGTATAGCTTCCCCAGCGATTCCTTCGAAATAAATAAAGGAATCGGACTTGGCGATAAGGAATGGGTTTCTAGAACTACTGTTAAACCCCGTGGGTTAGAGCGGTTCCCTTCGCTATTAGCAGCAATGCTCAAACAAGGAACCGAGGTTTATTTTATTAAACCCGAAATGGTCTCGGTAATTAGTAAAGCTCAAGATAGTGACCCTGAAGAATTAGAGAGGCTTCTTGGGGGTCTTGAACGGGCAGAGTCTTGAATCGCGTCCGACCCCATCATTTTGACCTTTCCCAAATTCGCCGTGGAGCCTCGCGGTGCCACACATGCTGTGGTTTTCATCCGTCCACGCCCGTTCACGCACAAAAGCCCGACATTCGTCGGGCTTTTGTGCTAGTCGGCCAGCGTGATGATTCGGTCGTTGAGAATAAGCCGATCTCTGAGGTGCTCCAGCAGCTCCCGCTTTTCCTCTCTCGTGCCGTTCTTCAGCAGATACTTGGCATACTTGCGTATGTCCATCTCCTTGGCCTCGATGGTTTCTTTGGTGCCCTCCACCTCCGCCCGCAGCTTGTTGTATCGGGACACCTCCCGCTCAATGAGGTGTCGCGCCCCGATCTCGTCAAGGGAGATGCGGTCTATCATGGTGGCGAGCTGGTCGAGTACTTTCTCCTCCCGCAGATACGGGTTCTTGCACTGGGTATCCTTGGCCCGGGAGCAGGAATAATACACATAGGAGACGGGCTCGCCGGTACTCAATATCTTCTGCTTCTCCTGTGCCGTTATGCCGCTCCCGCAGTACCCGCACAGCAGGAGCTTGGTGAAGTTCCATTCTTTGAAGCGGTGCTTGGGGCGGTTCTCCTCGGCGATCTTTTCCTGCACGGCTTGGAAGAGTTCCTGGGTGATAAGCGGCGTATGTTTGCCGGTATACCAGTTTCCCGAGCCTCTCGGATACTCGAACACGCCGCAATAGAAGGGGTTCTTGAGCATTTTGTATAGCGTCGAGAGATTCATGCTCTTGCCGATGCGCGAGGCGAACTGCACATCCCTCTTCAGCCACCCGTGTACCTTGCGGCCGCTCCAGCGCTCGATCCCGACTTTCTCGAAGACCTGTTTAATGATTGGCGCTCTAATAGGGTCCACCAATATCTCGCAGCGGTGATCCTTCCGAGAATCGTTGAGGTATCCCGTGGGCGCGATGCCGGGCCACAGGCCCATCTCGGCCCTTGCACGTAGCCCGCGCTTCACATTGATGCGCTTGTTATCGTTCTCAAGCTTCGCTTGGCTCCCAAGAATCATCAGCAAGAACTTCTCGTTCGGGTTGTTGCCGAACCGCTGCCCATATGTGCGTATGTCCACCAAGTGCCTGCTATCCATTAAGTCCACGATGCGGCCGAGGTCGCCTGCGTTGCGACTGATGCGGTCCGGTGCCCAGGTTAAGATGCCGTTGAACTTTCCAGCCCTCAATTCGTCTACGATTTCATTGAATACCGGTCGCGCTCCGGCCTCCTTGGCCGAGTGCGACTCTCGCTTCACCTCGACAATCTCCAATTTCTCTTTCTCTGCGAGCGCCAACATCTCCTTGACCTGGCTCTCGATGCTCAAAACTTGCTGCTCCTCGCTCTCTGTACTTTTCCTCGCATACAAGCAGTACCGCACCGCCTGTACCTCCACCAAGGGAGGAGCCGCCCCAAATCCGCCCTGAATCATTGCTGTTTCCATACATTTGCCGTTATTGCTAACGGGTCAATGGATGACGCAACCCCTCGTGGGTGTCCAGCGAGGGGTTGTTGGTATCTAATGCGGAATTTAGTACCTTGTTATTTTCTCTTCCCTGGTTTTCTCACAGGCTCGGCGTGAGGGAACTTCTCAAAGTGATCGATGACGGCTTCCTCTTTTGCAACTTGTTCTGACGCAGTACGTTTGCGCTCTTCATCCTCCTTCTCGCGGCGAGTCACCGCTTCGCGCTCCTCATCTTCCCGAATACGTTCACGCTCCTTCGCCTCGATTTCCCCAAGAACCTCGGTTGCGATTTTAAGCTCGTGTTCGTCGCCAAATTTTCGTATGTGCTCAAGCGCATCCTGGGCATACTGCTCATCCAGTAAACTTAGATATAGACGGAATTTCGCGGGATATTCTCGCAGGGAGGACTCAACTTCTTCGGCAGAGTAGAATTGGTCACCCAAGCGGTATTCACTCGGATGTTCGCGAATAAACGCCGCGACCTCTTCGATTCTTGCCTTCGGAATAAGAACACCCGAAGCGACCAGCCCGATTTCGTGGTATGTGCTGCCGTCCTGGAAATTCGCAGTCGGGAGATCTAATGCTTTTGCGAGCGCCTCCTCTCGATCTTGGCGAATAGGGCCGTCCCTGCGAGGCAGAGCGGGGCGACGGCTCCATCCATCGCCGATGCTCTTATCAAGAAAATCAAAAACAAGAAGCGCGTTTTCACCCAAGATCCCGCCGTCCTCATGTTCGGATGGAAAGAATCTATCGCGATTTTGCATGAGCCTTCCGTCAGGCAGGTCCTCACTGGATATGATCGTGAATTCTGGGAGGCCAAGCTCTTCGAGACTTCCTTCCTGCCGTAACAGGTCTATGAGAACATCGTGGTCACTTTTGCCTAAGTCCTTGCCGAGCGCATTTAACTCAAGATGTGTATTGTGCCGCTCAGAGTCTATGAGTTCCGCTTCCGTTTTCACTTCTGGGTCGGTGAGAGCGTGCGCGTTCTGCTTGCGAAATCGCTTAAGCTCCTTGAACTTGTCTTGATACGAACGAACAAGACGGCCATACTTTTTCTGAGCGGTTTCCTGTGATTCGGGCCGTGGGCCAGCACCTTCAAATCCGGACATATAGACATCATACTATGACAAATGAAAAGCCGTCCTCAAACGACTTTTCGTTAGAGAACGGCTTTGGCCTGTTAGAGCTTTTGCCCTACTGGGAGGCCGACGCGCGGCCTGCCATGAAGAGTTTCAGGAGGAGCTCTTCGGCGCCATTTTTTCTATGCAGGTTGGCATCAATCGCCAACCAGAGCACGCCCGAAATGGCGGCAATTGCCAGGTCGTCCTCGTCGAGATCGACGTATCCAACGACCTCTTCGGTGCCACCACTTTCCGTAATCATCCGACGCGCTTCTTCGATGTCGTCGACGTTGCAGATGGCCGCTCCGAATCCTTCATCGGCTTTCGCGCCGACCTGACGAGTGAATACGATACCCATAGATCTTCTCCCTAGCTGGATGCCCGTAAATGGGCGACAAATTGACTGTTTTCTATAGTAGCATGTAGCACATATACTGTCAAGGGTCATGCGCCTGGATTCTATATCAAAAGCCCCACACCGGATTGTGTGGGGCTGTAGCGGACGGATTGTGCTAGGCGTGGTGTCTCCGTTGGTTGAGCAGCACGAGGCCGCCGAAGAAGAAACCGATTCCGAGCGGAAGGTCCGCGAGGAAGTTGAGGAACCAGTTGCGCCAGGGAGCGGTGCTCCCGCCCGTATGCACCGCAGATATCGCGGCGAAGACCAGAGTGGCCATGGGCCACAGAAACATCCAATCGCGATCCGGCCCCCGGAAACTCGTGGGATGATACACACCCTCCCTCAAGAAGAGGAGGCCAGTAATCGCGCAGAGTGCACTCAGCCCGCACATCAGGGCTTCGAGTTTGCGATCGTCGTCCCCAATCCTTCCGCCCGCCGCCATCGTGCAGAGGACGGTGACGGTCAGGGCGACGCCGATACCGACGCCGATGCGCTGGGTAAACAGGGCGATTGCCCCGCCGACCAGAAGCTGGGCGAGCAGGATGCCCGCGTTCCAGTACCAATTTCTCAATGTCGTCATGTTTGTGGCCCTCCTTAGGCCATTTGTGCTACCGTACGCAGTATTACATATCTACTTAGGAAGTCAAGGATTGCATGGCGACCCCGAATTCTAGGCATTTGTAGGCATTTCGCGGCCTGCCGTATGAGTGTCTAATGTGTCTAATCGGCACCTACCGAAAGTGACAGTGCGCTGTCACTCTTTACGCCTAATTTCCTCTAAGATACCCAGCATCTGCGGTCTGGTTCTCTGAAAATGTTACGCGCCCGTACATGCCGTATTCGTGTAACATTTGTAACATTTTGCCCTCCGGCATTGGACACGCCTGCGGGGGTATCTAACGTCCTTGCAACCCCAAAATGCAACATGCCACAAACGCCGTTTTGACGTTGCATTCTATATCATTTTGACCCCCGACCCCCTGTCAGATTTGTAAGGTAACAGTCCACTTTCCGAACACTCGGGATAGCCCTTTTCGTGTTCGGTTTGTTCGCTTTTCCAGTCCGCAACCGCGAGGCCCACGCTCGCCACTCGTGAGACACACCCAAAACGCTAGAATACCTTGCAACTGCTTGCTGGAATCGCTAAAACGAGACAGTGTCCGATATACCCTACCTGTGTCTCATTTGTCTCATTTTGTACCCGACCCCGAGGCCTCGATCGGGGTTAGCGGCTACTCGCCAAAGGGCGTTGCGTTTGCCTCGCCTGGCCCAGTTCAGTACAGTGAGGGGGCACACTCTAGTGCTAGTTCAAGTGACCGAGGTGCATAAAGAAAAACCGCCTCTTGCGAAGCGGTTTAAGGTTGCGCCCTATCTTTATCCTGCCCAGCGCGGCAGTTCGATTTTTGGTTCTGTTGCCAAGCGGGTTTTCATCCCGCTCCGTTAATCTCCAAGAGCTCGCTCTCTAGTTCCCTAGCTATATGTGGCCAAGCCTCTTCCACGACTCCCGTTAATAGTCCGACGCGTTCTAAGTCGCGCACCATCGTTTCAACAGGGATACTGAAGAAAAGACGACCTGATTTAGCGTAGTAACAAGGATGCGCTTCTGGGTCATGGCGATCTAGGATGTTCCATCCCTTAGTGGGACGATAACAATCTAAGATTTCCACCGTGCATTGTGGGAAGAGTTCCCCTAGCCATGCACGAAGACTCTCGCATCCCAATTCGGGATTACCGCGGAAGGGCTCATGATCTCCAAAGTGGGAAGTCCAGAGAGAAACGACCTTAGGCTCGCCGATCTTGTCGGCAACCATGCGAGCCACCTTTTGAAAGATAGCTTTCGTTTCTTCCAACCCGATATCATGGGTCGACTTTTCTCCAAAGAGAGAGGCCGAAATCCCCCGAGCGATCAGCTGATCCAACCCACCGAAACGGAACTGTTTGGCGGATAGAAACAGATCGCTCTTGCAGGTAAGGTCGGGGAGCCAATAGGAAGCCTCCTTTGCCTCCGTTTCCATATTGTCGCGGTCACGGAAGATACCTTGAAATCCACGAGGATAGGATTTCTCCCTCACCTCGTACCCAGCTATCTTCAATGTCTCCAGGATGCGTGGGACATACGCCTCGAATACATCGTTCGAGCGGTAAGTAACAAGTACGGTCTTAGTCATATGGTTGCCCTCCTGAGGCATGCGCCGAAGCGCGATAAAGCGAACTTGATTTCTGAGATTAGTGTAGCGCAGTATTGTATAAAGTCAAGTAGTCTTGACGACCAAATATATGACCTATATGCTATGTAAATAAAGGCTATTTAATACCTATGTCAATAATTCTTGACCAAACGGATAGCAAGGAGTTGATTGAAGGGCTTGAGACGCTGGGCCTGAACGCTAAGGAGGCACAGGTCTATCTGGCCCTTTTGCCCCGTCGGGACGTCGGTTCCTCGAAGATTGTCCTTGCGACAGGCCTTCATAAGCAGTTCGTATACAATGCAATCGAAAAACTGGAGCAATTAGGCCTCATAAAGCATGTCATACAGAACGGCCGGAAGAAGTTCAGTGCCAATCCGCCGAGTCGTCTCCTCTCTATCGTGGAAGAGAAGCGCCTTGCCGCTCAAAACATGGCGAAGCGCCTCCAGGAACGCTTTATCGGCGCGCATGAGCAGGATTTCGAAGTGTTCCAAGGAGATTCGGCCGTACTTGCCCACCATTACGATATGTTCGAACGCATCGAACAGGACCAGGAAGCGCTCGTGATATCGGGACCCACCGAGACATTCCTTAAGATTATCGGCCCGGACGAGAAGGATGTATTCGAGGAAACGCGCGTAGCGAAAGGCCTTCGCATCCGCTATCTGGGTATGGAATCGATGCGCGAACGGCTCATCGAGACGAAAAAATGGCGCAAGCTCTTCGATTACCGCATCCTGCCGGGCGGACAATCGACCGGCCAGCTCGATATCGATATCTGGCCGAACAACGTCACGTACAACCTTTTCGGTGATCCTCTGCTCTCCATCACGATTACGAACAAAGCGATGACCGATGGATACCGGGAGTTCTTCGAGTCGCTGTGGAAGCTCTCGAAACCATAAAAGAAGTGCTAGACCGAGATGCCTCAGCTTTGGTCTGAGGAATTCGCCAAGGAACCTTTGAAATGCCTCACTCGGTGCAGTTCACGACTGGGGTGGGGCACAGTTAGAGATTTCGAGTCCGCAGATCTCGAAGAAGTCCTGAAAATCCAAGCCAGGATAGAGATTTAATACCCCAATTCCCCGCGGCTCTGCCGCGGGGTACCGCTAAGGAGGGTTCGGGAACCGTTGGTTCCCGAGATACAATACGCGCATGGCCGTCGTCCGTTCGAACCACTGCGCCTTCGACACCCACTACCACATCGTCTTTCCGGTCAAATACCGCAAAGCACTCCTGACACCTGTCGTCACCAAGGCAATTCGGGATATCGCTGGCGATATAGCCGAACGGTACGACATCGTCTTCGAGCAGCTCGGTACCGACCAGAACCATATCCATATACTGTGCTCCTTCCATCCCAAATACAGCGGGGGAGATGTCGTACGGATGTTCAAGTCCATCACCGCAAAACAGCTGTTTGAGCGATTTCCCGAATTGAAGAAGGACCTCTGGGGCGGAGAGTTCTGGGCAGACGGCTACTATATCGCCACCGTCTCCACACACGGCGACTGGACCACGGTCGAACGCTATGTCGCTAACCAAGGAAAGACGAGCGGACAACCAACCCAACTCACGATTCTCTGACGGCCATGCACGACTCAATACCCCGGGGCTCTGCCCCGGGGTTGTTTATTAGCGATTTCCGCATAGGTTAGCAGCTTTTCAAACGCAAAACAGCCAGCGTACGCTGGCTGTTTTGCTCGTCTCGCTCCAGATTAGAGTGGAACGTCGGCCGAAGGCGAGATTGCCGTACCGGTCGCGGCAATGTTCACCACGCCGCTGTGGAGAGCGAGCCCGGTGGCGGCTACCAGCGCTTCCGAGGCGTTCGCCGCGACGACCGTCTTCACGTCGCCGTTCACGTTTATGTATTGATACGTGCCTGACGGGTAGTTGGCATCCGTCGTCGTTCCGCCGGGGAGCGACGCGCTATCGCCTGCGTTCAAGAAGCCCATATCAAGCACCACACCACTATGCGGAGCGATATTGATCGCCTGCGCGAGCGCCTGCTCGGCGTTTGCCGCGTTGGTGTCCTGTATTTCCCCGCTCGTGTTCACGTAGTGGTATGTGGCTGCAAGCGAAGCGGTGGGGAGCGCAAGCAGCATTACGGCAAGAAGGAGTATTTTCGTCATAGATTCATTCTTTCATCATGCCTTATTTGGTAATATCCCGGCGTCAGTATCCCATTTTCCTCATGAAGGGGGCGTGAGGGTCTTTGCTCACTTTATATATAAGTAAGAAGCGTACAATAGAGATATGGAACCCCTCGCCGCCCGCATACGCCCGAAAAACCTTGATGATGTGAGAGGGCAAGAGCACTTGGTAGGTCCTGGAAAGCCGCTCCGGGTCGCCATTGAGAAAAAGCATCTCTTCTCTTTCATCCTCTGGGGCCCGCCCGGGACAGGAAAGACCACTATCGCCCGCATTTACGCCCGCGCGCTCGACGCCGAGCTCTTTGAGCTCTCGGCAGTCTCGGCGGGAAAGGAGGATATACGGAAGATAGTGGGGAATGGGAAGAAAACGCTCGGTTTTGATAAACCGAAAGTTCTCTTTCTCGACGAGATACACCGTTTCAACAAGTCGCAGCAGGATTTCCTCCTCCCGTATGTCGAAAGCGGTGAGCTCACCTTGATCGGCGCGACGACGGAGAACCCGAGCTTTGAAGTGATCCCGGCACTCCTCTCAAGGGCCCGCGTGTTCGTTCTCGAACCACTTTCGGAGGGGTCTCTCAAAGCAATTGTGAAAAGCACCAAGATTAAGGTGCCAAAGGATGCGTTTGATTGGCTTTTAGGCTACGCAAACGGCGACGCGCGCCGGGTGCTCGGGATGCTTGAGGGAGCCGAAAAGCTGTACGGTAATATCACGGTCGAGAATCTCAATAAAGCGCTCGAGTCTCCGCACCTGCGCTACGACAAGAAGGGCGAAGAGCACTACGACACCATCTCCGCGTTCATAAAATCCATGCGCGCTTCGCAGCCTGATGCTGCACTCTACTATCTCGCGCGCATGGTCGAAGCCGGGGAAGACCCGCTCTTTATCGCAAGGAGGATGGTAGTCTTCGCGTCGGAAGACGTAGGGCTTGCCGTGCCGACCGCACTCGTGGTCGCGAATGCGGTATTCCGCGCATGCGAAACGATCGGGTATCCCGAATGCGCCATAAACCTCGCGCACGGCGTCGCGTATCTCGCCGAGTGCAAGAAAAGCCGGAAGAGCTACGATGCATACTTTGAAGCGGTAGCGGATGTGCAGAAGCTCGGCAATCTTCCGGTGCCGATGAAGATCCGAAACGCGCCCACCAAGCTCATGAAGAACCTGGGATACCACAAGGGCTACAAGCTCTACGACGAGGAGTCGTATCTGCCGGAAAAGCTTAAGAAGAGGAAGTATTTGAACTGACGGTCGGCCTACCCACAAGCTATAGTATCAAAGGTTTGCAATAACCGTATCACTGTGATACGGTTATCCTATATGATTGATACGATAAAAAGTTCCGTTCAAGCGAATCTCTTTGAATTCTTATTCCGGAGTGGCAGCGGCAAGTCCTCCGAGCTGCATTCTTTCATTGCTCGAAAAGGAGCGGACGACGTGTCGCTCGTTACGATAAAACGGCTTTTGGGAAGGCTGCAAAAAGAAGGATCCCTTGCGGTCGCGGGGAAAGGTCCAGCCACCCGCTACGCCCTTACTCCTTTGGGAAGACTTACGGCAAAAGTCGATGCGCACGCATACTGCGCCGAGGAACCCGACCGCCGGTTCGGTCTGGCCGGGTATCAGTTCGATCTTTTCCCGGCGCTCGCCTTCGATCCGTTCTCTCCGAAAGAACTCGAAGCGCTCGAAACGGCAACCGCTGGGTATCGGGGAAAATCGAACGGGCTATCGGAAGCGCTCCGTCGGAAAGAGCTCGAGCGTTTCGTGATAGAGCTCTCGTGGAAATCGTCGAAGATAGAAGGCAACACCTACACGCTCCTTGATACCGAGCGTCTCCTTAAAGACGGCAGCGAAGCGGCGGGGCACGGCAAGGACGAGGCGACGATGATCCTCAATCACAAAGCCGCGTTTTCTTATATTACCGAGCATCGCGAACGGTTTTCGGCATTGACGCGCGCGGGCGCGGAGGAGGTGCATGATCTTCTTACCCGCGGGCTGTCGGTCGCACGCGGCTTCCGCTCCGGCCTCGTGGGGGTGACCGGCTCCCGCTATCGGCCGCTCGACAACCGCTACCAGATCGAGGAGGCTTTCGAAGAGCTCGCGCACGCGGTCGGCCGCATGCCGCACGGCTACGCGAAAGCGCTCGTCGCGCTCGTCGGCCTAAGCTACATCCAGCCGTTTGAGGACGGCAACAAGCGGTCGGCGCGCCTCATGGGGAATGCGCTCCTTCTTTCCCACGGCCTTTCGCCGCTCTCCTATCGGAGCGTGAGCGAAGAGGCATACCGCGAGGCGATGCTCGCATTCTACGAGCTCAACACTCTCGAGCCGTTCAAGGCGCTTTTTCTCGAGCAGTATCGGTTCTCCGCCGAAACGTACGCGCTTTCGTGACGGAATAGATGCGGAGGCCGCGAGCCTTACGATGAGGAGTTGTACTTGCCGGAGAAAGAAGAGGAAGTATATGAAATAGGAAAATGGCCGCGACTAGCGCGGCCATCTCAAGTTTTTGTTGGAAACTAAAGCCCGATGAGTTTCTGGGCATCTTCCGGTCCTCCGACATAGAAGACAAGCTTCAGCATAGTCGTGCCCTCGTCCGCAATGCTCAGATGCGGCGTCCCGGCGGGGTTATAAACGATGCTTCCTGCGGCGACTGGTTCTTCGGCCCTGCGCATGTCGTGCGGCAGCGTCCATTCGTTCTCGTGCGCCCAGAGTTCGATGCCGTGCTTGCAGAGGCCGTGAAGTCCGCCGTGTTTCCTTTTGGGAACATTCAGCATGAGCTTCTCGCCCTCGGGAATCCGCTCGAAAAGCAGCGATACCGGCAAGCCGATGTAGTGATTCTTTCGCTTGTGTACGACGCAAATGATGACTCGGTCGGCGAGTTTGAGCCGACCGCGGGACATTTGCACGCGGTTCGCGCTGTTCGCGGCGTAGAAAAGGCATCGTTCGCCGTCGATGAGGCGCATATTGAGCCACATCTCGCCCTCTCCGTGCCTGGTCGGAACTTTCTTGACGCGGTGGCCTCGGGCCCGCGCATGGCTGCAGCCCTTTTCGATGTATCCCATGGATAACACTCCTGCGTAACTGTTGCGGTCTGACCGGATACTAGCGTCGAAGGGGATAAAACGCAATTCGTATAGGGAAAACCCGCGGAGGTAAAATCTCCGCGGGTCTTCCTGCGAGAAAAAGAAACTATTTAACCGCGTCCTTAAGCGCCTTGGCCGCGCGGAACTTCGGAGTGCGGGTCGCGGCGATCTTGATTGACTCGCCGGTGCGGGGGTTCCTGCCGGTGCGTGCCGGGCGGGCCTTCGCTACGAAGATGCCGAGGCCTGCGATCGAAACCTCGTCGCCTTTCTTGAGGCCGTCCGTGATGCACTCGATCATCGTCTCGACCGCGCGCTCCGCGTCCGCCTTGGTCGAACCAAGAACGCCGTGCACTTTGTCTACGATAGCTGCTTTATTCATATTCTGGTCGGGGTTTTACCTATAATCCCTACCTAAAGCAGGGCTTGGCCTAAAGTATAGGAAATAGGCGGTTTTGTGCAACTGGCCTTGATATAAGCAGGGGACAGAACTAGGACCGTATTCACAGAATACTACCTTTCGGCGGGCCATCCGCAGGACTCCTTCCCGGGAATTGCGAAAAACCATAATTCCCGGTAATATAGGCCGTATTATGAAGATTTATCTGCCAAACAGCGCTTTCCTTGGAAACATAGACTCCTTCTTCCGGGGATTTGACCCAAGCGATCCCCAGACACTTCAGGTAACTGCGAACAAGAATTGGATATCGGTTCACCCACTCGTGCTCACTATGCTTGCCGCACTTGGTAACACGATTACCCCGGAGAATCTCCATTTCGAGGTGCTTGAGGCGCGTTCGAAGCATTACTTCGAACGTATGGGTCTTTTCAAGCACCTGGGCTTGTATTCCGGCATGTCCATTACCGAACATGACCCAAGCGGCAGATTCATACCGCTTACGCAGGTTATCGACGCGACTGACCTTACGCGGTTCGTCACCGACATGATCCCCTTACTCCATCTTTCTCCGACTCATGCGGAACCAATCCGGTATATCGTGAGCGAACTGGTGCGGAACGTGATCGAACACGCGGAAACCAGGGAAGGCGCGTTCGTTGCCGCTCAATATTATCCAAAGAGCAACACAATCCGGATCGGTATCTGCGACGCCGGGATCGGTATTACGAAAAGTATCCGCCGTTCTCATCAGGCTAGTGGCGACCTGCAAGCCATCCGCCTTGCCCTGACTCCGGGAATTACCGGTACGACGCCGCGCGAGGGTGGCAATGAGCAGAATGCGGGAGCCGGATTGTTCTTCGTGAAATCAATCGCGGCCGTCAATGGAGACTTCTTCGGTATCTATAGCGGGAACGCATTCTACAAGCTTCTGCGGCAAGACAAAGAATCTCGCGATCTCCTTCATCCCGACCCGTTTGAGGATCGACATTCGGCGGGGCAGGACTATCCGTACTGGCAGGGAACGGCAATTGGTATCGATATATGTCTTGACGCCCACGAGCGCTTTACCACCCTTCTCGGTCATATACGGGGTGCATACGCCAGAGCCGTCCGCGAACGCAAGCGTGACCGCTATAGAAAACCCGTATTCATATGAAAACCATACCTTTACGGCCCCTTACGGGCCCGTTTGCCGAAAACAAGGATATCGCGAGGATGATCCGGCTTGAGATGATTACTCCCGCGCTCTCCGAAGATGGAGAAGTCATTCTCGACTTCTCAGGAATCGAGGGAGCAACCCAGTCTTTCGTTCACGCGCTTATCAGCGAACTGTTTCGTCAGCACGGAAGCCAGATTCTCGACCGCATCAGGTTCAGGGACTGCAACAGTACGTTGCAGGAGGTCATCACGATAGTGACCGAGTATATGCAGGAAGCGGAATAAGCTCCCTTACCGTGCAAACTCCACCACCCTGTTCTCCCGTATGATATTTATCTTTATTTCCCCCGGGTACTTGAGCTCTTCCTGGATACGCTTGGAGATATCCTTGGCGAGCCGGTGCATGGCGAGATCGGTAATCTTGCCCGGGTTCACGAACACGCGTATTTCGCGTCCGGCTTGTATGGCATAGACTTTCTCGACGCCTTCGAAGCCCCCCGCGATGCGCTCGAGTTCTCCGAGGCGCTCGAGATAGCGCTCTACCGTGTCCCTTCTCGCGCCGGGGCGTCCGCCGGATACTGCATCCGCCACCTGGACGATGATCGATTCCGGCGTTTCATACGGATATTCCTCATGGTGCGACTGCATGGCTTGTATCACGCGCTTGTCGACGCCGAATTTCTCGAGAAGGCGGCGACCGATCTCCACGTGCGTGCCCTGCACTTCGTGGTCGACGGCCTTGCCGATGTCGTGGAGAAGGGCACCCGTTCGCGCGACGGCCGCGTCGGCCCCGAGCTCGGTCGCAAGCATCGAGGCGAGATGCGCCATTTCGACCGAGTGCGTGAGAACGTTCTGTCCGTAGCTTGTACGGAAATGGAGGCGGCCGAGAAGCGCGATGAGCTTAGGGTCAAGTCCGACGACCCCCGCTTCATACGCGGCCTTCTCGCCCTCCTGCTTCACTATCTCGGCGACTTCCGCCCGGGTCTTCTCGACAGCCTCTTCTATCTTCGCGGGTTGGATGCGCCCGTCAGCGATAAGCTTCTCAAGCGCGATCTTCGCTATGTGGCGGCGCAGCGGATCGAAAGAGGAGAGGGTGATCTTATCCGGCGCATCGTCGATAAGGACATCGACGCCCGTCGCCCGCTCGAAGGCTTTTATATTGCGGCCTTCCTTGCCGATGATCTTGCCTTTCATCTCTTCTGAGGGGATGGTGACGGCAAGGCTCATCACCTCCGCGTTTACGGCATTCCCGAGGCGGTGTATTGCGGCAATCAGGATGCTGCGTGCCTTTTCCTCGAGCCGCTCGCGGCCGTGCGCTTCGAGCTTCTGGATGCGCGTAAGAATGGCCTCCTCCTGCCCGCTCTCTACCTCTTTTATCAAAGCCTCGCGCGCGTCCTTTTCCGTGAGGTGGCCAGCGCGTTCGAGTTCTTTGGTGCGTTTCTTTGAAAGTTCGTCGGCGACTTCCATCGCATTCTCGGCCTCGCGCTCGCGCTCGCGAACGTCTTCCGTCGCGGTATCGAGGTCGCGCTGGCGCTCGTCGAGGAATTCTTCTTTCTTCGCAAGCCGTTCCTCGCGTTCCCGGAGGGGATCGAGCATTTCGGTCTCAAGGGCCTCGGCCCTGGCCTGCGCCTCTTCGAGCACCTTCGCGGCCGCTTCCTTGGCGGCGAGGATCCGCTGCTTGATTTCCAATTCCAAAGAGCCCCGCTGTGAGAGCGAGACGAGGACGCGGAGCACGTAGCCGAACGCGATTCCCGCGACGCCCGAGAGCGCGAGCAGGGTGAGGATGATCTTGAGAGACATATGCGGGTTATTAAACCCGCCGCCCCGAGGTCAAAGTGTTCTGTCGGAACGGTTTCAAAAATCCGGAATACACGGCGTACTTTGGTCGGGAGGGCAGGGGAGCGATCGGATAAGGTCGTTCAGGCGGGTCGGTACGGTCGCACTGTACTATAAAAGGTGGGAAGGGGCAAAAACCATGAAAAAGAGCTATACTCATTTTCATGAAATCTCCGGGCATGGAAAGCCGGGAAGTCCCTCCGAAAATCCTTTTCAAGGTTACTCTCATGCGGCATGAGAAGCCGTATTACAAGGACGAAGGCCATGATCTGACGCCAGAAGGGGTCGAGCGCGCGGTGGAGACAGGAAAGCAGATGCGGGAACAGGGAACGGTAAGCGACGAGGATGAGATATATCTCGTGCATTCGCCCCAGCCGCGCGCGAAAGGTACGCTCGAATTCGTCGCGCAAGGAGCGGGTTTGGAAGGAAAGCCTATGGTGAGCAGCAACCAGCTCCGCAAGAGCGACTTTCTGGATATGGACGCGTTTTTGGCGCGGGTAGCGGAACTCGGCCATGACCAGGAAAAGATAGCGCAAGACCACTACACGCACCCGATGCATGCGGAAGGTTCCGTGATCGTCGAGCCGCATGCGCACAAGAAGGAAAGGCTGTATCGCGCATTCGAATATCTTCTCAAGTGGTTCGAGAGCCATCCGGCAGAAGGGAAGACCGCGCACGTCATCGCGGTATCCCATTTCGAGATCATTACCCACCTAATCGATGACGTCTTCGGTATGGAAAACATCGGAAGATATAATGCGCCGAGTTTCGGCGAGGCAGTCCAGATCGAAGCCCGGCCGACTGCGGAAAGCAACCGGGTGCTCCTGAAGGTTACTTTTGACGGGAAAACCAAGGATGTTTATTTCGACCGGGCCGCCCGTTCCATCGTTATCGACGGCCAGGCCGCCTCCTAAGCTTACCGCTATGAGCTATTCGCAAAGACCGCTTATCGAAGCCTTCAAGCGGGGCGAAGTTCCTGGTGAAAGCACGGTCCCGAAGCATATAGAAACGGTCATCTCGAATGTCTTCCTGTTTCCCGAGCGCGTGTATAAGGTCTATAAGGATGACAACGAGTTCTTCAACAAGAATTTCAGGGACATCTCGGCCAAAGAGGCACGCTTTTCGTTTACCAGAAAGGACTTCGTCTGGAATTCCACGTTAAGCCCTTCAATCTACCTTGAGCTCAAAGGAGCCGCGGTAGCAGGGGCTTCCATGCAGCTTGCCGAGCCTGGCGACAGCGCCGAAGAGCTTGTGTTCCTGATGAACCGAATCGACTCGAAAGATATCTTATTCGAGAAGCTCTCTCGCGGGGAAGTATCGGTCGCAGATGCTTATGCGATCGGCGGTCAGCTTGCGGGGAACTTGGCCAAAGTTCGCACCAGGGCGATAACCGGCCTCAACTATTTCGAGATATTCGAACGGGAGATACGCGATGTGCGCGAATGGATACAGGGAGTGTCCGAGTACATTCCCGAAGAAGAGTGGAAGAAATACTGTGATTTCATGGAAGAATTCAGGCAGACAAACCGCGCGTGGCATGAAGGTGAGCTTAGCGAACAGCTTGCCTATTCGGGCGACGCCCATAGCCATAATGCCGTTTTCTCAAACGGGGCGCTGTACCTGATGGACACGTATGCTCCGAAAGAGGAATGGATGGTGGCGCACAATCTCATTCCTTTCTACCGGATCGGCGCAGACTTATGGGCGCTCGGCAGCAAGGAGCTGTTCGACTCGTATGCCCGTGGCTATGAAGCGGCTCTTGAAACCACCCTCGACCCCCGCCTGCAGGCTCCCTTCATTATCTATGCGGCATCCATCATGGTCTCCTATCTATACATGCTCCAAAAGACGGATACTGACAAGAAAGAGGCTGCAAAGAAATATCATGAATTCATACAGAGGTATTACAAAGAGATTACCAATCCAGACGCACAGATTACGGTTTAGAGGCGCCGAAGGGAAAGGGAAACGCCCCGGCAAAACCGGGGCGTTTCCCTTTCCCTCGATAAAACCTATTTCCCCTTATACACCTGGTCAACGATCCCGTATTTCTTCGCCTCGTCGGCGGTCATGAAGAAGTCGCGCTCGACGTCCTTCTCGATCTTTTCAAGCGGCTGCCCGGTGTTCGCGGCGAGCATCTTGTTGAGGCTCGAACGAAGCTTGAGTATCTGCTTCGCGGTGATCTCGATGTCGGTCGCCTGGCCTTCGGCGCCTCCCGAGGGCTGATGGATCATCACTTCCGCGTTCGGAAGCGCGAAGCGCTTGCCCTTCTTCCCGGCCGAGAGAAGTATCGCGCCGCCGGATGCCGCCATGCCGACGCATACGGTCGAGACGTCAGGCTTGATGTGATTCATGGTATCGACCATGGCAAGCGTTGCCGTGACCGAGCCGCCGGGGGAGTTTATATAGAGCTGGATATCCTTCTTCGGGTCTTCCGACTCGAGAAAGAGCATCTGCGCGATAACGAGGTTCGCAGTATCGTTGTCGATGCCGCCGCCAAGGAAAATGATGCGCTCGCGAAGGAGACGCGAGAAGATATCGTATGCGCGCTCGCCGAACTGCGATTTCTCGATGACCATCGGAACGAGCATGGATGCGCTCGGAGTGCTGTGTTTTTGCATGATAGTTTCTTGGTTACTCGGATACGGTCGTGGTGCCGACCGGGAGCGGCGCCTGGCGCTCGGCTATCTTCTTTCCCCAGGCATAGAAGGCTCCCACGACGACGATCGCCACGATGACGACGATGGCGATAAGTGCGCCATAGGACGTCTGCTTTTCGGTGCGGACGGGTTCAACAGTTGCCGGCGTCTCCCGGCTTGGCACGGGTTCGTTGGGTTCCATGCGAAGAGTATAGCAAACCGCCGCTATGCTTCGAGTTTCGGTTTATATTCCTTGTCGTAGCGCTCGATGCTTTCGTGTACGACCGTTTGAGCGTTCGCGACGTCGAGGAACTCTCCGACCGCGCCGGTTCCGGGCTTTTTGAGCGCCTTATAATTCTCCCAATAGTATTTCGTTTCCGTCTTGAAGTACTCCCCGAGATCCTCGACCGTCTTTATGTGGTCGGCGCGCCGGTCGCTTGCGAGGACGGCGATGATCTTGTCATCCACCTCGCCGCCGTCGACGAACTTCATCGCCCCGATGATGCGGGCCTCGACGAGCGATCCCGGCACCAAAGGCTCCGTAACGTTCACGATCTCCACGTCGAGAGGATCGTTATCAAGATCCCAGGTCTGCGGGATCGCCCCGTACGTGAAGGGATAGGCAAGGGAGGAATAACCGACGCGGTCGAGCTTGAGCTGTCCCGATTCCGTGATGAGTTCGTACTTGTTGATCGAGCCGGACGAGACTTCCACGATTACGTTGACGATGCCTTTCTCCTCATCCGCAAACGCAGGAAGCGCGTGCAGGAGGTTCAGCATGTACCTTGAGGGTTTTTGATCGATGTTTGCCATACGTTTCAGTATACGCTGTGCGGCTATTCATCCGACGCTTTCACGTCGCGCGCTTCCTCGGCGTCGGCCTTGGAGCCGTTGTCGGTGATCGCGGTCTCGTCCGCGACCGTAAGGCTCGAAGCCTCCGGATCGTCCTCATTGATGACCGACTCGCTTTCTGAAGGCTTGAGCCCTATCTCGGCGGACGGGTCCTCGGTCGGCACATGTGCCCGCTCGAGGCTTTCCTTAAGCGCGGCCCGGTCCGCCTTCTCGTCCCGTACGTTCGCAATGGAGATGCTCTCGCCGTCGGAGCCCGCGACGCTCGCGCCCCCGGTCGAGATGATGTCGATGTTCCAGCCCGTGAGCTTGGCGGCGAGGCGTACGTTCTGTCCGCCGCGGCCGATCGCAAGCGACTGCTGGTCCTCGCTCACCGTCACGATCGCGCGGTGGTCGGCCTCGTTAAGCTTCACCTCGATAGCTTCGGCGGGGGAGAGGGACTCCTTTATATAGGAGGCCTGGTCCTCGCTCCACTCGATGATGTCGATGCGCTCGCCTCCGAGTTCCGACATCACGGTAGAGACGCGGACGCCTCGTTGTCCGACAAGGGAGCCGACCGGATCGACGTGCGCCTCGGTCGAGGCGACGGCGATCTTCGTGCGGCTGCCCGCTTCACGCGCGAGTCCCTTCACTTCGATCGCGCCCGAAGCAAGTTCCGGAGCTTCCATCTCGAAGAGCTTCAAGAGGAATTTCGGATGCGAGCGGGAAAGACGCAGGTATACGCCGCGGAATCCCTCGTCGACGGCGTAGAGATACGCGCGGATACGCTCTCCCGGGCGGAAGCGCTCGCCGGGAATTTGCTCCTCGTACGGGATGATGCCGGTCGCGCGACCGAGGTCGACGAAGACCGCGCCGCGCTCGACGCGCTGCGCAATGCCGGAAACGATCTCTCCTTTCTTGTGCCCGAACTCCTCCATGATGGAGATCTTTTCCGCTTCGCGGATCTTCTGTATCACCACCTGCTTCGCGGTCTGTGCCGCGATGCGGCCGAAGTCGTCCTGCGGCTCGAGCGGGAAGACGATCTCCTCGCCAAGCGCCGCGTCGCGCTTGATGCGCTTCGCGTCCTCAAGAAGCATGTGCTTCTCCGCATCAAAGCGGGGAAGTTCGCCTTCGGCCACCTGTTCCTCTTCATGAAAATGTCCGTGATCGGATTCCGGCGCGGCTTCTTCGCCGTCTTCGGGAAAACGCACCATCGAAGCGTCGACGATGGTCTTTACCTGCTCGAAGGACACGGTGCCAGTGTCAAGCGAAAGCTTGGCGCGCACGACCTGGCCACGCTTGCCGTATTCCTTCTTGTACGCGGTTGCCATGGCGACTTCGATCGCGTCGATCATGGTCGCTTTGGAGATGCCGCGCTCTTCGAATTCCGTGAAAACCGAATTGATCGTCTTGAGATCCAACATATATAGGGGGTGTTATAGGGTGTGTAGTAGCGTTTTCCAAAACGGAAGCCCGCTTCCGCGGGCTTCCGTAACGGTCGTGCTGTACGGAAAAGATAGCACGGACGGGGAGCGCGCGTCAAACTATATACCGCCGCCAGTGCATGCTTCGCCTGTTGACGAAAGAGCTACTATGGCTATAATGGCTCGTATGACCAAAACGCTCATCAATGAAAATATGATCGACGCGCGGGAGGCGAAGAATAACTTCGGCGCGCTTATCGACGCCGCGCAGCGCCGCCCTATCATCATCCGCAAGCACGGGCGCAAGGTCGCCGTCATGCTCTCGCCGGAGGAATTCGCGCTTTTCGAGCGCATGGAGGACATCGTGTGGGGAAAGAAGGCGATGGCGGCACTCAAAAAGAACGATTTTCTCGGTCCGGCCGCGTCCAAACGCGTTCTCGACAAGTACCGCAATGCGGCTTGAGCTTTCCAAAGCATTAGACCGTTTCCTCGCCCGCATTCCGAAGAAACACGCGGGCCAAATTACCCGTAAGATCGACGAGTTGCTGATCAATCCCTATCCCATAGACAGCAAGCTCCTGTCCGGCATCCCTCTGTATCGCGTCGATGTAGGCGAATACCGGATAGCGTACCGCGCGTATACGACTATGCTCGTCGTGGTTCTTGTTGGTAAGCGAAACGACGGCGATGTTTACCGCCGCCTGGCGAGGATGTTCCGTTAGCTTTTCATTTTTAGCGCATGAAACCGGAAGTTTCCGCGTTATACTTCCTATACACAGACATGCACGTACCGGAACAACAGCTTACGCAATTCATCATCGATTCGGGGCTGGTATCCCGGAAGGATGTTGATAATGCGCACGCGGAAGCGAGGGAGCGCGGCCGATCCGTCGGCGATGTTCTCGTCCTTCGCGGGCATCTTTCCGAAGACGACCTGCGGCGTACCGCGTCCTATGTCCTTGGTATCCCGTTCGTTCAGTTCGCCGGGAAACAGATCCCTCCCGATATTCTTCTGCTTATTCCCGAGCCCGTCGCCCGGGCGCATAACGTCATAGCGCTTGATGCGGACGAGAGCGGTATCGAAGTCGCCCTTCTCGACATCGACGACCTTGCGTCGCTTGACGCGCTCCGGGAGAAGACCGGGCGCGCCATCCGCCCCCGCCTTACGGACACCGGATCGATCCGCTCCGCGCTTATGCAATACCAGAAGGCTCTTCAGAAAGAGTTCGGCGCGATCATCTCCACCGAATCGAATCTGCTCGACGCTGCCGGTCTTGTCGAAGGCGCCTCTAGGGAAGAAATAACGCGTTTGGCGGAAGACCCCTCGATCGCGCGCATCGTCGATGCGCTTTTGCGCCACGCGATCGTGCAAAACGCGTCTGACGTGCATGTCGAACCGGCGGAAGGAGGAACGCTCGTCCGCTACCGCATCGACGGCGCTCTCCATGACGCCATGTCCCTTCCGGGAAACATCGCTCCGCGCATCATCGCCCGCATCAAGCTGCTTGCCGCGCTCGATCTTCACGAACGGCGCCTGCCGCAGGACGGACGGTTCAGGATGGAGACGGAAAAAGATACGACATCGTTTCGCGTATCGACGCTCCAGACGGACCGCGGCGAGAAGCTCGTGCTGCGCCTCCTTCGCGAAACCGCCGAAGGATTTACGCTCGAGACGCTCGGTTTCCACGGAGAGGGGCTTGAGCATCTACACAAGGCGCTCCGGGAACGAAGCGGGCTTATTCTCGTCGCGGGGCCTTCCGGTTCGGGCAGGACGACCACGCTCTATACGCTTCTCGACATACTGAACGCGCCGGAACGGAGCATCGCGACCATAGAAGAGCGCGTCGAATACCGGATGAAGCGCGTGAGCCAGACGCAAGTGGACGTGTCGGCAGGATTCGGCTTCGCAAACGGCCTGCGCGCGATCCTTCGCCAGGATCCCGATGTCGTCATGGTAGGCGACATAGGGGATGCCGAGACCGCCGCGCTTGCGATAAGCGCGGCGCTATCCGGACGCCTCGTGCTCGGGGCGATATCGGCCGGGAGCGCCGCAGCGGCCATCTCCCGCCTCATAGCTGTGGGGGCGGATCCGTCCTCGCTTGCCGCTTCCCTTAAGGCAGTGATCGCCCAGCGGCTTGCGCGCCGGTTGTGTGATGAGAAAGAAACGTACGTTTTGAATACAAAAGAGCGGGCGCCGGTTGCTCCGGAAGAGAGCTTCCGCGCCGCACTCGGAGCACTTCAGGAAGAGAGGGTCGCGAAGAGCGGTGTTTTTCTCGACACCGTCCCGTTTCCCCGCGCGAAGCCGTCTGCCGAGTGTATGGACGGGTTTAAGGGGTACGTCGGCCTTCAGGAAATCCTTCCCGTATCTTCCGCAATCCGTGATCTCATTGTTCGCGAAGGAACGAACGAGGAGATAGAAGGACAAGCCGTAAGAGAAGGCATGCTCATGCTTTTTGAAGACGGTCTGTATAAGGTGATGCGGGGGATGACGAGCCTCGAGGAAGTGGCGGGTACGATATAGTTATAGGCATGAAGGAGGGAATGCCTGGTACCGGTAAGAACACCCAGTCGCAATCGGAGCCGGAAAGGATCGATCGGCGGGTATTTCTTCGCGGCGTTCTTGCTGGCGGCGCTGCGGTGGCCGCAGGCCCGCTTGCTCCTCAGGAAGCGCAAGCGTCGACAGCGCAAGAGATCCACGAAGGGATGAAAAACGTCGCGGAACTCGAGACGGAAAACGCGAAATACAAGATCGTCTATTCGCTGCATAACATCCCCACCAATCCCGGCGTGCTGGAAAGAAGCGACGCCTTGGTGCTTGAAATGACCGACATCAACGATGGGGAGATAGCAAAATCTGAGGTTACTACGCATATGAACGGACATTCGGGGGCTAGCGGCAAATTGCAGTATCAGGACGTACTACCCACCGCTCTTGATCGAGGGATGCCGGTATATTTTGCAGATGCGATGGGTTTTTCCGAAGAAGCGGTCTTCAGCGAAATGATTAAACGAGAGGTTATCACTCAAGCTGAAGGAACGGTGGGTATAGGAGCGTTGGTTGGTGGGGCCATCTCCCTTAAGAAGAATCAAAGCAGACCGGATAGAAGGAAGTTGCTGGGCGGCATCGCCGGGTTGACGAGCGGAATTTGGCTCAATATGCCAAGAGCGGAAAATCTCGTGCAACGAGCGCTGTATGCGGACAACACGCGGGAACCGGAAGAGGGCTCGCTCTACCGGACGATCGATAAGAAATTGACTGATGCGAATTACCATCTCCATCCCGAAACCCGTACCAAGGTCCGCGATGTTCGTAATACGCTCATAGCCCAAAAAGCGGAGAAACTCGGCAAATGGCTGACGGCAAAGCTCGACAAGAAACCGACCTAACACTTCTCATCGGGGGTGCGCATACGAGGATCGAGCGGGAGCTTGCGCGAACCGAAGAAGAAAGAGTGGAGGAATTGAAGAACATCCTCGGTCCATCGTTTAAGGCACAAGGCGCGGTCGTGAAGGTCTGGAAAGAGAACGGCCGCCTACAAAGCAAAGTCTTTACCGACGAAGCGTTCGAATAGGCCGTTTCTCGTGCCTGCTATACTTGAGTATATGCTCATCGTCGCGAACTGGAAGGCGTATGTGGCGAGCGAAGAGAAGGCGAGGAAGCTCTTCACGCTCGCGAAACGGCTCGCGAAACAGCCGAAGATAAAGATCGCGCTCGCCCCGCCCGCTCCGTACCTGGGGCTTTTCGCAAGTTTCAAAAAGTCGAAAATTTGGCTTGCCGCGCAGGATGTCTCGGAGGCGACTGGCGGGGCCGAAACCGGGGAGGTTCCCGCCCAGTTTCTTTCGGGCCTGGGCGTTTCATACGTGATAATCGGGCACTCGGAACGGAGGGCGAGGGGCGAAACGCTCGAAGCGGTCGCCGTAAAGATGCAGCGGGCAAGCGCACAGGGATTAAAGCCGATTCTTTGCATCGGAGAAAAGGAGCGGGATCATAACGCGGCGTATCTCGCGCTTCTTCGCCAGCAGATCACCAGCGCGCTCGAGCCGCTTACCCAAAAAGAGCGCATGAGCGTTACGATCGCGTACGAGCCCGTATGGGCCATAGGAAAATCCGCGGCTGACGCCATCACGCCGCCCGATCTGCATGAAATGGTGCTCTATATACGGAAAGTCTTGGCCGATCTCGTCCCCGGACGCGCCAACGCGCGCATTCCTATTCTCTACGGCGGTTCGGCGGAAGCGGGGAATATCCGGCTTCTTGCGGCCGGCAGCGGTATCGACGGATTCCTGGTCGGCCATGCTTCAGCCGATCCGGAGATGTTTTCGGAGTTGGTAAGAGCATTAGCATAGTAAGTTCATATAAAAAGTAACGGTGCACCGGCCAGAAGCCAGCACACCGTTAGAAGTCAGGCCGCAACCGAAAGCCTTTCGGCGACGCGCCTAGGCACGTCGCTGTAGAAGCGCTTCGGCAGGGATATGCCATCTTTCACGCACCCGTTGTTGAACTTGTTGATCTGGTAGTTCACGCTGCCTTGCCAGATATCAACCAGCGATGCATCCCGCACATTCGGATGGACGACGAAGTCGGGTGTGTCGTTTCCGGGGCATCTCCAGACGGCACCATCGTAGTGCAGATAGAGTCCGTGCGTGAGCTGATTGCACGGAGCGATGCCGATGTAGGATGCGGCGCCTTCATGGTACAGCTGTTCAAGGGTCATGACGCCGCGGGTGATGGCCCAAGTGTAGACGTCGACGGCGAGGTCGAGATAGTCGTTCTCGAACTTCTCATCCGCAGCCGACCTCACCAGCTTATGGCCCTTGCCGCTCACCATGGTGGGCGGCATCACAACGGGGATATTTCGTTCGGTTCCCCACTGATAGAGCTCGAACGCGCCATGTACGTTTTCGCCCGTAACCGGAGCGCAGGCGATCTCGAGGCGCTGATGCAGGAGGTCGCCGTTCATCCCGAGTCCGCAGAGGCGCTCGATGGCGAGGTTCCGCGCCGCGTGATAGTCGAACCTGATATCGCGGAACTCGCGCAAGTTCTGCGGAATGAAGCGATTTTCAAGCTCGGGATCGAACGACCGTGCGCCGACGAGGAACGTGGTGTTTGGATATGCCGCAAGACGCCGGGTCAGGTCCTCCGATCCGATCCCGTGATAGTGCCGCGACAGATGGTCATTGCCCATGATTGCCGCCTTGGTGAAGATACCGGCGATGATGTTCCTTTTCGCCAGCTCATCGAGGATGAAGAAGAGCTTTGAATTCGCCAGCAGTTCTCCGGGACCGAGAAACTTCATCGACTCGAGCCCGAGCAGTTTCGCCTGGTCGACAACCCGCATGACTTCAGGAAGAGTCATGATCGGATTGACCAATTCGGCGTTGTTGAAGCAGCCGGGACAGGCGTGCGGACACGGATAGTTCTTCACGAACGTGTCCTTCGCCTCTTTGGAACCGGGCGCATGCGCGTTGACCTTGGCCGCAAAACCGGCCTCGGGGATATTGAGATCGAGGGTAAGCATTTTCTTTACGCGCTTGCCTTCAATCTCAACGCTTTCCCCGATACGGCTTTCAGGGAAGCTCCATTTATACACCATCAATGCGTAGCCGTTCGGGATCTGGCCCTTGGGCGGCAGAATGGGCACAACGGCAGGGAATATGTTTTTCATGACGGTAGCCTTTCGGGTTGGGTTGCCTTTCTTTCAAGAAGCTTCGCACTTCTTCCGCAAGTATATTTCTACAAGTCAAGGATGTCAATAGGTCGTATGCTAAAATAGGGCTTACTTAAAGCATGTGCACAGTAGTGTGGAACGCGTTTGACACGAATATACCCTATAGAGTATGATTAAACTCATGAAAAAAAGACAAGAGGACGCGTCAGAAACGCTTCTGTCTTTAGGGCTTTCAAGAAGGGAAGTAGGAGTGTATATCGCGCTTTTAGAGCTTGGACACGGGACGGTCACCCAGATATCAAGAAAGGCGGGTATAAATAGGACGACTGGTTACGATATCCTTGATGCGTTAGCGCACAAGAACCTCGCGCGGCTCTCCGGTAAGGAGCCAAAGGAAGAATACGTGGCTGAATCTCCGGAAAAGCTCGTTACGCTGCTTGATGAGAAGCTGGCAGAGACACAAAAGCAGCTGATCCTTGCGAAGGAATTTCTCCCGCAACTCAAAGCGATGCATACGGTTCAGGATCGTCCGCAAGTACGGTTCTATGAGGGTGTCGAAGGACTCAAAGAAGTATATGAAGACACTTTGACTTCCCCGGAACCGATTCGTGCGTACGCCTGTATCGACGACATGCACAAGGCGCTCCCCAACTACTTTCCCGAGTACTATAAACGTCGCGCGCGCAAAGGCATCTCGATACGCGGCATAGTCCCCGAGACAAAAACGGCGATGGCGCAGGCTGCGTTTAATGCGGAGGAAAAACGCGATATAGCGTTCGTGCCTGCCGATAAGTATTACTTCTCTCCGGAAATAAATATTTACGCTAATAAAGTTATGGTGGCATCGTGGCGCGAGAAGCTCGGCATCATCATAGAAAGCGCCGAGATCGCTGATGCCATGAAAAAGATATATGAGCTGGCGTGGGCAGAAGCCAAGCGGCTTGATGCGGCGAACTCACCGGTGTCGACATAGGCAACGTCGAAGGAAGGAGCAGGTTACTATGTATCCATGAAAAGCGTTCGCGATATTCCGGTGCTTGAAAACGTACCGGTATTCGTGCGCTCGTCGCTCAATGTTCCGTTGGTAGATGGAAAGGTAGCGAACGCGTACCGCATCAAGCACGCGCTTCCCACCATCGAATTCCTCCGGAAAGAGAACGCGCGCATTGTTATCGGAAGCCATATCGGGGAAGCGGGAACCGAGACGCTCGAGCCCGTATACCTCGCGCTCAAGCAGATGCTCCCCGGCGTCTCGTTCTGCCCGGTCTCTACGGGTCCCCGGGCGCGCGAAGCGGTGCGGGCGCTTCTGCCGGGCGAAGTTCTCGTGCTTGAGAACCTGCGCAGGAATCGGGGGGAAGTGATGAACGACATGGCGTTTGCCGAAGCGCTTGCCGAACTCACGGATGTCTTTGTCGAAGATGCGTTCGATACCTGCCATCGCGAGCACGCATCGATAGTAAGCCTTCCGACGCTCCTGCCTTCGTATGCGGGGCTTCAGCTCATCGAGGAGATCGCCGAACTCTCGAAGGCGCTCAAACCGAAGGCCCCGTCGCTCGCGGTCATCGGCGGCGCGAAGTTCGGCACCAAGGAGCCCGTGATCCGCAAGCTTCTCTCCCTCTACACGCACGTGTTTGTGGGCGGCGCGCTTGCGAACGATTTTCTCGCAGCTAAGGGCTATCCCGTGGGAAAGTCGCTCGTTTCGGGCGGAGATGCCGCCGCTACTAAAGAACTCTTGGTGGATAAGAAACTGGTGCTTCCGCTCGATTCGCTCGTCTGCAAATCCGGCGGCGCGAAAACGCCCGGACAGGCACGTATCGCGGGACTTGATGACGTTCAGGAAGACGAAACCATCCTCGATCACGGCCCGAAGACGAATGAAATGCTCGCGAGATTGGCAGCCGGCGCGAAGACGATTCTCTGGAACGGGCCGCTCGGCCAGTATGAGGCGGGCTTCACGGAAGCGACGGATGCGCTTGCGGTCGCCATCGCCGACTCAGGCGCGGAGTCATACATCGGGGGAGGAGACACGGAAGCTGCCATCGACTCGCTCGGCCTCAACCGCCGATTCACGTTCATATCGACCGGCGGCGGCGCGATGCTTTCGTATCTTGCGAAGGGGACGCTTCCGGGGATTGAGGCGCTGGGCTAGGTTCCGTACAGGTTATGGTGCGTGTCGATGTCCGTGAGGACGATGGCGTCACCTACCATCTCGTAGATGAGTCGCCAATCGCCGGTCACGTTGATGCTTCGAAAGCCCGTCCATTCTCCCCGCAAGGGATGGTTGTTAAGTAGCGGGTTTTGAGGATCGGCCATAAACAGCCTAAGGCGCTCGACGAGCGCGCGGCGGATACCAGCCGGTAGGCGCGATACTCGTTTCTCAAACTGTCGTTTGCGGAGAACCTGCATGACTATGCGCGTATGGCGCGCGCGAATTCTTCAAGGGACGAAGCGATGAAATGCTCCGGATGTTCGCGGTATTCGCGGCTAAGCGCTTCCCATTCGCGCAGCTTCTCCGGACGCGGTACAAGCGATACCTCGAACCGCCCGTCGGAAACGAACTGCGCGAGCTGCGCGTTCATAACGGTAGTAAGGGGAATGCCGAGCTTCTGCGCGGTGCGCTTCGCGGCATCCCGGAGCTTTTTGTCAGTCTTGATGGTGATAGTTGTTTTCGTATTCATACCTATATACTACTTTGGGTATGAGCGTGCTGTCAATCCAATGCAGTTCAAATCTCGTCCGCGAGCCCGCGCACTTCACAAAACCGCCTATCTGGGCGGCTTTGTGTTTAAGAGAACGGAATGTTTAAACCAGGTATACTTTTAGTTATGGAAGACTGCATTTTCTGCAAAATAGTGAACCGAGAATCACCTGCCTCGGTAGTGTTTGAAGACGATACCTCTATGGTAATTGAACCCATTGATCCTATTTCAAAAGGACATGTACTCGTGCTGCCCAAGAAACATTTTGTGAATATGCTCGATACCGACGACGAGACGTTATCTCATCTTGCTGTCGTTTCCAAGAATGTCGGGCACACAGTGCTTGGAAAAAACAACGCTCACTCAATGAACCTTCTCCATGCCGCTGGGATGGAGGCGCAGCAATCCGTATTCCATCTCCACTTCCATATCGTGCCACGGTATGAGAATGATGGGCTGGATCTCTGGTTTAGGAACAGTCTCTAGGATTAGAGAGGATACTGGAATCGAACCATTCTCTCAGAAAGCACAGTAAGCTGAGCTAACACAATTTCGGTATAAGAATATAGCCCCTACACTCTCTTATCTTGGTTCCAACAGCGTCTACGAGCTCGCGCACTCTGGACGATAGTGGAACTGCTATAGTTCCTGATATGGAAATTCCACAGATTAAGATGATTTACGCTTATCCGTTAGACGAGGACAGGCGACGGTTTTTCTCTCAACAAAACTTAGGCCGGTATCCCTCCGTTGAAGAGGTCAGGGATACGACTTCTCACTGGAGAAATGTATGGAATGAAACCAATAGAGACAACAGGATCGTCTTAACGTTACAAGAGTTAACGAAGAGAGTGCCAACGCGGAGCTTAGAGTGTTTCATTATCGGAGGAGGCATTAAAGCCATGTCTACCCCCTTCATTATTTCAGTCAGAAAAAGAAATGGGGAAGAGCGCTCAGATCAAGACTTCATCGAGACGCTAATTCACGAAGCAGCGCATATTTTCGTATCAGACGTTCCGGCCTACTTCGACTCTCTTCGCGAGAAATATTCCGGGAGCCGCTATCTGCCCGGAATCATATACTCATTTACGCGCTATTAGAGAAACTATACTTAGACCTATTTAATTCTCGCCCAAGTGACTTTGCTAACAGTGACCTGCCGGACAGTTATATCCGAGCGATAGAAATCGTTAAGCAAGAGGGTTACGAAAAGCTGATTGAAGAATACCAGTCCTTCGTGTAGTAGTTCCGAGGTTGTCCGTAAGGTCGCGACCCTCCCATCTGTTTCACAAATATGCCCGAATCTTCCCCGCATTCCCCTCGAAATCCATTTTGTCCCCTTCCGCTTGGCCTGGGAATATCCAGATATTCAATCGGTGGCAACGCGGTAGTAGCGTATCTTGCATGGGAAACGCTTCCGGGGACTGAGGCGCTGGAATCCTAGAGAGCCTTCCACATAAAGGCATGCATATTTTTAAACAGATTAGCGATATCCTTGTTTTCGATAACAACCGCAGATAAGTCCCGGAGACTTATAAGCGCGACCTTTTCGTTGAAAACAAGAACGTCGACATTGGACGTAAACCATTCGGGGAGCCGTTTGTCTGATTTATTTTCATATCCGTTCTTCTCGCGCAGAGCTCGCAGTTTTTTGTAGGTTTTAGCGCTTGCGATAAACAAATCCTTCGCCTTAAACGCGTGATCGCTATTTGTCTTGTCGAAATCGCCGTATTCTGCTTCGGTGAAGTTTTCGAAGAAAATATCGGCGGGGAAGATGGAATACGTATCGCCGAGCGTTTTAAACAGTTCCTCGTAAATATTCTTGATCGCACGCTTTCCTTCGAAGAAGCCGACCTTGGGCTTGTTCGTCGCGCGTTCATATATCTTGCTCATGACGGCGGCAGTCGAGTCGAATGCTAGAAGCTCCTTCCTAAGATTTGCGGCGACGGTCTTCGGATCGACTGCCGCGTACAGCGTGCGCTTGCCGATAGGTATCCGAGTAATGAAACCCTTTTTGAGCAGAAGATCCAGATATTCGTAGCAGGTAGCGCGCCGCACGTCCGCTTGGCGGACTATATCCGCGACTCCCATGCGGCTTTTCCCGAGAAGCGACACGTAAATCACCGCAGCCTTATCCGGCAAACCGATTCGTTCCAACTCCTTTATGAACGGGATATGTTCCATAAGTTCATATAAGCTGACTTGGAACAAATGTCAACGAAAGCGACATATTTTACCAGTACCCTCTAAACCACCCTTCACTTTATAAGTCTATTAATAAATATAAGCGTTATTCCAGACACAAGTACCCATTTATTGAATACTGGGCGGGCTGGTATGGCGCTAAAATCAAAGACAACTCTGCAAACCAAACGCGGCATTTTCGAAGTCGGATATTACGTTGTAGACGGGAATCCTTATGTTTCTTTCCGCTACGGGGATGTTTCCCAGGGCAGACCAATAGTGCGATTACAGTCGGCTTGCCTTTTCGGGGAGGCTTTCGGTTCGCTTGAGTGCGAGTGTGGCGCGCAACTTGCCAAGGCTCTGGACGCCATTGTTAGCCGCGGGGCGGGTCTTGTGCTCTATGCCTATGCGGAAGGTCGTGGCGCAGGGCTTGAGAAAAAGATAGAAGCTATGGAGATTCAAAGGACGACCGGATGCAATACAGTCGAAGCTTTTGACTCGCTTGGTCTTGAGAAGTCCGACTACCGGGATTATCAGGCTGAGGTGAACATCCTCACCGAGTTAGGCACAAGCCTCCATATCTGCTTGTTTTCGAAAAATCCAGCTCGATATCAAGCGCTCAAAGACGCAGGCTTCGATGTAGATCCATATGAGTAGCTCGTCTGAGCTTATGTATCGTTGGCTTCGCGTATCTCCTACCGGAGACGGATATATCGAGCCCGATTATTACGATCAGCTTCTCAGAAAGTATATCTTTGATGGTAAAGAGGATACCGAGTACTTCCGAGAACATCTTGCAAAAGCACCTTCTCATTCAGCATTTCTTGAGCTTGGCCCCGGGACCGGACGAGCGACAAATATACTATTCGCATCGGTTCCGGACATACATTCGCTTACGCTCGTTGATTTAAGCAGCCGTATGCTTAGTAGCTGCAAACAAGTTTTCACCCGCAAAGAATGCATTTCTTATGTCGTTTCCGATTCCATAGATTTCCTGTTGTCAGTGCAGTCGTCGTACGACTATATCTATAGCCTGTGGAGTCTTTCTCACTCCATACACAAGAATCTTGAAGACTTGGGAAAAGAAGACGGAAAAGCAAAAGTACGAGAGGCGCTCTTAAAAATGGTACGGGAGAATCTCAACCGGAACGGCTCTTTATTCCTGATACATTTCGATTCTTCCTCTCCCGAGCAGGAAATATCTATTCGGCAAAGGCGGCGCGATTCCCGTGACCGGAAATTGTTTGCAGATGTCTCCAAACAAAGTCCCTCTAAGGAAATACTCGACGAGTGCCTTGAAGAATTAAGGCGCTCGGGTGAGATCTGTTTTGAATGTGAGAGGCATGTAGGTACAGCGCTCGAATTCAGTTCGCTCGACGAAGCGCTCGAGTATTATCTTAATTTCCATATGGCTTCGTATTTCAATACCTCAAGTTCGATCGACGACATCTTGAAGGAGCTTTCTCAGGATTTACTGGAACACCAAGGGAGTGATGGAAAGATACGGATCGTTCCCGGTTGCTTCATCTACAAAGCAAGTAAGCCTGGTTAAATGTTGGTTGCCAGAAAGCTCCCTATATAAAAATCACTAAGATACTTGGCTATTCATCAGATCGCGCAAAAGCTCGTTCGCATCTATAAGCTGCGAATGCTCCTGCATAAATTCAAAGGCGGAAAGAATCATTTTTTGTATCTCCGAGTTCTTGACTTCGACAATCAATCCTTCGCTTAAGGAGAAGAGATATAAGGAATCCTTAAATATCCAGCACTGGCCGCCATGCCTGAAGTACTTTGGATCAATAACATTGACTCTCGCGGTGCGTCCTTCGAAATCTTTCACCCATTGTATTCCTAGAGAACGCGCTTGTTCCTCAAGCCACCCGATTGGCAAGACAGCTTCGGTAATCGTACGGCCCTTCTTTATATCGCGGTTTATTCGGTTTGTTTCGGAAACGGTGAACAGGGTATTCCAACTCTTGGTCGCGCGGTCACCTTGGAAGCCCCAGAAGAACCGTTGGTTCTTGTTCGCTTCAAAGAGCTCAAGCATGACCTTCCTAATTGCTTCTTTTCCCCGATAGATACATACCGTTGAGTCAGCGCGACCGTGAACCTGTTGGTTTCCTTCGGGTATTTGCAGCAAGAAACGCTTGAAATCGTATAGTGCCTGATCAATAGTATCTCCGCTATGCAATTGCCACCGCTTGCGTCCTTTGGCGATGCGCGAAACGGCCAGCCCTCGTTTATGCAGATTCGCCAAAATCGCATAAATGGCAGAGCGGGAGATTCCCGTCTGGCGAGTCAGCTTTAAGGGCGTATCCGCACCGTCGCGAAGCGCCAAGAGAATCTTCCTTTCCTTGATTGAGAGGCCGAGTATTCGCAGATCATCGTGAAGTGCCATACGGCAAAACATAGCAAAAGGTATATAACCTGTCCACTTTCTTAGACAGATATATAAAGCATAAAAACCCTTATATACAGCTTATTTCCAGTATTACTCAACTTAGAGAATACCTTACTATACTGTCAATGTCTTTAGGATCATTCTTATAGAGGGAACTAGAACTTTATATGGGAGACCGCTATGGCTTGCGAAACGAACGAAGTGCCGCAGGAAGTGACCGCGATCGATCGTTGGATTGACCACGTATTGCACGGAGAAAAGGATACTGCGATTCCAACGTTACTTGGTCGGGAAGTTCCACCTCTTTTGTCGTGGATAGTGCGGGGCGGATGCGCGATACAGTGCCGCCACTGCATCTTTCCTCACGAAGGCCCGAAAACCTTCGGCGTGCAAACGGGCGAGGAAGCGCTTCTCGGCATTCTCCGCCAGTTGTCCGGTTCGCGCCACCTCATTCACGAAGGAAGGCAGCTACTTCCGTGGCAGGTACCGATCTTGGCGGCTGCAGGCCGCGCAGGACACGGAGTATCGCTTATCAATAACGGACAATATGCAGCGCCGAATATGCTGGCGCTATGCGAGCGAGAGGGGCTCGCAATCGACGCGCTTGACGTGTCGGTCGACGGTACGAAAGATATCCACAATGGACAGCGCGCGAGCAATAATGCCTGGGACATCGCAATGAAAGGGATTGTGCATGCCAAGCACATACTCAAGACCGATGGCAAACTTACTTCTCTCTTCACGCTCACCACGCTCAATCACGCGCACTTAGCCGAAACGGGAGAGATGCTCACGCAGGTGGTCGATGAATGGCACGTGACGACGATGTCGTTACGGCCGGGGATCGAGCACCTGCGGGCAGGCGATCGCGAACTCGCCTTAGCGCTTGAACAATTGCTCGGCGGCAACTTCGCGAAACCAGTGTTCCTGCGTACCTATTCTCTCGACGATTTTGTCGCTCTGCTTGGAATTCTCGGAAAAGAAACGGCAAATAGGGTTCTCAGGAACGCGCTGGTGACTTATAACGCCATCGTACTCGATATCGGAATACCCCTGTACTTCTATCCTAAGTCCCTGCAGGTGAATGAAACGTTAGTGATCGACGCGGATGGGTGGTGGCGTCTGCCGTTTTGCATCCATCACTCGCTTGCGGAACTGCGGGCGGGAGAGGATGAGATGGGCAAGGATATTTCGCATTTCAATGTCGTCCCGGTACTGCCGTGCGTGGATGTCCCAACTCTCCATGCCAAGGCCGCATCGAGATGGTGGGTCAGTATAGGCCGGGATTGTTTATCGCTTGAGCGCCAGGCGCTCGAAGCGTTTCTCTAACAACCGGAAAGGAGGTGAAAACTATGTCCGGAGCCAATACCGGTTCCGCTGGCGTGGATGCGAAAGCACGTCCGCCAGTGCAATCGTCAGGGGCGAATACCGGTTCGACGGGCGTAACGACGCCGCGTTTGCCGCGTAAGTAGCCTCGGTGACTACAGAGAGCCCGTTCACGCTTTTGATTCGCGTGGGCGGGCTCTTCTCTTTTATACACTAAATGTGATTCTCGATGTTTCTTTAGAATCGATCGGTCGCCGTTCGCGTAGCCGAGACGGGTCTAACAATCGAACGATAGCGGCGCAATGCTCAAGTCTCTTGCGGCTGAATGTTTTCAGCGATTGAAGCATTGAGAGACTAAACAGATTACTCTATTCATAAAGACGCATATACCACCTCGTAAAGTCACCCAATACCGCTTTGGTATCAACGACGAATATGAAAATCCTTGGATATACGGCGTTTCCACGCGGCGGCTTTCCCAGGGTCTTTAGCAATTTTTACCTTTGATGTAACTTCGTGATCTAACTTCTTCAACTTATCCTTGGCGCGCTCAAGGTCGGTTTCCGTTTTAAAGAGAAGTTCGACTGCCTTTCGAGCTTTGGGATTAAAACGCACTTCAATCACCCATTCGTGGATTACGGCAATAAACACTTCTTGACGAACTTTCGGCGAGTACGATACCTCAACGTTAGAGAATGCGAGCTCCCGGGTTGCGAGCTTGTCGAGCGCCGAAGAGGAGCCGATGAGAAGATAGGCTCTTCTTCCTTTTGCTCCAAGGAGCATATCGTGGCTTTTGTCGCTATCGCCACGCAGTACACTCGACCAATTATGCGGATTAAAGAGGTAAAGGTGCTGGCGGTGAGGAACACCCTTTTCAATTACTGAAAACAGATGGGACCATATCCGATCCATAGCAGTAAGACCATGAATGGTAAGCGTGATCTCTTCTCCGCGTTCAAGCTGACTGAAGTCGCCGAGGATGGAACTGTTTTTATATTCGACAAGCTGGCGAAGCTGCTTTAACCAATGTTCGCTTACCGATACGGCAGAACGGTAGACGATAACCTTCTCTTGCGCTCTCAGCTTTCTAAGCGCCCTATAAAAACCCTGCTTCGTGCAGGCGTGCTTCCTCCTCAGGCCTTTAAGGAGCTCAGTAGTCGTAACCGCTCCTTTTTGAAGTACAAAAGTAAGGACTGAATCTTCAAGGCGGCTGCCTAACAGTTGCATAGCAGTAAACAACCCGTTTACTATACACCCATTTTGGCCCAGATGCTTGAGCTTGGCAAAAGGCGGGTTCTAAATGTACGCGGACGGAAGAACCGTTCTCTTTGGAGGAACGAACTATGTGTTTTTGTGGCTATGATCCGAAAATGGGCGAGAGCGTCCGGGTGTTTGCTGAGGGGTTGAATCGATCCCTCAGCGCCAAGGCCGAGCGTCTCGGTCTTACCATGTCCGCGCAGATGCAATCGGAAGCGCTCGAGCTGAACGCGCTGATCGAACTCCTGAACCAGAAGCTCGCGAACTCGGAAGACTCTCGACGACATGAGCTGGAAGGACTGCTCGGCATCGTGTACCTCATTCGTGCTCTTATGCAGCCGGAACGAAACGAGATATCCGTTCGCAGCGACTTCGAACTCTCAGTTCGCACGCGGGCAGTTCGACTGGACGAGAGCATGATTCGCTTCGAACAAATCTTCGAATCCGACCAGGGTGATTTTCTCAGCGAGCGGCTTCGTCGTGCGGTTGCTGCCGCAATTGAGGCTTAATTTCAGCCTGTCCCTTCTTGAGAACCCACGTTCTTCTGCTGCTATGCGGTGGAGAACGGAGGGTTCTTCTTTTCGTTTTGGGTTCCGACAG